>JADJOG010000006.1 GCA_016713865.1 Flavobacteriales bacterium | reverse complement strand
CTGAAGGCGATCACCACGCCATTGTCGGAATCCTTCTTACCCACTCCTAGCGAGTCGCCGAAGCTCACTGCGAAGTCGCGTGCGCTGCGGCCGTGGAAACTGGGGTGCGTCACCAGTGCGATCTCGTTGCCCGTGCGCCGCTCGTGGTCGCGGAAGAGCGAATCCAATGCGAGTTCCTGATGAGCATCGAGCACGTCCTCAAGATCGAAGACGAAGGAGGGTGGCGCTGGCGTGGACGCGCTGCATGCGAACAGAACACTTGCAACAAGGAACAGTGGAGCAATCATGCGCATGCCGCGAAGATGCTTGATGCGGATCATGCGGCACCTCCTCCCTTCGCATGGCTTCAGCCGCGATTAATGCAAGCGCATGCTGGTTGGCGCGCGGCCATGCGTTTATCCGATCAACTGCTCTGCGGGAAAGCTCTTCAGAAGGCCAGCCTGCCTTGCTGCTCCATGGCCAGGCGCAACTGCCCCACCTCCTTGCGCAACTCTACCACGCTCTTGGCGAGTTCGTCGCGGCTCATATTGGGCTCAGGGAGCTCGGCGCTGATGAAGTGCGTGAACTTCCAAACCTCGAGCACATTGGCCACCTGCACCTCGTAGGGTGAATAGAGCGGGTTGGTGCTGCAGAGCAATAGCGTTCCTTTCTCCTTCAGTTGGTTGTACGCCACCTTGAACACGATGCCATCGTCCTTGGTGATCACGATGTAGGGCTGGCCATCGCGGATGCTCTGCCAGTTCTGCACGTACTCGCCGGTCACCCACGAGCCGTCGGCCACGGGGGGCATGCTATCGTCGCTGATCTGGAAGGTGCGGTACTTCCGGTCCTTCGCGAGGAAGGGCATCTGGAAGGTGGGCAGGATGCTGATGTCTTCCGGATCAGCGTAGCCTAGCGCGTAGTCGGCCTTGGCCTTCTCGGGAACCAGTTCCACATTCTCGCGGTCCTCGCGATCCACAGTGGTTGCGGTACGCGCAGTCGGCGGCCGCTGAGGTCGATATCGCCGCCGCGCCCAGAATGCCGAGTTGGCTCCGCTGAGCGCAGTGAGTTCATCGCGCAGCAGGCGGTCGATGCTCACCTTGTAGTACTCGCTCATGCGCAGCAGCAGCTCGAAGCTGGGCTCAGCGCTGCCGTTCTCGTAACCGCTGTAGCTCGATCGTTTCACGTCGAGGGCGATGGCCACTTCTTCCTGTGAGCGGCCGCGACGGGTGCGAAGGAGCTTGATGTTGCTTCCGAAGACTGCGTTTGCCATGGTGGTGTGCGTTGTCGGTTAGTGCTGTTCTGCTGTGATGGCGATGCTCAAGCATCGTTCGGTTTGAACCCAATGGACCTCCGCGACTGCTCACCTGAAGAGATCATGGCCGTGAGGTGGTCAAAAAGCGCCTGGATCTCCTCGTCGTGGCCGCCAACGCGTTCTTCTAAGCGCTCCAACTTCTCAAGGAGATTCCGGTGCGATTCCAGCATCTCGCGCATGCGGGTGAAGACACGGATGATGCGGATGTTCACCTGAATGGCCTGCTCGCTATTAAGCACACTGCTGAGCATGGCGACACCCTGCTCCGTGAATGCCATGGGGGCGTAGCGAGACCCACCCCAACTTGAGGTGCCAACTTGGCTCCTCAAGATGCCTACCTCTGTTTCGGAAACCTCACCATTCCGCTTCAAGGTGCCAATTTGGCTCCTTGAAAACTCCGTTTCTTCGCTCGTGAGTTCGAACATGAAGTCCTCCGGGAACCGGCTCAGGTTCCTTCGCACTTGCCGCTTGAGCTGCTTGGTCTCCACCCCTTAAAGCTCTGCCAGGTCACTGTCTAGCATCACCTTGCGGCCACGAATCAGATGGATGCGGCCGGTGATGGCCTCATCGACGGAGGGCGCAAGCGCATAGCGGGCTTGCGGTTCCATTGCCAGGGTATCCGTCACGTTCATGGCCTATAATCCGGCACAAGTATATGGCCTGAAATCCGGAATGCAACAGACGGATAATCCGTCAACCGGTTCTCGTTGATGGAATTTCGGGCCGATAGTTAGCTACGCTTCAGCTGCCTCCCGCTTCACCCACGCCTGTACCATGCGCAAGGCGCCGTAGCTGAAGCGGCCCTCGAAGTACCCGGTCGCTTCATTCAAGCCCTTGGCCGGATTCTCGCGCATCCAATCGGCGATCAGGTCGCGCTCGGCTTCGGGCATCAGGCCGTTGATCTCGATCTCACCCTCGGCGATGCCGCGCGCGAAATGCCCTTCGATGGTGCTCTTGGATAGCTGGCGCTTCTGGGCGATCTGCTCCAGCGTCAATCCATCGCGCAGCAGCGCATAGGTGGTGGCATAGGTGGCGCCCTTCGCTTGTCGACCCGGAGGGTCGACGCTCGAGGTGGGCGCGCTTCGGCGTGATCCGGATCGAGGTCAGGACCTCGCTTTGCGGTCGCGTTTCCTCCGTTTTGCCCTTCGGGCGGTTCTCTTCGGCCCATGCGCGTGCATCGCCTACCATGGCAGCACGTTTCGCGGTGAGGCCGCGCTCAATCTCTTGCTGCCGCTGAATCTCCTCGCCGTTGAGGATGCAGGTGGTGATGTAGCCCACCTTGGCGATGGTGGCGATGCGCTTCATGAGCATGCCATCGATCTCCTTCAGCGCGTTGGTGTATTCCTTGGTGCGGCTGAGCATCTCGGCTTGCGCGATGTGCCGGAAGAGCGCCTTCATCTGCTCGTGCAGCAGATCGCCGTAGTAGCCGCCGCCCTTCTCGATGCGCACCAGCAGATCCTCGCGCTTGTCCTCGAAGAGCAGGCGCATGAGCTGGCCACGAAATTTCTGCGTGTTCTCCTCTTCGCTTCGCAGCTTGTCGCGCAGCACCTGCAGCGCGGTCTTCATGGAATCATCTTCGAACTGCGCCGTCTCCGGGTGGTCCTTCTGCGTCCATTCAACCTTGCGCAGCAGCTCACCGAAATCGAATGTGCTGGCCAGCATCTGTTGCAGGTATTCGCGCTGCTTCGCCTTCAGCTGATTTGGCAGTGGCTCTTGCTGCTCGCCGCGCTGCGTGAAGGCCAGCACATCCTTATCGGTGCTCACCACACCGGGATCGATGCGCGTGCGCAGGATGAGGCCATCGAGCGACCGCAGGCGGGAGAGCGCCACATAAACCTGCCCTGGAGCGAAGGCTTGCCCCACATCGATGATGGCCTTGCTGAAAGTGAGGCCCTGGCTCTTGTGAACAGTGATGGCCCACGCCAGTTTAATAGGGTATTGTTCAAAGGTGCCGAGCACTTCCTCTTCCTGCTCCTTCGAGGCCGCATTCACCACGTAACGCTTGTTCTCCCAGGTCTCGCGCTTGAGCAAGTAGGTCTGCTCCGAAAGCACGTCCCCTACACCTTCATACATCCGCACGGTGATGCCTTCATCGTTCAGCTCTTCCACTCGAGCGAGCTTGCCGTTGAAGTACATCTTCTCCGGGTCGTTCTTCACGAACATGATCTGCGCGCCCACTTTCAGCTCGATGCGCTGCAGCACGGGGAACATGCTCTGCGGAAAGTCGCCGCTGATGCTGGCCTCGAACGCGTGCGCCTTGCCCGACAGCTTGACCAGCGCCTGTTGATTGATCTCGTCGGCCTTGTAGTTGTGCGTGGTGAGGGTGATGACGCCCTCGCTCTCCGCTTGGCTGATTGCGGGCTTGAAGTGCGCATTCAGCTCGGCCACATCCTCGGGCTGCACCTTGTTATCGCGCAGATTGTTGAGGATGCGGATGAAACGATCATCCTGCTGGCGGAAGATCTTATCGAGCTCGATGTGCGCGTAGCCGTGCTGCTTCAGCACCTGGCTCTCGAAGAAGTGCATGCTGGCGTAGTACCGCTGCATCACGCGCCATTCATCGTCCTTCACCACGGGCGGCAGCTGGTACAGATCGCCGATGAGCAGCACTTGCGCGCCACCGAAGCTCTCGCGGCGGTTCTGCCTAACGGCGCGCATACGGAAGTCGATGGCATCGATCACATCGGCGCGGAGCATGCTCACCTCGTCGATGATGAGCAGGTCCACCTCGCGCAGCACGTTGCGACGCAGCGCATTGAGCGGGTGCCTTCGCGTGAGCGTGTCCTGATCGTGGAATGCGCCCTCGGCGATGTCGAGCGGGCGCTGCTTCTCCGGAAGGAAAGCCCCGAATGGCAGCAGGAACTGACTGTGTATGGTGACGCCCCCCGCATTGAGCGCGGCGATGCCCGTGGGCGCAAGGATCACATAGCGCTTGTGTGTGCTTCGGGCCAGCTTGTGCAAAAAGGTGGTCTTGCCGGTGCCCGCCTTGCCGGTGAGGAAGACGTGGCGGTTGGTGCTGTTAACGAAGCGCGCGGCCAGCGTTGCCATCTCCGTTTCGATGTGCGCTTCTTGGGGGACAGCGTTCTGGGGCTTCACGTGGCTAAGTACGGAAGCGCTCACTTCATGCGGTGCGTGCATTCTCCATGACTGAACTGAACGGCTCCGGTTGTCACTGACGGAAACCCCGTCAACCGGCACGGTGGCAATGTAATCGCCATCACGAACCATTGCATCCAACTGCTCGACCTTCGCGCCTCATGAAATGGACCGACCTAACCGATGCAGCTCAACTCGGCTTCATCGACCAGCTTTCGGCCACGCGCCCGGTCCTCATCTTCAAGCACAGTACACGATGCAGCATCAGCAGTGCCGCATTGAACCGCTTGGAGAGCACATGGACCGAGGCCGATGACGCCTTGGGTGCCATCTTCTACCTCGACCTCCTCCGCTTCCGCAGCATCTCGAATGCGATAGCCGACCGATACGGCGTGCAGCATGAATCGCCACAGGTGCTTGTAATCCGCAATGGGCGTTGCATTCACGATGCCTCGCACTTCGGCATCACCTATGCCGGAAGCAAGGAAGCCCTGCGCGCGGCAGGGCTTCCGGAGTAGAGCAATGAGAACCTAGCGCTCCACAGCGAAACGCACGGCCTCGTTGCCGATGCGCATCAGGTAGAGACCTGCTCGCAGCGCAGCAACATCGAAGCGCAAGCGCTGTCCGCTGGCGCGCTCCTGCATCACCAAGCGGCCGCTGGCATCGCGCACCTCAACAAGCGCATTGCTCATGGGTGCTTCGAGCATCACCTCTACGAAAGCGCTCGCAGGATTCGGGAAGAGCTTGAAGGAAGCTGCCGCGCGCTCTTCGATCCCGATGTTGAGGTTGCTGATGCGCGTGAGGCCCGTGCTGGTGGCCACCCAGATATTGCCGCTGGCATCCTTGGCCAAACGGCGCGCATTGGGACCAGCAAGGCCGTCGCTCTCCTCGTACTGCATCCAGGAACCATTGGCATAAACGCTTACGCCGCCTTCGGTAACGAGATAGTCCACATACACCGCCGCCCAGATGCGACCGGCGTTATCCACTAGCATGTCGGTGATCGGATTCAGTTCGTCTGGCGGAGGAAGGAGGAAGACATGCTCATGATCAACGATATGCACATTGGACGAGTTCAATACGGAGATGCCCTCGGCGGTGCCCACCCATTTGTTCTGCTGGGCATCAACAGCGATGCTGCGAATGCGGTTACTGAGCAGACCACCAACTGTGGTGATCGCCGAGAATGCGGTGCCGTTGTACACGATCACGCCGCCGAGGCCGCCGCTCAGCAGCACGTCGCCATTGCTTGCGAAGGCCACGTGAGTGGTTCCACCGAAAGGGATGCTGGGCGAGCCGAAGGCAGTGAAGCTGCTTCCGTTGTATCGCGTGGCGCCGTTGATCGTGGCCAGCCACACATCGCCGTTGGGCGCCTGCTTGATGTTCTTGATCTCGTTGTCGCCAAGACCGTTCGCCGTGGTGTAATTCGTGAAGGTGTTGCCTTGCAGAACGCTCACTCCGAAGTCTGTTCCCACCCACACATCACCGTTATCGAGCACCTCGATGGCATACGTATCATCGTTGAGGAAGCTGGGATGCGAGCCAACCGAGTAGCTATTGAACGTGGTCCCATCGAATGATGCGATGCCCGATGAAGTGGCGACCCAGACCTTCCCATCGGGGGCAACGGCGACATCGCGGACATCGGCATTCGGGAGGCCCTGGCCGGTGCCCCACGTGGTGAAGGTCTGCGCGGCGCAGAACGATGCGATCGCAAGAGCGGAAAGCGTGAAGAGTTTTCTCATGGCAGTACGATGAAGGGTTTCGTTGTTACGGTTCCGTTGGCCGCTCGCTCGCAGGGTGTATTGTCCCGGCCCATACGCGTAGGTGTCGAGTTCGACGAGCTGGCGCGCCGCAAGTTTGATCGGTCCTTCCACAAGGCGGCCATCGGAACGGAACACCTCGGCCTCGAACTCGCCATCGAGATCGGCGAAGGCAAACACGTGATCCGTGGCCGGGTTAGGCCAGAGCTGGAATGCGGCATCGGGTGCGAAGCCCACTTGCGAAAGATTGTATCCGTTGAAGGTGGGCACCATTCGTTTGAAATCGCCAGAGCCATTGGGTGATCGCGCCCAGGAGTAGATCGGGTACTGCTGGCCAAAGGTGACCTGATCCATGATCTCGCCACCGAAATAGGAAAGCAGCAAGGTCTCGCCTTCATTAGCGAGTTTGAAGTTGGTGTGGTATTCGTCGATGCCGGTGCGCTCATCGGCCCAAAGGATCAAATAGGAATGCGGTGCAAGGGTGAAAGCCGGCATGAACCATTTCTCCGGATCAGCCGGGTCATCGCTGAGGTAAAGGCCAGCCGATGAAATGGTGGCATCGCTCGCGTTGTACAACTCGATCCAATCTCCGGCATGGCCGCTGGCATCCAATACGGCTCCACGATTATCCGCCATCACCTCGTTGATCACCAAGGTGCCTGGAGCGAGGCGTGTGAAGATGCGATGCGTGCGATAAGCGGCACCGCGCGGTGAGAACTCCCCTGCTGTTTCGTTCTCAGCGTACAGGTAGTAGTCGATCAGGTTTGCCTCGGCGATGAAGCTTGCTCCATAGACGCCATCGCCGGCCGTGCCATCGCCATGCAGGCCATCATCGAGCATGGCCGCGTGCGTGAACAGGCCGTGATCCGAGAATCGATAGGCGATGAAAACGGTGTCCGCATCGGCGATCGAGCAGGTGATCGTGACCGGTTCGCCAACACTGAGGTCCGATGGCGCAGCCTGCACGGCACCGATGTTCGGCTGCCCGGTGAAGCCCGGATAGGTCTGCATGTAGGCCATGCGGCCGTTCATCAATTGCCCAAGGCCGGGATAAGCGATGGTGAAGCTCACCTGGTCGTTCAGGTTGTCGAGGAAGCCTTGGTAGGTGTAGAACTTGTTCGGGTCGGCCTGCACATGCGGATCGATCACTGCGCGGATCTGCGCTGCTAGCTGCCCCATGTCGCCGCTCGCCACTTGATCCTCGAGGATGGCGCGGATGTGCGCGATGTACATGCGGCGGCGCATGGGATCCTGCAGGAGCGCGCGAATGAGCGGACGCGGGAAAACACTCACGCTGTTGTAGTGGCTCATGGGATCGATGTTCATGGCTTGCGTGATGCTGAAGCCATTCCAATACGTGCTGGCATCGGTGAGCCGGAAGGCGCCGAAGCTCATGTTCATGTCCCACGGGATCGTGTTCCAACGTTGATCGCTGTCGCGGTACAGGTAGTAGTTCTGCGCGTAGCCCACGTAGCTATCGAAGTTGATGAGCGCGTAGTTGAGCGCGTGCATCCACAGCGCCCGATCCACATTGAGCACGCTGTCGATGCGCTCGGGATGCTGGTTCAGCGCGTCGATGAGTTCGAGCAGATGGCCCCAGCCGTGATCGCTTTGGATGGAATAGATGCCGTAGTAGGAAGCGCTGTCCGTGCCAGGCGTATCGCTGAGGCTGCAGTTCTCGCCGCTCAGATCAACTGTGGGCGGATTGCCTTTGAAGAATGCGCCATCGTTCTCGCCGAAGTGCTCTTTCAGGAAATCGCCAGCCACATCCTCCGTGCTCACGTATAGACCGAGCAAGATGTCGTTCACCCACACATTGGCGTAGCCTGTACGCGATGCTGGCATGTACTCTCGGGCGATCTCATAGGTGAGCGCCTCGCGCAGGAAGCTCGGATCCTGGAAAAACGTTGCTGAGCTTGATCTTATTGAATCCCTGATAATCCTGGCCTCGTCGTTCCCCTCCAAGTAAAGTGCTTCCATCTGGCGCCGAATCAGCCTGCGCGAAATGCAGCCGATCTCGCGCACGCTGCTCAGGTCGAAAAGAGACGATTGCGGCCGTGCAATTAGCACGGCCGCAATCGCGAAAACTGAAAGCAGGATCCGTCGCTGCATCAATGCGCCACCACGAGCTTGCGCGATTGTTTCTCACCGGTGCTGTGCTCCAGCACGATTGTGTACACACCATCCGGTAAATCGCTTACGTCGATGGTCCAATTCGGCAGTTCGCTCTTCACCATGCGACCGCTGGCATCGAGCACCACGAAGGCGCGGAGGGTCTCTACGTTCACCCCAACAAGGCTTACCTGCTCAGTGGCGGGGTTCGGGAACATGCTGAAGGCTGCGGCCTCCTCCTCGGAGAGCACATCGGTGGTGATGCCGCACGGGTTGTTGAGCAGGTTGATGATGCCAGGGTGGTCGCACATGTAACGGAAGCCCTTCTGCGGACCGGCATTGTACTGCCACACCACGGTATTGCTGCTGTTCACCTCGTACATGTACTGCCCGCTCACCGCGCAGAACACATTGCCATTGGGCATTAACTGCTGTGCGCTCTGGCCGCTGGCGCTGGCTAAACAGTTGTGGCGGAATTGATAGTTGGTTGGCCCCCAGACGGTGCCCGGAGTCCATGGGTAGTTGTAGCCGTCTCGCTCCGGATTGATGGCATCCACAGCAGAGTTGTTGTTGTTGCCGCTGTTGTTGAAGAACGAGATCCAGCCATCCATGGCTCCGCCATGCACCCACTTGGGGTCATGCACTGCTGCGGTGATGCGCTGCGTGCCGGTTACGCCATAGTTGGCAGGCTTGCCCCAGCGGAAGAGGAAGTCGCCGCCCCTCCCACCGTTGCCACCGGTGTGACCCGCCGCTTCGGCTGTGGTGGTGCGATGATCAATGATGAGTATCTCGCTGAGGTAGCGAGCGCTGAACACGATCTGATCCAGGTCCTCGTTGTAATCGATGCCGTTCTCGTGGAACCAGTCGATAGCGTTCGCCCCGCCGGAATTCGCGACGTTGATATTCATCCGGTGCGGGTTCTCAGCGATGGGCATGTAATTCGGCTTGTTGGCGTCAACGTATTGGATGAAACGATCCTGCATCTCCCATTGCCAAACGATCTGCGCCGTATTCCCCGTTGGCTGGATCTCAATGATGCGGCCCGGGTATTTGTTCGAGCTGCCGGTATAGCCAAGCGCTTGGAGCTGTGCAGCGGTGCGGCGCACGTATGCAAGCAGCAGCACGTTCCCGTTCGGCATCAGGCACATATCGTGGTGCGTGACATAATCGGCCGTGGAGTAGATGAAGTCCCACACTACTTGCCCTTGCGGATTCAACTCTTGAACGCGGCCGCTCACCGCAGCCGTGTTGATCTGGTTCCCGCTGTTCACTGCCGTGCGCACGATGTTGCCATTGGGCTTCAGCGCCATGGCGTAACTGTAATTCGTAGGGCACGTCCAGGTGTAGGCGATCTGCTGGTTAGCGTTGATCAGGCGCGCGGTGGTGCTATTACTGGTGTTGTAAAGCGCGAAACCGTCGAAAGCCTGGGCATCGGCTTTATTGCATAGGCCAATGGCCAGCACGGCCATCAGGCCATGGGAAATGCGGAATTGCATGCGTGTGGGAATGGGTTTGGTTCCACCAGGAAGGTCCGCAAGGGTAACGGATTCTTCATACTGGCTTGAGGCAAAGTTGACGTGCGGATAGACATGACCATTGAAACTTGGTTTAACCACGACATGCTGACGACGATCGGGTTTCGACAAGCGACGGGCATCAATCGCTGAAACCCAAGGACTGAACTACAGGTCTGCGGGTCCCAGCGGAATCGTGGCAACCATCGCATACGGACCAGCAGGTGCCAACGCGCGCTTCAACAAAACCAGTTCACTTACTGAATGCGTTTCGGCGAATGCGTGCGGCGCCAGCATGCTCCATGCTTGACCGAACTGAGCGGGCTTCAGACCGGCGGCGATGGTCAGGTGCGGATGATCCGTGACACGAAGACCTGATTGAATCCGGGAATGGTCCGTGCAGCTTGGGCAAGCTCTTCACGCAACGAGGCAATCGCTTCTTTCTCTACCGGGTCGATATAGATAGTTCGTTGATCGGGGAAGTGGGTGATGCCGCTGAAGGAAAGGTCGAATCCTGACGAACGCTCTGCCACATGCGCGATCGCGCTTACGAGGTCAACCTCCAAACCATCGACCGCATCGCTGAAGAACAAGGTGATGTGCGGCATCAGATTGCGTCCGCCGAAACCGCCGATGCGAGCATGCAACTGCTCGCGCATGGCCACCACGGCCGCGCTCACTTGGGGCGAAGGCGGAATCACCAGCAGGTAGCGGTGCGTGGCAGGCATGCGTGCAAAGCAAGGCCATCGCCACCTTTGGCGCATGTGCTATGGCGTGAAGGCCCGAACGGAGATGTCGCTGCGGATCGCGAAGAGCCGGGGCAATACCGAAGCAGCGGAGAAGCTCGCGCGCTTGCTGAACCCCTACCCCGAATTCGACCTGCATTACGGCAATGGCTTCACGCACCCCAAATTGGTGGTGTACACCGATGCCGCGCCACGCGAACCGCAACTCTCGCTCTGGGGGCTGGTGCCCGCTTGGGCGAAGGATGAAGCGCAACGCAACCAGTTCTGGAACCAGACCCTGAACGCGCGCGCGAGAGCATTTTCGAGAAGCCCGCATTCCGTGAGGCTGCAAGGCATCGTCGCGCGATCGTTCATGTCGAAGGGTTCTATGAGCACCACCACTTCGGCAAGAAGACCTACCCCTACTTCATCCACCTGAAAGACCGCCCGCAATTCGCCCTGGCCGCGTTGTGGGAAATATGGAAGGACAAGGAATCGGGCGAGTTGCTGCACACCTTCAGCATCGTTACCACCGAAGGCAACGATCTGCTGAAGCGCATCCACAACAACCCGAAGCTCGAAGGGCCGCGCATGCCGGTGATCCTCACCGAAGCCGAAGAGGACCTTTGGTTAGCTCCGATCAACAGCGCTGCGGATGAGGAAGCGATCAAGCGGCTGATCAAGCCTTACCCAGCCGAAGCCATGGACGCGCATCCGGTGAAACCACTCTTGGGAAAAGAAGGGGCGGGCAATGCTCCGGCAGCGAGCGAGCCATTCGAGTACCTGGAGCTGGTCCTCGCCGATCCGCTGGCTTAAGCGCGCATTTCATCAACACGGATACGGCGAAGCGGCTTTCGGCAGTTCTATCAACACGCTGCTATCTGCATGCGCCGTGTTCAAAACTGGCGCGGTCCATGCAAAAAGCCCGGCATGGCGCCCGAATAGCTTGCGCGCTGCAAAATGAAACGAGCATCCATACCACTGGCGCTTCTGGCCATCAGCCTGCTTTCGATCAGCAGTGGCCAGGTGAAGCAACTGGAATCCGTAGAGGATCCCAGGCCCGCGCGCTCCCCGATACCGCCCCCCTTCCTAAACGCCAACTCGCACTGGGCCGACTCGGTGCTCAGCACCCTCAGCCTCGATGAGCGCATCGCGCAGCTGATGATGGTGGCCGCATACAGCAACAAGGAGGCGAAGCACGCCACAGAGATCGAAGGACTCATCCGTGAGCGCAACATCGGCGGGCTCATCTTCTTCCAAGGAGGTCCTGGGCGCCAAGCCAAGCTCACGAACCGCTATCAAGCCGTAGCCAAAACCCCGCTGATGCTGGGCATGGACCTCGAATGGGGCCTGGCCATGCGCTTGGACAGCACCATGCGCTTTCCGCGCCAAATGGCACTGGGCGCCATCCAGGACGATGCACTGATTGAAGCGATGGGCCTCGAGATCGCGCGGCAGATGAAGCGCTTGGGCGTGCATGTGAGCTTCAGTCCGGTGGTCGATGTGAACAACAATCCCGCGAACCCGGTGATCAACGACCGCAGCTTCGGCGAGGATCGCGAGAACGTGGCGCGCAAAGGCATCGCATACATGCGCGGCCTCCAGAACGGCGGCGTCATCGCCACCGCGAAGCACTTTCCCGGCCATGGCGATACGGATAGCGACAGCCATCACGCGCTGCCCATGATCGCGCATAGCCGCACCCGCCTCGATTCGCTCGAGCTCTACCCTTTCCACCGCTTGGTGGAAGAAGGCCTCGGCGCGATCATGGTAGGCCACTTGGAAGTGCCCGCGCTCGATGTGAACAAAGGCCTGCCCAGCACCTTGAGCAAACCCATCGTGAGCGATCTGCTCAGCGGCGAGTTCGGATTCAACGGCCTGGTATTCACCGATGCCCTGAACATGAAGGGCGTGGCCAATGCCGACAAGCCCGGCGAGATCGAGCTGCGGGCATTGCTGGCCGGCAATGATGTGCTGCTCTTTCCGCAGGACCCTGTGAAGGCCATTGAGCGTATCCGCCAAGCTGTTGATGCCGGCGAGATCGACGCCGCGCTGATCGAGCACAAATGCCTGAAGCTGCTGCGCGCCAAGGAATGGGCGGGACTGGCCAAACAGCAGCCCGTGAAGCTCGAAGGGATCAACGACGACCTGAACACCATGTCGGGCATCCAGCTCAGACGCGCGCTCTATGGCTCGGCAATCACCGTTGCGAAAGACCATAAGGGTCTGTTGCCGCTCCCGCTCAGCGGCCATCGCATCGCCAGCGTTGTGATCGGCGATACGCTGAACAACACGTTTCAGCAGTCGCTCGGCCGCTATACCGATGTGAAGCAATTCCGTTGCGATAAGACCATCACACGCGACAGCCTGCAGGGAACTGCTGCACAAACTCGAAGGATTCGACCGTGTGGTTGTGAGCGTGCACAACACCACTTGGCGCGTGAACAAGGACTTCGGAATACCTGACATCACCATGGACATCGTGCGCGAGATCGCTGCGCGCAAACCGACCGCCTTCGTGCTCTTCGCCAATCCGTACCGGCTTGCTCGGGCTTACGGCGCCCATCTGCTCGCCAGCGTGGTGGTGGCGTACGAAGAGACCGAGGAAACGCAGGACCTCGCCGCCCAAGCGCTCTTCGGCGGAATCGGTTCGAATGGCCGTTTGCCCGTTACCGCCAACTCCTTCTTCCGCATGGGCGATGGCCTTGACCTGCAGCCAACCGGTTGCTTCCCGTATGTGCTGCCCGAGGCGTTGGGCATGCGCAGCATCGACCTGAAGTCGATTGACGATATCGTGGCCAACGGCATCAAGCAGCAAGCCTATCCCGGTGCGCAAGTGCTAGTGGCCGTCGATGGGCAAGTGATCTGGAACAAGGCGTACGGAAACAGCACCTACGAGAAGAACCGCCGCGTGCGCACCGACGACCTCTACGACTTCGCGAGCATCACCAAGGTGGCCAGCACCACCCTCGCGCTCATGAAACTAGTTGACGAAGGCCAGGTTGATATGGACAAGCCGCTAGGCCACTACCTCACCGAGATCGAAGGCGAGCACACCGCGCACGCCCGGATGAGCTTGCGCGATATCCTCACGCACCAGGCCGGCCTCAAGCCCTTTTCCCCGTTCCAGAACAAGCTCATGAAGGATGGCAGGTTCAAGCCGGGCGTCGCCAGCGATACGGCAAGCGCGACGCATGGCGTGCGCGTGGCTGAAGGGCTGTACATCCGCAACGAGTACCGCGACAGCCTGCTGCATTGGGTGCTGAACACGCCGCTGGAGCAGAAAGGCCAGTACGTGTACAGCGACATGGGTTATTACCTCTTGCAGGAGATGATCGAGCGCATCACAGGTCAGCCGCTCGACCGCTATGTGCGCGCCTCCTTCTACGAGCCGATGGGCGCCACCACGCTCACCTATCGGCCGCATGAACGCTTCCCGAAGGAGCGCATAGCGCCCACCGAATACGATGTGGCTTTCCGTGGACGGCAGATCCAAGGCGACGTGCATGATCCCGGCGCGGCTATCAAGGGTGGCGTGGCCGGGCATGCTGGCCTCTTCGGCAGCGCGAACGACCTGGCCAAGGTGATGCAACTACTTAGCACTGGGGGCAGCTACGGAGGCCAACGCTACCTAAGCGAGCGCGTGGTTCAGGAATTCACCAAATGCCAATTCTGCAAGCCCGATGGCAGCGGTAACCGCCGGGGCCTGGGCTGGGACAAGCCCGCGCGCAACGGCAAAGGCGGCCCTACCTGCGACTGCGTGAGCTATGCCAGCTTCGGCCACACCGGATTCACCGGCACCATGGCATGGGCCGATCCGGAACAGCGCGTGGTGTACATCTTCCTCAGCAACCGCGTGTATCCCAACGCCACGGCCAACAAGCTGCTTGAGCTGGGGATCCGCACCAAGGTGCAGGAAGCGGTGCATGCCGCGGTGGCAGCCCGCAAAGGCGTTGAGCGCTTGCCCGCGCGAAGCGGCTCGAAGTGATCAATGAGCGAGCAGCCGGATGCGCTGCGCATCGGCCTCTTGTCCGTTGGTGAGGATCGCGATGCCAGGCTGAACGCCGCGCGGCAATCGATGCGTCGATTCACCACCCTCGACGATCCCTAGGAACAGCACACGGCCTAATGCATCGTGCAGCACGAATGGCGCCTCTTCCGCAGCACCCATGATGCGGAGCATCCCATCGGCATCGATGAATGCGAACGCGTTCCTTCGCCATCCTACCGCGATTATCCCACTCTTGGGATTTGCTGTAACGGCCAATCATGGCTGATATGGATGAGATGATTGACTGTCCCAGTCTGTTGACCAAACGAGAGATGAAGCAGCTCCTTCAGGATTGCAGGATCATCACCGAACGCGTGCTTTGGGCAATCCCGAAATCGCACATCGCCGTGCACGCATGATCACTCAAGCGATCAAGGCAGTTGCTGCAACCGCGTATTGGTAGGCACGCTGCCGCCAACGTTCGTTAGGATGAAGTCGCGATCATTCCCCTCACCGGTGTACTTCACGGTGCCGTCCAAGTTCACATCGGCCACATGGTAAAGCATAACGGTGCTCGTGGGCACGCTCCCACCCACAGCTGCAAGGATCGGATCGCGGTCGTTGCCCTGACCGGTGTACTTCAGTTCGCCATTCCCATCAACGTTTCCTGCCCATAGGGCTTCTGCCGCACCGATGGTCTTGCGCGCAGCGGTGCCGTATGTTGGAGTGGCAGCGAGCGTGAGATTCAATGCCGTGGATGTGCCGCTCAGAGCAATGCCATTGCCAGTCATGACACCCAAATGATTCCGATGACGAACCGCCACGCGGTAGGTGCCGGCATTCGCGCAGAAGCCCAAGGGCGAAACGCCATCGGTAGCAACGATGTCGCCATCGCGCTGCAAGAGCCCGGCGCGTGCCTCAACCACCTGATATGGCGAAACGTTCTGACGCAACTCGACGAGCACCCAATCGACGATCGCATTGTTCCCTGTGGTGCCGAGCAGGCCCGGCGAGAATGATGTGGAGCCTGAAATGGTGAAGCCCATTGCGGTGTATGGCTCACTCATAGGAAGGAGGTTCAGCTTGCGCAATGAATCCACCATCAATCCGGCGGCGCTGCGATAAGCGCCATCGAGGAAGACCTTGGCCGCAAGCACCGAGCGCTGGATCACATCGCACGGGGCTTCCATGGTGGTGAAGCTGTGCGTACCGGTGTAATTCGACGCAGTCCCTTGAGAGCCTGCCCCACCGCAATTCGTGCGGACCTGCACATCGTATGTGGTCAACTGGCTAAGACCCGCAAGCGAATAAGTGTTCGTAACGATGCCCAAGACATCGGTCCAAGAAGGGCTGGCGCTCGGCTTCCAGCGCAGATCATAACTGGTGGCGCCCTGGACCGAGATCCAATTGATCTGCGCGGTGTTGTATGTGATCGCGCTTGAGGCAAGGCCCTGCGGTGCATTGCACTGCGTTACGAAAGCGCTAACCGTGAGAAGGTAGCAGACCGATGAGTTATTCGCCCCGCTAGATCCAAGCACCTGCGCGTAATAGGTTCCTGCAACCGCATTCGGATAAGAGATGCTCTCGCTGTTGGTTCCGCTATTCTGCGAGATGGCTAGCTGCGCTCCTGTGTTATCGAGCAGACGCAGGTTTGAAATTCGCCGGCAAGCTGGTCAGGCCCATAGTGATCGTGCTCGTCGCCGCAAGGGTGAAGCGGAAGTAATCGTTGTCGTTGCTTGGGCTGATTAGTGCGTTGATGCTGGCCGGCAATGTGATCACCGTGGCAGCGCCCGTGCTGTTGTTTGGCTCATAAGGGTCGGTGCATGGCACGAGCGTGGTGAACATCCGGCTCGTGCTGTATACGGAGCTGCTGCTCGCGCAAACGCTCAGCACTTGGAACTCGTATTCAGTTCCTTGCGTGAGGCCGGTGAGGTTGTAACTGGTTCCGGTGATCCCGGTGATGGTGGTCCATGTGCCACTGCTGGTGGGTTTCCAGCGCAGCGTATAGCTGCTTACGCCGAAGTTGGCCCATGACAAGGATGCGCTCACCGCAGTGATGCTTGAAACATTCAACGGCAAAGGCGGATCACAGCTCGTGCCGCATTGGGCCAAGCACGAGGAGCTATTGACACGGTTGATGATCACGGCTTTGGGCTGCGGTCCGAATCCATTGGCGAACTTGATGGTGCTGCTGGTCAGGTGGCAATAGCTCATGATGGTGCCGCCCACGCTGCTCGGTGGCAACGGACCTTGGGGGCAGCTGCCTTCTGTGTAACCCGCCGCTGGACCACAACCATCGATCGCAGTGTTGTCGCCATTCCAGGCGCAAGCATGCGTGTGGCGCGATCCGAGGTTATGCCCGGTCTCGTGCGTGACGACCTCGACGCTCCAGCTATAGGTGGGCACATTGCTGTAAGTGCTGTTGATGCCGCTATACGCCATGCGCAAGTTGGTACTGCTGCAGAGCGTGTTCAGCCAGGCCACGCCACCTGAGCCCCCGAGGTCGAGCAAATGCGCGAGGTTGCCATTGAAGCTCGTGCGCACCGTTCCGAATTGATTGAGCTTGTCACTGCTGCCTGGGCCTGAGTACGGACTGGCCGTGGTCCACACGAAGATTTCCGAGAGCTGCAACTGCACGCCATCGTTGTTGAACAAGGTGGCCATCTGATTAAAGAGCCCCGTGAGGTAATTCGTCACGTTCGTCACGTTGCTGCCCTTATTCAGGTAGATATCATAGGCCGCCTCCCAATAGATGTTCACGCAGCGAATGGTCCGGTCACCGGCCTCGCCACCACGCAGCTCTTCCATCTCCATGACCGGCAGATCGGGCGTGCCGCACGCAGCATTGAAACTGCCGCGTAGATCGTGCTCCCAGTAACAGGCGTGCATGCCTTCCACGTCATTCGCGAAGCGGCCGATCACGCGATCACCACGTGAATCGCCGATGATGGCCATCACCTCCGTCTCGAAGATGCTCACGGCTGCAAGCGAACCTTCTAGTCCCCGGATGACCCCACGGTAGTACAGGCCGGGTGGGGGTTCTGCCGTGCCGCCACCAGAAACCCGGACGCTGAAGCCATCCGATGTCACCTGGGCTAGCACAAGATCCACAACTACGGTACCGCCTTCCAGCGGCAGTTCAAGGGCTATGCTTGAGGAACGTTGATTCAGGAGCTGGGCAGCGGCATGGGTATCGAAACGGAGTACATCGCAATCTCTCAAGGCATCGCTCCAAAGAGCCTCAGTGGTCCGCGACTGGGGCATCGCCTCGAACAAGCGGACAGGAGCGAAAGCGCCTTGGGCGCGGGCCTCCGCTACCCGCTGTGCCACCTGACCTTGTAGAGCTTGGCCGAAGCCGAGCAATGGAGCGAGAACGATGAGCGTGAGCAGCTTCCTAATCATGATTCCTTGGGCTTGGTGGCCAAAATAGAAGGTCGTGCAGCTGGGTGCCCACGAATACGTCCGAACATGCGCACGATCCCATGAGCGGTACCCTTCACTGGCCGAATGCGACCTTTGGCCCATGGCCGATCGACAACGAAGCGCACCCTTGCTGGACACGTTCCTGTTCAGCGCGGCCTACACGAGCATCGATGCCGCCCGCCTCGAAGCCATTCCCGTGGCTCGCGAGCTTACTGCCTGGCCGCTGCCCAAGACCTCGCGCAGCCATCCTGAACGCCACGACCTTGGCTTGCAGGCCATCGCGGACTCTTCTTTCATGGTGCAATCGGCAAGGGCTGCGAAACGGCCTGCTAATTGGGTTCGGAAGCTGCAGACCCTGCATGCCGCGCTGGGTAAACCGTTGCACGACCGAGGCATTCAATTGATACCGGGTCCGCTGCTGAGCGATAGCGACCACGGATCAAGCACGCCTGACCAGCTCCGCAGCGAAGGATTGAGGCTCATCGTGCCATTCAACCGGCCCAACGATTTCGGCAAGCTCATGGCTGCGGTTCGTGTCGTGTTGCCGCTGCTGCCTGCATTCTCGGCCTCATCACCGTTCGAGGGTGGAACAACGAACGGTGCTCGCTCCACGCGGCTCTTTCGCTGGATCGATTCGCGAACAGGGCATCCCGAGCGCTTAGGGGGCTTCATTCCCGAACCGCATTTCGACCGGGATGACCATGATCGCGAGGTGCTCGGCCCTATCGCGCAAGCCATCGCGCGCAGCGGCAACGACCCAGCGATCGAGGCGCATCGGCTTGATTGGCGCGCCGCTACAGTCCTCAGCGAGCCCGATGCCATTGCGTTGAACGCGATCGACATGCAGGAGAATCCGGCGGCTGATATGGCCGTGCTGGAATTCACCATCGCCGTGCTCCGCGCTTTGTGCAATGGACGCTGGGTAAGCAGCTACCTGCAACGCGCCTGGTCATCTGAGGATCTGCTCGAGATCATGCGCGCCACGATCGCGCAAGGGAGCGATGCATTGATCACCAACCGCGACTACCTGCTCATGTTCGGCCTGATGAAGCAGGATGAATTGAGCGCGGAAAAGCTCGTCCAGCACCTGTTCGTTGAAGTGTACAGTGAACTGAGCGAGAATGCCCGCACTGGCATGGCGTGCATCCTGGAGCATGGCGAATTGGCCAAGCGAATGCTTGTGCACGCAGGTGAGAAACCGGATCAAGAGCATATCGCCGCTACCATCAGGGCGCTAGCCGCTTGCCGTACCGGGACTCCAATCTAGCAGCGGGTTGCCACGAATAGCAAGCACGGCTCAACCTCGTGAAGGGTCGTGCTCATGCCATTTCTCGAGTGCCTTCGTCGAAACGGCGCAACCCGGTGCCCGCACTCCCGTTGCTGAGCGGAAACAACGAAGCCATGCGTACCCGAACAGCTGTCGCGCTCCTTTGCACCGCCTGCGCTTCGCATGCGCAATTGCCATTATTCCATTGGCCACTCGACGAAAGCAGCGGCAACATAGCTCATTGCTGGGGCGGTGATCCCGGGTTCTTGGCGGGGAGCACAACCTGGGCTCCCACAAGCGGCCATCATCAGGGCGCGGCCCGCTTCGATGGTGTCGATGACCGGATCATCCTCGGTCCATGCGACATCACCACGGGCAATAACGCCATCACCATCTCCTTCTGGGCCAAGCCCGATTTCGTGACCGGCATGGAGCGCACCTTGGTCGCGAAGGCCACCGGACCGCAGCTATCGGATCATGTCTGGTCAGTGAGCTTCGTGAGCGGCACGGCGCTCAGGTTCCGATTGAAGGCCGGCGGCGTCAGCTCAGAGCTCTCTACCCCGCCGTCGTCCATCTTCGGCGGTACATGGCACCACATAGCCGCCTTGCACGATGGCGCGCAGATGCGGCTCTACCTCAATGGCAGCTTGATGGGCACCGCACCGAAAACCGGCCTCATCGGGCTGCACCCGCAAGCGCCTGCCTCAATAGGAGCACTCAGCACCGGAACGCAAGCCTTCTCCGGATGGATCGACGATGTGCGCATCTATGACCGCGCGCTATCGGAACCAGAACTGCTCGGGCTGCTCTTCGAGAATATGACCACGGAAATGTCCGAACCGTCATCAATCGAGATGATCGACCAACAGCATTTCGAAACAATCACCGTTCACGATGCCATGGGCCGTGTGCTCTACACAGACAACGGTTCGTCGGGCGCATGGCAACGCATCCGAGAGCGTTGCAACGGCTTCGTGATCGTCCGCGCCACTGCGGGTGATCAGCGCTTGGCTTGGCCTGCGGTGATCAATTGATCAGCGCATAACGGTGAAGCGCCGCTCGCTGCGCCCGCCGTCCCAGCTTACGACGAGGATGTACTGCCCTTCGGCCAGCGCGCTCACGTCCATCGCAACCCACCCTTGACTTGCTGAAGACATCGGTTGCGATCGCACCACCCGGCCAGTGAAGTCTGCGACGTCGAAGCGGATATTCCGCATGCCGTCGCGCGTGAGCCGCACATGCACCAGGTCACTCGTCGGGTTGGGGTACAAGCCTCCGATCAGGTCCACTGGCGCATCATCAACATTCAATGTGTTCTCCGGCGCGTTCCAGAGTTGTATGTCATCCAAGGCTGCCTCAACCAGGCTTCCACCATTGAGCGATACGCCAAGCCGCAGGCTATCGCTTGCGATGAAGCGCATCCGCATGTTCGCTGTGATCGGAAGGAACTCCTCCACGCGGAAGGCCTTGCGCCGCCAGCTCCTGTCGCTGGCCTTCGTATTCTCAACGCGCACCCAGGTAGAGCCGTTGTTATTGCTCAGTTCCACCTGCCACCAATCTGCGCTGGGATTGGCGCCCATGCTATTGGTGTACCAGCGCCAGTATGTGAATGCAGGATTCGTGTACCCCGTGAGGTTCATAGGGTCACTGACCAGGATGGTGGATCCCGCATCGATATCGTTGGTGCCTGCTGCTGAATTCGCGCTGGCCGCGTTGCCCGTGTAGTAACACAGCAAGCCGCCCGGTGTGTGCTGCTGGGCAGCTTGCACGATGGTGTTCGGATCGCCAGGCGTCAAATACGATGGTATGATGACTCCATATTCCCATTGGCCCGTGGTGGCATTGCCCTGCGGCGAGGTGATCCAGTTGCCGAGCTCGCTGAAATTGTCTCCATCCTCCGTGGCGATCAGCGTGAAGCCCACCATCGTGTAGTGCGGCAGATAGCCCTGCGCGAAGAGGTTTGCGCCAATAGGCGTAACGGTGCTCAGGCTCCCGAACACATCGTTCACCGTGAGGTAGTAGGCCACGATCGTGCCTGCTGGCTGACCTGGGATCTGCGCCGTGTAGTTGCTTCCGTTGATGTTTAATGGCACAGTGACCCATGGCGTGTTCTCCGTCAGGCGGTAATGCAGGTCCGCATTGGACACGTATGTATTGAACGGGAAGGTGAGCGCAAGCGTGGAATTGATGGGGATCGTGGAGTTCGGGTTGGCCGAGGCCACCGGCGTGTGATTGAATTGCGCGTTGCTGAGCAGCGTGATGCCGTGCAATGCGAAAGCCTGCACGATCGCAGTGCCGTGAGGCGTGCCATTCGCGATGTTGCCATCATCATCATCGGCCTGCAGCACGGCGATCAGCACGTTCCGGAAGGCCACCCCCTCGTTGCCGTTGGCCACCGTAGCCTGCGCGCCGGGGTAGGCATCAGCGAAGAGCGAGAGCGTGAGCGGCATGTCCCAGTTGAGCAAGCGGTACGTATCCCACCATGCACCCGCGATGATCTCACCATCGCTGTGCACCTCACCAACGATGTCTATAGGATAGACACGAGGATCCTGGTCATAACGCCTGATGTAGCTATTGGGCTCAGGGATGCGGAATCCGAGGGTCATCACAGGATTCTCCGTGAGCGTGATGGCCCACACATCGGCGTAACCCTCGTTCATCGCGCCGTTGTTGAACACCTGCCCGATGGATTGATAGAAGGTGCTATTGATGCCGTGCCCGTACTCATGGTAGATCACATCGGAATAGAGCGAGAGCGCGCGGCACGTGGCTGATTGCGCGTAGAAATTGATGGAGGAGCCATCGTAATAAGCGTTGCACGTATCGCCAGTCACATCCACATTGGTATTCAGCACGATATCCATGCCCGTGAAGCTCGGCAGCACGCTCTTGCAATGATTGTGTATGCGGCTCACGCCATAATAGGCCGTGCGCTGGCGAATGTTGGCATTGGCATCGAAGCTGATCGTATTGGCCCCTTCGTTCAGGGTGGAGTTGAAGGATGGCGTAACAGCATTGGTTCGCGTGTTGGACCAGCGGCCGCGCAATTGAACCTGTGCGCTCACCGGGCCTGTTAGCCCCGTGGGCAGGTAGCCGCTATCGTCGGTGTAGTAGAAGCTGCCGTTGATCGTGAGCCTCAGGTCAGGAAGGCCCTCCACGGTTGCAGGGACCAGCGCGCCATTCGTATGCACATTGCCATTCACCTGCGCATCAGCAGCATCATCGCCACCTTCGTCATGACCGCAATGATCGCCATGGCCCTGCTCGCTCACCACCAGATCCTCGCGATAAAGCAACTCTCCGCTCACCAGATCAACCAAGCAGTGGAAGCGGCCGGGGCGCGCGCCTTGCGTATGCACCATCACCTCTTCAACCAGACGATGGCTGATGCTGCGTCCAGTCGGAACCGGCAGGTAGCGCTTGCCCATGGCCTCTGCGGCGACGATCCCGGATAGCCCTTGCTGCGCGGCGCTGATCGCGGCATCGGGACCCAGAATGGGCGCGAGATCAGTTGGTATATCCTTCACCGCATCCAACTCGAAAGCGATCACCCGGCCCCATGCATCAAGCTTCACCATTGCCTTGCTCCAAAGCACCGGCAAGCCATTGTGCTCTTGCTTGAAATGAATGTAGGTGATGCGCTTGGCAGGAAGCGTGGCCACATGCATAAGCTCGCCGATTGGCGCGCCGAACCGCGATAATTCCGATTCCATGAATGCAGCCGCCTTCTCTTCCGGGGTCGCACCATCCGCGGTGATCGGAGGCCCGAAGGCTAATCGCGGCATGCCGGACGACTCATTGTATTCAACGGTCCACTCCGGATACTGCGCGAGGAAAGCCTGCCAGGCCGCGCCCTGCCTTAACTCATACTGGTAACCGATATCAAGCGGGCGGTTGCCATCCTTGATGAAGGTAATGGAATGCCCGGTGCGCTGGTATTGGGCGTCGACAGAGATGACTGTCAGAAACGCGACGAACGAAAGGATCTGTTTCATGGTGCGGGTGCCTGCGGCGGACCGAAGGTGGCGAATGCCGGTCAATGCGCAAAGGCCAGGCACTCAGGCCGGGAAATCGATGCGCAGCCCATCGGTGGCCAGCTCAACGCCTTGGGGCAGTTCGGCGCTCACTTCCGCATTGGTGCCTAGCAAGTGGCTGATGTGCGTGAAACAGGCCCGCTTCGGCGCGATCCGCTCCACCATGGCGAGGGCTTGCTGCAGGTTGAAATGCGTCGGGTGCTCGCTCTGCCGGAGCGCATTCAGCACCAGCACATCGATGCCATGCAAGCGCTCCACCACCTCATCCGCGATGTGATTCGCATCGGTGATGTACGCGAGCCCACCGATGCGATAGCCCAGCACGGGCATTCGACCATGCAGCACGGCGAATGGCTCGATACGCGCATCGCCGATAGTGAACGCACCATCCACGGCATGCAGCGCCAGCTCCGGCACACCGGGATACACACGTTCGCCAAACGCATAGTGATACATGTGGCGCACCGCTTCGAGCGTGGCTGCATTGCCATGGATGTCCATGGCCCGTCGCTGACGGAAGTTGAATGCGCGCAGATCATCGATGCCACCGATATGATCCATATGCTCGTGCGTGAGCAGCACGGCATCCAAACGATCAACGTGGGCGCTCAGCATCTGCTGCCGCAGGTCGGGGCCGGCATCGATCAGCAGGCGAGTGGCTCCAACATCAACCATGGCCGAGCTGCGCAAGCGGGCATCGCGCGGATCACTGCTGCGGCAAACCGCGCAACCGCAACCGATCACCGGTACACCTTGGCTGGTGCCTGTTCCGAGGAAGGTGATAACGCCCTGCATCGGGGCGAAGATCGCCGGGCAACGGTATCACGATACATTCGCGGCCCTTGGAGAGGTGGCAGAGCGGTCGAATGCGGCGGTCTTGAAAACCGCTTCACGCTTCGCGGGACGGGGGTTCGAATCCCTCCCTCTCCGCCAAGTAAGCCGCCTGCCGATGGCAGGCGGCTTTCCGCTTCTGGATCAGCCAAGCGCAGCTTGAGCGCGTGATCCAGAAACGGAAAAGCCCGCGAGCGAAGCGAGCAAGGCTTTCAGTTGAAGCCTTCCCCAACGGGAAAGGCCGACCGGAGGGAGGCCAATCCCGACCAGCTTGAGCATGATCCAGAAACGGAAAAGCCCGCGAGCGAAGCGAGCAAGGCTTTCAGTTGAAGCCTTCCCCAACGGGAAAGGCCGACCGGAGGGCGGCCAATCCCGACCAGCTTGAGCATGATCCAGAAACGGAAAAGCCCGCGAGCGAAGCGAGCAAGGCTTAAGAGCTCCCCAAAGGAAAGGGGCCGGGGGAGCGGGGGGGGGCCGCCGGCGGCGAGCAAGACGGTGATGCCCTCCCAAACGGGAAAGGCCGACCGGTGATTGATCCGAATTCCTCAAACCTTCCTTTTCAATTCAAATTGTGCGGTAAGGGATAATCGCTCATCGACCATCTTCGCCAGCCACAACCTCAATCATGAGCCAGCCCACCGAAGCCCAAACACTCGCCCATATGATGGATCGGGCGCGTCAATACTCACGATTCTACCTGAGTGTACCAAAGGATCGAGGACCCGCATAGGGTATTCACAAGCGAGGGCATGCCGCTGAACAGCGTATTCTGGCTGGTGGCTCACCTGGCCACATCGGAGAACGGCTTGTTGCTTCGCGGCACGGGCGGGCCATTCGAGAAATTCAGCTGGGCCAAGCACTTCACGCTCGGGAGCCGTGGCCTTCCGAAAGAACAATGTCCGCCCTACGAAGAAGTGTGGGCCACTTTCAAAGCCGTTCATGAGAAAGTGCTGGTGCATGTGCCAACACTAACGACCGAGCAACTTGATTCGCCCAATATCACCGGGCTGAACCAGATCGGGAGCAACACGCGCGATGTGATCACGCACGCCATACGCCACGAGGCCCTGCATACCGGCCACCTGACTTGGCTTTGCAAGCTCTATGGCATCAAGACCATGTAGGCGAGACGAGCCGCCTCAATGCCAGATCAGCCAGAAGGTGATGATGCCGCCGAGATAACCGATCGCAGCAGGGATGGTCATCCGCTTCAGGTACCAGATGAAATCGATGTGCATGATGCCCATGGCCGCAACGCCAGCAGCAGAGCCAATGATGAGCATGCTGCCACCAGTGCCCGCGCATAGGGCCAGCAGTTCCCAGAACAAGTGATCCGACGGATACTGCGTCATGGGATACATACCCTGCGCCGCAGCTACCAACGGCACATTATCCACAATGGCCGATAGCGCTCCGATGGCGCCGTTGATGAGGAAGATGTTGCCAAGGCCCTTATCCAGTGTCTCAGCCAAAAGCGTCAGATGCCCTGCCACTTGCAGGCCGGCCACGGCCACCAGGATACCGAGGAAGAAAAGCACGCTTGGCAGATCGATCTTGCGGAGAACGGCAGTCACCATCAAGTGGCCGCGTTGATCAACACCATGCCGCATGTGGATGATTTCCGTGTACACCCAGAGAACACCGAGGCCCAGCATCACGCCCATGAAAGGCGGCAGGTGCGTGATTGCCTTGAATACCGGCACGAATAGCAACGCGCCAACTCCTAAGGCGAACACCATCACGCGCTCGTTGGCGGTCACACCGCTTGAATGATGCCCGTGATCGATCACGGAATCGGGCCGCTCCATTCCCTTTCAGCGTTCGGCTGATCCAAAGCAATGGCAGCACCAGGCACACGAGGCTCGGCGCGATGAGCTTCACGATGATGTTCACGGTGGTCACCTGGCCTTTCACCCAGAGCATGATCGTGGTCACATCGCCGATCGGACTCCATGCACCGCCTGCGTTCGCTGCGATGATCACCATGCCAGCGAAGATCCAGAGCGTCTCCTTGTCCTTGGGTTGTCGAGGGCAGCGCTCAGGAAGAAGGTGATGAAGCTGATGACCCATAACAGCTGCGTCTTCTTGGTTGAGGTGATGCGATCGGTGATCACGCGGAAGCCCTCATGCACGTCAACGAGTTCCACGATGGTCATGGCGCCGATGAGGAAGAAGAGGATGCTGCCGATATCGCCGAGATGCTCAAGCAGATGATGCAGCAAGCCCTCTTGATCGGCATGCGCCGCATCGCCGTGGAAGATGGCCTCGCGGCCTAGCATCAAGATCGCCCATATCACCGCGCCGGTGAGGATCGCACTGGCCGCTTTATTGATTCGGATGGGGTGCTCGAGGGCGATGGCCAGATAGCCGACCACGAACACGACTGCCATGAGGATGAACATGATGCGCTGCTTTTTGCGGCGGCAAGGTTAAGACGCGCACTCGTGTCGGCGTGAACCTCACTCCTGCCCTTGCCAACCATGCCGGGTTGACGGCCTCAATGACCAAAGCCCAAAAAAAGAATCGAGGCACCAAAAGGCGCCTCGATCATTTAGGGTGGTAGACCGGGCTTGAACCGGCGACCTCCGGAACCACAATCCGGCGCTCTAACCAACTGAGCTACAACCACCACGTTCCATGCCTTGCGGCACGGCCGCCATTTCTGGCAGGCCGCAAATATAGCCGGGGCATCCGGTCGCGTTATCGCGGCCACGTACTTTGCCGCGAGACATGCATGTGCTTCTGCTGCCCAAGTGGTACCCCGGGACCCACGATCCGCAATTGGGCGATTTCATCCGCAAGCAAGCGATCGCCACCAGCGGGCTCGTGCGCATGAGTGTGATGCACTTGGTGCCGGTGCCAGGCCTAGCGAGCGCTGTGGAGATGAGCGTTGCCGATAGTGCCGGGCTATGGGAGTTAGAGGTCCGATACCGCGCTACGATCATCCGGTGGCGCCCGGCCCGCAAAGCCAGCAACCTCATCCGCTATTGGCGTGCCTCGCTGCGCGGGTGGCAACGGGTCCGGCTCGAACGTGGCTTGCCCGACCTGATTCATGCCTACATCCTTGTCCGGCCAGCACTCTTTGCTTGGTACATGGGCATGCGCCATCGGAGACCATTCATCATCAGCGAGCAGAGCAGCGAGTACATCGATGGATCCTATGCCGCCAAGGGCTTCGCCTTTCATGCGCTGAGCCGATTCCTGTTCCGCAAGGCCAAGGCCATTACCGCCGTCAGCCATGTGCTGGGCGAGGCGCTCAGGCACCACCGGCTTTGCGCGAATTACGAGGTCACACCGAACGTGGTGCCAGGCCTCGACCGCCCGTTGCCCGTGGGGCATGAGTCCGGCCTCTTCATGATGGTAGCGGACCTTGTGGACCGCACGAAGAACATCAGCGGCGTGCTCCGTGCCTTGGCCACAGCGCGCCTAGCCGATGAAAAAGCGCATCTTGCCATCATCGGCGATGGACCCGACCGCGCGATGCTGGAGCAACTCACCGCACAACTCGGCCTTTCCGGCTATGTCCGATTCCTCGGTCGAATGGCCAATGCGCAGGTGCTTGATCATCTGGCTAATGCGCAAGCCGTAATCATCAACAGCAATGTGGAGACCTTCAGCGTGGTGACCGGCGAAGCGCTTGCCCAAGGGAAACCTGTGATCGCCACGCGATGCGGTGGGCCACAGGCATTCATAACGCCGGAGAATGGCGTACTCATCGACCCACGCGACGATGACGCCTTGGCGAAGGCCATGCTGGATATGATCCGTGGTGGAAAGACCTACGACGCGGCAACTGTCCGAGGCACGATTGAAGGCCGTTTCAGCCCTCAAGTGGTTGGAGAGGTGTTCAATCGCATCTACAAGCAAGCTGTGTCATGAACGCCCGACGGACTCGAGTGGCATTATCGGTTGGCCCATACCTCTCGGTCTGGGAGGCAGAAGCGGTAACTGCGCTGTTTGCCGTCGCCGATGTTGTCGGTTGGCGCGCGGTAAACGAAGCCGATGCGAGCGCACCCTTGCGCCTTCCGGGCTCTATACGCAAGGCAATTGGAGAAGAGACTCCATTCAGGGCAGTGACGCCGATCAAAGCACTGAATGGGCTCAGCCCGATATCATCTGCGGAGATGTCCGCAGCGGAAATCGTGCTACACCTCGGCGGCTCGCAGCCAGACTCCCCATCTGTTGGCAATGCGCGGCATTGGGCTTTCATGCATGCCGATGGAACCAATGGCAGCGCAGTGCCTCCTGCGCTCCGAGAAGCGCTGCTGGAAGCCACCCACGCATCCTTCATGCTCGCTGACTTCACGAGCAAGCAGATCCTGCACGAAATCGTGACCCCTGTTGATGACGAACTGCTTGCCAATGGCGTGCGGATTGCTGAATTCGCAGCGGCCTGGCCAGCGCAAAGGGTCATCGAGGAGCAGCACGATCTCGAATGCGCGCCCGTTGAATTGGCGACGACCTTGCGGCGCTTTCCCACGATCGGTTTCTGGCATGTGATGATGCGGAAATGGCGCAGCCTCTGGGGCAGCGCGCCAAGTGCGCGTTTGGATGCTAGCGGTGCCTGGAACATCGGAGTGCTGCACCAGCCGGTGCATGTGCTGCTGCAAGAGGATGGCAGCCGCAACGTGCGATGGCTGCCGAACCCATCCAAAGGAAGATCGCGCATGGAGCCCTTCGGCTATTTCGATGCAGAGGGCGACCTCAACGCATTGTTCCGCAAGAGCGCAGAGGATGGCAGCGAAGGCCTGATCGCACGTGTTCGACCCAAGGTGGACAATATCCTGAAACGGTCGCGGCCCATGCTCGAGCGGGAAGCTGAGGCTGCTTTCCCTTTCGTTGCTCAAATTGATGGGCGGCCGTGCGCGGTGATCTCGGATCTCGAGAAGTCCGAAGTACGGATAATGCCCATACATAACGACAACTCAGGTTTGGAGGAAGGGCGGGTCATTCTGAGCGAAGCCTTGCATGCGCCATCGCTCTTTCAGCACGCCGACCTATGGTGGCTATTCGGCACGCGCTCACCATGGCCCGAGGCCCGGCTGCACGGCTATCATGCAGGAACTCCGCATGGACCCTTCGTGGAACATGCTTGTTCACCCATGAAATGCGATGCACGGAATAGTCGGCCAGCAGGGACACCATTCGTGCATGAAGGCGTGCTCTACCGGCCCGCGCTGGATGCAACGGACCCGATCCATTTGGCAGTGTGGTTGAACCGAGTGGATCTGCTCACGCCGATCGCGTTCCGGGAAACGCCTGTTCGCCGCATCGATGGTTTTCCGGCAACCGCCTACGGGAAAGGTGTCCGTACGATCAGTTCGATCGGCGAAGTGACCTTGGTTGATGGGCTGCGCAGCCCGGTGCTCGATGGTGTGAGGGCGAATGCGAGCCGTGGAAAGAGCAAGTCCAAGAAGCGGCGCTCGCGATGATGCGGCCCATGATCGGCACCGTGGCCACACGAGTGGTCATAGCAGCAAGCAACCTCCTTCTGGTGGCGCTGGCAGCTCACTTGCTCGGCCTCGAATCAGTCGGCCGAATGAGCCTTCTGTTGCTCGCGATCACCATGATCATGCTCGCATGCAATGTGGTGGGTGGCGGCGCTCTGGTCTATCTGGAGCCGCGCCATGGAACCCGGACCCTGCGCTGGATCGCGTGCACATGGTCCGCGCTTGCGTGCCTCGCGTGCTACCCCATCGTTCAGGTGCTGCATCTCGCACCGGAAGGATACGCCGGCTTTGCGTGCGTTCTGGCCTTCATCGAATCGCTCGCCACCATCCACCTCACCCTGTTGTTGGGACGCGAGCGCTACGCGCAGCACAACGGCCTGCAGGTGATGCGCGCAGGGGTCATGCTCTCGAGTTTCGTCCTGCTTTCGCGTCATCAAGGAGCCGGCCTCTCCGACTACGCCCTTGCGTTCGGCATTGCGCAAGGATCCACGGCGACCATGGCATTCCTCCTGCTCGCGGGGCAGCGGGCAAGCGCCTCGGATGCCATTGCTGCTGCCAGGGCTTTGTTCCGCCAAGGCCTGCCAGCGCAAGCGGCCAATGGCCTGCAATTGCTCAACTACCGCCTGTCGTATTACCTCATCGACCGCTTCCAAGGCGCAGGAGCGCTCGGCCTCTGGTCCATCACATCGCAACTGTCAGAGAGTTCTTGGCTCGTTCCAAAAAGCCTTGGCACCGTGCTCTACGCCAAGGTGAGCAATATGGCCGAGCGCGACCGCCAGCGCGACACCACGCTTGCCGTTCTGAAGATCTCGGTCTTCATGGCAGCCATGGCGGCAGCGTTCTTGATTGCTCTTCCCGGATCGGTTTACCAATTGGTTTTCGGTGCCGAGGCGAAAGGCATCAGGCGTTTGGTGGCCATTCTTCTACCCGGTCTATTGGCCATGGCTGCATCGCAGGCGCTGAGCCATTTCTTCAGCGGCAGCGGGCGCGTGATGCACAACACCATCGCTTCGGGGCTCGGCCTAGTGGTCACTATCGTCGTTGGCTTCCTTTTGATCCCATCCAACGGAGCCCTTGGCGCCGCGCTCACTGCGAGCTTGGCTTTCACGGTGTCGGTGTTCTACCAGGCTATCGTGTTCAGTAGGCTTACAGGAGCCCGATTGCTCGATTACCTGCCGAACGCAGGTGACGCGGAACAGTTCCGTGTGATCTGGCGCCGGTTCACCGGCCATTGATCCACTTCAGATGAGCAAGGTGGCATCCGCTATTCCAGCCGGACGCGCGGTGGTGAATCCTTCGCCGTAGCTGACCATGATCAAGCGGCCCATCTCGCGGGATCGGCCCTCGAGGAATGGAAGGAAATCGGCGCGTGCGATCGGGCTCTCAGGCTCGTTACTCGCGGGATCATGGAACTGCGACCGGAAGCAGCGCAAGGCTGCCATCTTCTTTTCCCAGTGCGGTGTTATGTCGAAGACCAGATCGGGGTCGATCCATCTATCCTGAACAGCATGCAGGACGGTTGCAGGCCTCCAAGGCTCCTGGAGCTCGCCCTGATGAAACGTCTCGATACGCCGCAAACCGCTCAGGAAGGCGGCTTCCGCAACGAGCTGCGCCGCCCGGCCATGATCAGGATGACGGTCGCGGATGGCATTGGTGAGCACCACCTTCGGCTTATGACGCCTGATGGCCGATACCACCTTCAGCAGGCTCTCTTGATCCGCCCGAATGAAACCATCAGGCAAGCCAAGCTGGTACCGGAAACGGGCCCCGAGCACCAAACGAGCAGCCTCGGCTTCTTCCCGGCGCAATTCCGGTGTGCCTCGCGTTCCGAGTTCGCCACCTGTTAGATCGACCAAGCCGATGGCATGGCCCAAAGCGGCATGCACGAATACAGTCCCCGCCATTGAGATCTCCACATCATCCGGATGCGCCGTTATGCAAAGCAGGTCGACCGTCTCGCTCATTCGGCTTCCACCCATTTCAGGATGCGCTCATCCAAAGGTGAAACGCCGCTACCCAAGCTCATGGCCAGGTGACCATCACCATCGACCAGGAACTTGTGGAAGTTCCATTTCACCTCGGCATCCATCGCGCCGTTCTGACCAATCTGCGTGAGCCACGCGTACACCGGATGCTGTCCCGCTCCCTTCACCTCCACCTTATCCATCAGGAGGAAGGTGACGCCATAATTCTTCTGGCAGAACGATTCGATCTGGGTGCTTGAGCCAGGCTCTTGACCACCGAATTGATTGCACGGAAAGCCAATGACCACCAAGCCCTTAGCTGCGTATGCCTCATGCAATTCTTGCAGCTGCTTGTATTGAGGCGTGTAGCCGCATTCGCTGGCCGTATTCACCACGAGCACCTTCTTCCCCCTCAGCTGTTCGAAGCTGAATGGATTGCCGTGGATATCGCGCGCCGAAAGCGAATGGAACGACACCGCAGCGGCACGAGCCATTGGGTTATCAGGCGACTTTACTTGCCGGTAGCAACCGAACAAGCCGAGGATGGAAATCAGGAGCATGGTGTTCATGTGATGCATGCCGATGAACAGGGCGAAGGTGAGAAAGGTTCAGCAAGCATGCGTCGGGAGGCCCCAATATGCAGCGTTACCTTTTGCCCGAAACGGCCGTATCACGAAGCCCGATGAAATTCCGCACCATACCGATCCTGCTGGCCTTCTGCTTAGCGCAGGCCCTCTTCGCGCAAAGCCCAGCGCGCATCAACGACCCGAGCGCGATCGTGCTGCAGCCTGATCTGGGGCGCGATCCAGCAGCGCAGGCCGGCATGCAGGCCGCGGGCCTCAGCGGAAACATCATTCAGGACGCGGTGAAAATGAGCGACCCGATGCTCTGGCCTCCAGGGCTCCGCACCGAAGAATCCCGTATGGCCAATCGCGGCGCCATCATGAATTACGCCGCAAGCCTCTTGTGCTCATATTCCACGGAAGAAGGTCCGCTGGCGATCATCGCCATTCCGGCAAGCGCGAACAGGCATATGCCTGAAGACCTCCGAGCCTCTTCGGATTTCTTTCTCGTGATGCGGCCTGCAGGCTTCACCATCATTGATGAGACGGTAGCAAAGGACCCACCAAGCAAAGGTCCATCATGGCGCAACCTGCGTCGCGCGCAGATCCTGAAGCCCGATGGCGTTTACGCCACGTACGATCTGGCCGATGTCCCAGAAGCCATGGAGGCCTTGGACAAGCAAGGGCTGAGCAAAGCAGAGATCGAGGCCGTGGCCTTCCGCAGCCATGAGCGCAACTGGCCCGATGGCATCGACAGCTTCGAGAAGCGCTATCCGCGATTGAAGCAGTTGAAGAAGCTGAAGGCCTATCGCTTGGCGCGCTGGTCCGACAAGGTGATCCTCGTGATACCTGCTGACCTGAACAAGAAAGCCCCGCTCGGCTTGCGGCCTTATCTGGATATCTAGATTGCGGCATGTTCCAAGGTGAGGCCCTGAGCAACAGCGGCGGGAAAGACCCCAACCGCAGTTTCGGGTTCGATCCGCGAAGCATCGATACGGTGGTGCTCAGCCATGCGCATATCGACCACAGCGGTTTGCTGCCCCGGTTGGTGAAAGAGGGCTTCAAAGGCACCATCTGGTGCACCCCGGCCACACGCGACCTGTGCGCTATCATGCTGGAAGACAGCGCTCGGATTCAGGAGTACGATTACGCATACGACGCCAAACGTGCAGCACTACGGGGCCAATCACATGCACCAGATGGGCAGCTTTACACCGTTGACGATGTGCGCCCGGCCATGGAACTCTTCCAGACGCTGGACTACGATGAAGTGGGTGAGATCGCCGAGGGAATCAGCCTGAGGTTCACCGATGCTGGGCATATCTAGGCAGCGCGGCCGTGCACTCAACCTCGACGATGGCGAAGCGCATGGTGCGGCTCTGCTTCACCGGCGATGTGGGCCGCTACGTTGGCCGCTTACTGAATACGCCGCATCGACCGCCCGACGCCGAGTACGTGATCTGCGAGAGCACCTACGGCGACCGGCTGCATGCCCCGCTGGAAACAGCCGAAGACGAACTGCTCGGGCATGTCCGCGAGGTTTGCGTGGAGAATGGCGGGCGATTGATCATCCCGGCCTTCAGCATCGGAAAGACACAAGAGGTGCTCTATGCCCTAAACGGCCTGAGCAATTCCGGTCGGCTGCCGCGCATCCCGGTATTCATCGATAGTCCATTAGCCATCAGTGCTACGGATATAAGCCGCCGTTACGCCCATTTGCTCCGGCCCGAGGTAAGGGCTGAACTGGATCATGATCCGGATCTCTTCAGTTTTCCCGGAACCGAATTCGTGCGCAGTGCAGACCGGAGCAAGCAGCTGAATGGGCAAAAAAGGCCGTGCATCATCATTGCGGCCAGTGGCATGATGGAGGCCGGAAGGGTGCGTCACCACTTGCTCCACAGCTTGCCCGACCCTGCGAATGGGGTGCTTGCCGTGGGCTTCTGCGCCCCCGGCACGCTGGGCGCCGAATTGCTGGATGGCGCTGAAACGGTGAAGATTCTGGGCGAGCGCGTACCGGTCAGGGCCAGCATCAGGCGCATGGGGTTCTTCAGCGCACATGCCGACCAGCAGGAATTGCTTCGCTACCTCGGCGGATTCGATGCTTCCGGGGTGAAGCGCCTGTTCTTGGTCCATGGGATCGACCCTGCATTGGATGCGCTCAAGAAAGCCTGTGTCGAGCGCGGATTCGCCGAGGTGGTCGTTCCTCGACGCCACGAGGTATTCGAACTCCTGTGAACCACGCCCCTATGCCGTGCGTTGGTCGTAGCCATTTGACGATCTTCGCCGACCTTTCCGAAACCATGACACGCAGCGCTATCGCCTATTCAACCCGGTTGGAAGCGCCGCATAGCCCTTTAGGCTCGGCAACCTTATCCTTGTGGGGCGCTCCTGTGAAAAGCACTTTGGCCATGGATGCCGATGGACTTTTCCCCTGGAACGTGCGTCTTGGACTTGAGAACGCAAAGAGCAAATGGATGCACGAGCCATTCCGAATGAGCATGACCCAGGGCTTCTCGCTGAAGGTTGCTGCACTCCAAATCCCGGTTCGGACCGCCCGGATACTGTTCGGGGCACCACTCCGCATCGCACAAGAATCACCTTGTCAATCATGAGGCTCATCTGCGCTATCGCGTTGGTCACCTGCTTCTTGCGAGCACATGCCCAGTTGCCGCCTTGCGATGTGGCCTTCAATGTCTCGGCCATCACTTGCCCCGGTGCTGACGACGGCGCCATTGTGGTTGTTCCGATCAGTGGCGGCCCCTACAATTACACTTGGTCGCATGATGCCGCATTGACCACCAACTCGGCTTTCGGCCTCAGTCCGGGTTTTTACTCCGTGCTGGTTGATGATGGTGGCAACTGCGAATCGGTACTGGACACTTTGCTCATAGAGCCTTTCGTAGCGCCGCTTGGCACCATGAGCGTGACATTGCCGACCTGCACTGGCACCAACGATGGAAGCATCACATTCACGGTGGACCCTGGACCTTACACCTGGACTTGGGCGCATGATCCCGGCAACACGAGCGCGACGCTAACTGGCCTGAGCTTCGGCGACTACTCCGCGATCGTGCTCGGCGGACCACCACCCTGCCCCTCCATTGTCACAGCCAGTATTGGCGAACCGGGCATCACGCTCGGCGGGCAAAGCACCTACTGCCCCAGTGATCCGCCGTTGATTCAACCGACATTCGATTGGGACTTCACTCCGGATCTCCTGGTCTGGGATCCTCCGCAGAACGGCCCAAGCTTCCAGGTGCAGCCGGGCTTCTCGGGCACCATCACGCTCACCGCCACCAACACGACCACCGGCTGCGTCGATACCGATACCTTCGATGTGACTGAACTGCCCGCGCCTTTTGCCGTGATGGCGATTCCGGATAGTGCCTGCATGAATGTGCAGGTGGTCATGAACACCTTGGCCACGAATGGCGATTCACTCGTTTGGCGCTGGGGAAGCTCCGGATTCAGCAACCTTACCACGCCCATCGCTGTATTCCCCGAAGGGCTCTGGCAACCGGTATCGCTTCAGGCGTTCGATGCCTTCGGCTGCGGAAATGCCGCAGAACAGGACAGCATCTTCATCCGTCCGCAGAAACCGGCAATCTTCTCCGTGGCGCAGATCCCCTGCTCGCCGGTGGTCAATATCGTGCTCAGCAGCAACAGCGATAGCTGCGCATTCTTCATTGGCGATTCGCTTGTGACCAATGATTGCTCCGGCTTCCTCCGGTGGGATTTCGGCCGCTACGATATCTACGACTTCACGCTGTACACCACGCAGCCCAACCGTTGCGACGATACGCTGGCCTTGACCGTTGATGTGCGCACCGAGCCCGTGCTCTTCTTGGCCAATGCCTTCACTCCGAACGACGATGGGATCAATGACCGTTGGCCTGACCGTGTGGAGATACCGGAAACAGGCTTCGAACTGAAGGTGTACGACCGCTGGGGAATCCTGCAGTGGCAATCGACCAACCCGCTGGAGCAATGGGACGGCACCGACATGCCCATGGGCGTGTATCCGTACACGATGCGGATGCGCGACCCGTGCCAGCCCACCAACGAGATCACGAAGACCGGGCACGTCACCGTGTTCAGGTGACGCCCCTCATTTGGCCGCTGCAATCGGCTAAGGCCCTACACTTCCACTCGCACGTTTTGATCCTCCACCGGTTGCGCAGTGCTGAAGCCAGCGCTTAGCGAAGAATCAACCTGCCTTTGTTGATACTACCGCCTGGGGCCGAAGCGTTCCCCCAAGGCACCAACGGACCTTCGACGCATCGCCTCGCATGTGCGAGCGAAGCCCGTATTTCCACCTTGGCAACCGAGAAACGCAACCGCCTCCGCGAAGAGGCACCCGAAGAGGAGACCATCGAGGCCGCTGAGCCGAAGAAGCGTCGCGCCAAGAAGCCTGCGGCTGAGAAGAGCCCCAGCGTGCTGAGCCGATTCCGCGCCTTCGTCTCCGACGACCGCACGCACAAGCTCTTCGGCATGCTGCTCACCTTGGGCAGCCTCTTCCTGCTCACCGCATTCGTGAGCTTCCTGTTCACCTGGCGCGTTGATCAGGACCTGATGAGCCGTGGCTGGTGGGAGATCCTCCGCACCGACATCCGCGCGGAGAATTGGCTGGGCAAGCTCGGCGCCATCTGCGCGCACCGCTTCATCCACCTGTGGTTCGGGCTGGCGGCCTTCGCCTTCCCGATGTGGAGCTTCCTCGCAGGCATCCGCATCCTGCTGGGCACCTGGCTGCTGCCCACGCGCCGCACCTTGGGCTGGACCGCCATGGCGCTCTTCTGGGTACCCGCGCTCTTCGGCTTCTTCTTCCGCGGCGAATACAGTTTCCTCGGCGGCGGCGTAGGCGTGGTAACCACCAAGCACCTGACCACCCTGCTCGGCGAATTCGGCGCGGGCGCGCTGCTCGTGTTCTCGGCGGCTGCCTTCGCGGTGTTCAGCTTCAACCTGAACTTCGGTTGGCTGAATGCGCTGTTCGCGAAGAAGGAAGTGGAAGAGGAAGTGCCTGAAGCAACTACGATGAACTCCGGTGTGCGGATGAAGGAGGAATGGAAGGATAGCGGGTATGCGGAGGAGAGTGTGGTTGCGGGTGCAGGGCTTGAGTTGGACGTAGAGCCTAACGAGATCGCGTCGGCCGGGGGCCTCGCGATGACAGGTGGGCTCGAGATGGACGTCGAGGGTGAAGAGATCGCTTCGGCCGATGGCCTCGCGATGACGGAGCCAACGAACGAGCTCGAATTGGAGACCACGCCGATGGAAGTGGTGGAGCCGGTGCTCTCGCCGGTAATCAGCAGCGCGGAGGACCTGAACGGCGACCTCAACGGCATGAGCGTGACGGCGAAGACCGACGAGGCCGTGCTCACCGAAGAGCAGATCGAAGCCAAGCTGCAGGAGTTCGGCGAGTACGACCCGAAGCTGGACCTGAGCAGCTACGAGCCTCCCCCACTCGACCTGCTGGTGGATCACGGCACGGGCGAGATCACCGTGACGAAGGAAGAGCTGGAGATGAACAAGGACCGCATCGTGCAAACGCTGGGTCACTACAACATCGCCATCGCGAAGATCAAAGCGACGATCGGTCCCACCGTTACGCTGTACGAGATCGTGCCGGAGGCGGGCGTGCGCATCAGCAAGATCAAGAACCTCGAAGACGACATCGCGCTCAGCCTCGCCGCCTTGGGCATCCGCATCATCGCGCCGATCCCCGGCAAAGGCACCATCGGCATCGAAGTGCCCAACAGCAAGCCGCAAGTGGTGGGCATGCGCGCCGTGGTGGCCAGCGAGAAATTCCAGAACAGCACGGCCGACCTGCCCATCGTACTGGGCAAGACCATCAGCAACGAGACCTTCGTGACGGACCTCGCCAAGATGCCGCACTTGCTCATGGCCGGTGCAACGGGTCAGGGCAAGTCGGTGGGCTTGAATGCGATCCTCGTCTCGCTGCTCTACAAGAAGCACCCGAGCCAGATCAAGTTCGTGCTCGTGGATCCGAAGAAGGTGGAACTCACGCTCTTCAACAAGATCGAGCGCCACTTCCTCGCGAAGCTGCCCGGCGACGGCGAGGCCATCATCACCGACACGAAGAAGGTGGTGGCCACGCTCAACAGCCTGTGCATCGAGATGGATGACCGCTACGAACTCCTGAAGGATGCGCAGGTGCGCAACATCAAGGAGTACAACGCCAAGTTCATCAGCCGCCGCCTGAACCCGGAGAACGGCCACCGCTTCCTCCCCTACATCGTGCTGGTGGTGGATGAGTTCGCCGACCTGATCATGACAGCGGGCCGTGAAGTGGAAACGCCCATCGCCCGCCTGGCACAGCTCGCACGCGCCATCGGCATCCACCTCATCATCGCCACGCAGCGCCCCAGCGTGAACATCATCACCGGCACCATTAAGGCCAACTTCCCGGCCCGCATCGCCTTCCGGGTGACCAGCAAGATCGATAGCCGCACCATCCTCGATGCCGGCGGCGCCGATCAATTGATCGGTCGCGGCGACATGCTGCTGAGCACCGGCAACGATCTGATCCGCATCCAGTGCGCCTTCGTGGATACGCCCGAGGTGGACGAGATCACGGCCTTCATCGGCAACCAGCGCGGCTACCCCGATGCCCTGCTCCTACCCGAGCCTCCGATGGAGGAAGGCGAAGGCGGCGGCGATCTGGACGACGGCGACCGCGACAGCATGTTCGAGGAAGCCGCGCGCCTGGTGGTGCAAACGCAGCAAGGCAGCACTTCGCTGATCCAGCGCAAACTGAAGCTCGGCTACAACCGCGCAGGCCGCATCGTGGACCAACTGGAGAGCGCCGGAATCCTCGGCGCCTTCGAGGGCAGCAAGGCGCGGCGCGTGCTCATCCCGAATGAGGCAGCGCTGGCGGCGCACTTGAATCAGGGTGTTGCGGCTGGGGCCGGGGGTGGGGGGATTCTGAGGAAAATCGGGCTAAGCAAAGAGGAGGAACATGGTTGACAATTCTCTCTTCTTCGCTAGCTACAACCATTTGCATCACTTCCATAAGGCGCACCTATTACATTATAGTTATCACAATCAAGAGAAGTACTTCCATGAAAATCTGGGGAGCAAGTACTCTGAGGAGGACCTAAGGGCCTACTACTTTCCAGGTGATGAAGGCTATTTCCACAGAACGATGGCGCTGGACATGCGGAGTACATACTTCCATTGTATTGAGACGTTGTTCAGCTTGGTTCATGCTCTGAGGGCGCATGCCACTTCACTCATTGAAAATCCCAATAGCGTCAATATCTTGGAAGCGCTTACGGTTTCATGATCGAGAAGAGGCTCTATGCGGATATTGAACGCCATGCTATGGACCCAAGGAGTTTGGATTTTCTTTTCGAGCGCATAGACGGCAGTGAATGGACTTACGGGCGATTCATTTTCTATGCAGCAGTGAATCCTCCGGACAACGTATTAGCTGACCTCTTGCCGCGAATGGAAGATTCTCTGCGCGCCATGCAGTATGGAATGCACGTGATGGCGAAAGATCTCGATGATCGCAAGGAGTACAACAACTACAAACACGCGCTACGAGTTGTAGATAGCTTTAAGAAGCTCTTTCTCTGGGATAGAATAAAATCGCAACTGCTAGAGGTAGACACAGGAGTGTCGTATAGCTATCCCAAATTCGACCGCAAAAATCGAGTCTACAATATCACAAGCGTTCCACTTGACTTCGAACGGGACTACAACATGTGTGTGTTAGCTTCAGTGTTCGTGCAGATGATGCGTAACGAACAGAAGGGTGGCGCATAACAAACTCCTTGTTAAGGTCGATGGAGTTCCACAGGTTGGGTTCAGTATGGAGGACATTTCAAAGGCATGCAATGAATCGCGTAACAACAAAGACAGAGGTTATTTCATTTGAAGAAATGGAGAAGCGGACTGGGATAAAGATTGTCCCTCCAATTCCAAATTCAAATGACCCAGACCTCGGTCAATTGTAGTGTGGCTCTAGGCCTGCGCAGGGGCTCATGATACTCCCGCAGCGGTCTCGCTCAGCGGTCCCTGCGGCACGAAGCCGTTATTGCACCACACCTGCTAGAATGGCTTCTTCAGCTGCGCGAACAGCTTCGGGTAGCGGCATTGAAATTCGTGCAGGGCGGCCAGTCCCTCCCATTGCTCCGCTTGGTTCGGGAAGGCCTGTGCGTGGCTCACGAAGGTGCGGCACCGGTGGTAGCCCTCATCGAAGTGCAAGGTTCCCAGCACATAACCATCGGGCACCGCGCCGATGAAAGCCGGGAAGCCGAGGTGCTCCTTGCCGGTGCGCATAGCGGTGGTGCTAGGGTTGCGGTAAAAGAATGCGATGAGGTTATCGAGGGCGGCTGTAGCGCCGGTGCCGCTGCGCTCGCGGTAGCGCGTGAGGAAATGCGGGGGGAAGAGGAAACTGAGGCCCTCGTAGCTCGGTTGCAGCCCGAAGAATCCTTCGCGGGCATGGATGTGCATGAGGAAGTTCTGCAGCGTGTGCTTCTTGTTGGTGGTGGTGACGCACAGCCAGTGGTTCTTGGCCGGGCTGGTGTAGGTCTGCAGGTCGATTAGGTCGCCGCTGCGACTGCTTTAGGCATGCGCAGGGTCTTATAAAACTCCGCAGTGGTCTCCTGCGGATTGAAGCCGAGATTGCACAACGACGACTAAAATGGCCTCTTCATCTAAGCCCATGCAGGTGTCCCCAACTCCGGCAGCGGTCTCGCGAAGCGGACCCTGTGGAATCACAAAGTCTACTTCCTCATTGCTTTCAAATGTGCTACCACCTCTCGCTCAATCTGCTCCATCGTCTCTGTACGCTCCTGGCACTTCAGCGCCCATTTCCTTCCCGGATGCAGCGTGTCCCAGCGCGGTCTTAGCCCAGCATAGCGCCCCTTCCCTGGGTCATGGTTGCCAAACCCATCAATGAGGTTATTCCAGAGTGGGCTGAAGCGAGCAATCACCAGCGCCTCGCCCAGCGGGATCCAGATATCATCCACCACCAAATAGCGGCAGGAGAAATCCTCGATGCGGAGGTTGCTGGCTGCCGTGATGCTGTCCGAATGTTCCTTGAGACGCTTGTAAAGCACCTCGCCCGGTTCATCATTCAAGCCCACGTCACCCTTGCGTGCACCTGCTGGAACAGCCTTGCCGACGTAGATGGGTATTTCCCGCTCTCCCTTGACTGAACGGATGCCAGCGTATGCGGCAAATCGACCATGGTAATAGAGCGCATACACCCCTGCACCATGAAAGCGTGACAAACCACCCAAGGGCTGCAGTTCCTGGCCGAGCAATGCAGTGGCCACACTGGCACCAAGGTTGGCCTTGTCCAGCGGGTTGTAAGTACTAATCTTCTTCAAGCTCTACGGAGAGGACGCGCCTTGAGGCGCGACTCGCTCGCCGAAAGTAACTGCACCGCGACAGATGCACCTACGGCGTTCGCCAAGCGCACCGGAACCGCGTTGCCCAATTGCCGCATGGTCTCGGTCCATGAACCATGGAAGAGATACCCATCTGGGAAGGTCTGCAGCCTGGCGCTCTCACGCACCGAGAAGTACCGGTAAGTACCATCTCCGTAGTCGATCATGTTCTCTCCTCCAGGTACTCTGTGATCGCCTGCTTTCAGCGTCTTCGCCGGCAGATCCAATTGACTGCCGGTATGCCCGGGATATGGTTTCGCACCCGGCTGGTAGTTGTGATTGAGAATAGTGCGGGCTGCCCGGCTCCTCGGGTCTGGGAGGTCGCCGATGGCATCACGAACGGTCAGCCAAGGCTGTAGCGATGCTTCGTCTGACTCGCCGCGACGCGCTGCTTCCGAGCCGGTACAGCGCGAGGGTGCCGTTCGCGTTCAGACTTCCGCACGTCATGCGCTTGCCAATACTCCTGGTTGCGAACTGGGCTCGCAAGAGAGCAGCGTAGGAGTGCGTCGCCTCGGGAAAGGACCACCGTTGGCCGCTGTCAGCCCGGAACCCTACGATGAACACACGTTCACGTTGCTGCGGAATGCCGTAATCCGCTGCATTTAAGACCCGCGCAACCACATTGTACTGCAATCCGCTGCGACTGCCGCTCGTTCGCTGCTCCATCCGCCGCGTCCAAATGCCCCAACCACCCCTCCTTCGGTCGGATGACGCCTCCGGGAAAGGACAGTTGCAGTTGGATGTATTGGAAGTAGTTCGCGAAGGATGGACGGCGTTGCCCGTCCATTCGAAATGAAGGCCGTAAGTGGCTACGCTTCCCGTTTCGACTACAGCTTCAACTACCCCGCTGGTTCCGGGAGCCTCGTTACCTAACAACTACACCCAACCGGTATCCTGGATCAGTGAACACCGCCATGCCCGGCTTCTGCTGGGAACTGCGGAACGCGGGTGACCAAGGGGCACCGACACCGCGCTGCAACCGCTTGACGGCCGAAGGTCGTCAGACCTTTGCAGTTCAAGACGCGGGGACCGATATGGTCCCCGCGTTGGTTTTGCGGCCGACTGGCCCAGCCGAAAGGAGCGTTCAGCGCCGTTAGTTGATGGCTTGAAAAAGGAGCGTTGATCTTCAATAACCGCGCTCCATCCTCATCCTCATCGCGCACTCGTCTCAATCGATTCAGCAACGGGCCCCCCCCGCCCGGCCCCGGCCTGCCATTGGCTCTTACACCAGCTTGATCGGTTGCTTGTCCGAGGGATCGAGCGCGGCCGCTTTCACATCGGCCTCGGCCTCCACGAAGTACTCCGACTTCTCGGCGTTGGCGAAGGCGCCCAGCTTGCCATGGCTGCTGCTACGGCCAAACCCCTTCCTCCCTCAGCACCGCCTTCGCGATATCGATCCTCGCCTGCGCGAATGTGGCGTGCGCGGTATCGCTGGTGCTAACACGGTTGGCGAAGAAGTAGGGCGCACGATCCGGCGCTTCAACCCAGCCCACGTACCAGCCGATACTGCCCGCGTCGCCCATGGCCCAGCCGGTCTTGGCTCGCATCACGTGGCCAAGCGTGTCCTCGCGAACCATGATGGCTTTTGCGAGTGCATAGGTGCGCGCGCTAAAGGGCAGTTCTTCGGCTTGCACCTTCCGCAGAAAAGCGATCTGCTGGCGCGGGGTGATGCGCAGTCCTCCCCTCACCCAGCATTGATCGTAGCCGCCTGTTGTGTCGGCATTGCCATAGCCGATGGTATCGAGCCAGTGCTTGAAGCCAGCTGGACCAATGCTCCGCACGGTCTCGCGATAATACCAGTAAACGCTGGCGTCGTAGGCTTGGCTCAAGGTGATGTCGCGGTTCGCGGCCGGACGACCATAGTCGTGGCCATCCCACGCGATCACATGATTGCTGTCGGGCAGCACACCGCTCTCGAGACCGATGAGGGTGCCAAGGATCTTGAAGGTGCTGGCGGGTAACGAAGCTGAATCGCAGCGCGCGCTATCGATGAAGAGCCAGCTATCGCGCTGCGCGTCGTAGCCGATGAAGGAGCCTGTGAGCTGCTCGTCGGCGTAGAGGTGGGCTAGATCGTCGCGCAGCGAGTGATTAGGAGATGCGGCGGGCCTTGGCTGACGGTCCGTGCAGGAAACAAGCAGCAGTGCTGGCAGGATGTATCGCATGGAGCGAAGGTCGGTGGCCGCGAAAGAAGAAGGCCCCGGATTATTCCGGGGCCTTCATCACGATCGGTTTCAGATGTTCAGAACGCATAGCCGATGCTGATGGCGCCGCGCATCATCGGGAACATCTTGTTCTCGAAATCGGCCCAGGCCTTGGTATCGGAGGCGTAGGCCTTGGGGTCCGTAAGGATATCATCCAGTAGGAACACCTTGATGTCAGCACGGTCCTCGTATTGCTCGATGTTGCGCTTGATGGATTGGTAGTCCTCCAATTCCAGGTTCGGGTCGTTCGTTTCCAGGTGGATGTTGCCCATGCCCACGCCGAAGCCAGCGTTGATGTCCATGTACACGCGTGGCGCAATCGCGAACTGGACACCGAGCCCCAAACCACCACCGAACGCGGAGGCCGTGCCATCGAGATTGGCAGATATGATTCTTCCGTTCTTGTCGTAATCGTAGGGCACCAGGAAATTGTAATCGAAGTAGCGCACGACGGCTTCCACGTAGAAGCCCTTGAAGGTCTCTCTGGTGTAGTAGCGGAAATAGGGGTTCACGAAAAAGCCCTTCGGCTCAACCTCGCCTGCGTAGGTCTGGCGTTCTCCATCAAGCTCGCCGATCGCTTCAACCTTGATCACGCTGGGGAATTTGTACCCCGAGAGCAAGCCCACCGAGGTCTTCAAACCGGTCTTCTGCTCGTAGTTGAGGCTGGCGGAGAGCCACGCGTAGCCAGCCAAGTTGGTCTTCACGATCCGCTTCGGGCTGAATAGCGCGCTGGCGATGCTCGGTTCGGACTGAGCGCGTGCAGCAGGCAAGGCCAACAGTACGAGCGCGATAGCAATGAGCTTCTTCATCTTGAAGTGATTTAGTCGTGAGCTTTCGGGGCTTCGGATGCCAAATGTAGCCGTTGATGGAAGACAATGCAATGCATGGCACCCGGCTGGGTTGTGCGAAACTGGGCTCAACCAGCCGTACAACAACTCACTTCATTGCGGGTTCCGGCCAACCGGGCGTGACCCAGATCGCGTACCCGCCGCTCCCGTCGTCGCTGATCAGAAAGCCCTGCACTTCGGGGTGCGTTATCAACCATTGCTTGGCGTCTGCAGTGCCCATGACCATGAGCGCCGTGCCGAGCGCGTCTGCTGTTGCGCAATCATCGGCGATCACGGAGGCGCTCAAGAGGTCATTCATGGCAGGACGGCCGGTGCGCGGGTCTATCGTATGGCCGTAGCGCTTGCCATCCACCTCGATGAATTTGCGGTAGTTGCCGCTTGTGGCCAGGCTGCGGTCCCTCAAGGGCACCACGGTCTGCTGCACATGCGCATCACCATCAACGGGCTTATCGATCTGGATGGTCCACGGCTCGCTGCGCTCATTAAGGCCAACGGCGCGCACCTCACCACCTACTTCAACCATCATGCGCTCGATGCCGCGCTGGCGCAAGAGCAGAACGAGCATATCAACAGTGTACCCCTGCGCGATGCCATTCGGGTCGAACTGAACGCAGGGAGCGCTCTTGCGGAAGATGAGCGGCGCGAGTTCATTGGTGCGCTCCCAGCTATCGGGGATGTAGATGCGCGGCATGCCCACGCAGCGCATGAGGCTATCGACCGCAGCGGTGTCGATTGCTGCGCGGCCTTCTTTGCCCAAGCCCCATGCGCGCACCAGTGGCAGCACGGTGGGATCAAAGGCGCCATCGGTGGCCATCCATTGCTGGCGTGCGAGCGCGAGCATCACTTGGAAGTGGCGGTCGGTGGTGGCGAATGAATCCGCCGCTGCATTGAAGGCCGTGACGGTGCTTGTGCTATCCCATAAGCTGAGGCTGCGATCGATCACACGGAATACGCTATCGACCGGCTGAGCGAGATCGCGGCCAAGCGAATCGAGGTACACGATGCGGAAAGTGCTGCCTTGTGCCTTGCCCTCGAGCGTGACCCATTCAGGACGTTGGCCGCAGCCGATGAGCGATAAGGCCAGTAGCGGAAGAAGAATCCTCATGCCGCAAAGCAATGCGGCACCACCGTTCATGCAGAAGCCCCGCTTGGGGCGGGGCTTCTGTGCAATGCGTTCGTATCGTTAGCCTCCGAAATCGTCGAAGCTGACGTTCTCCTTCGGCACGCCCCAATCGTCCACCATCTTCAGCACGGCGGCGTTCATCATGGGTGGTCCGCAGAAGTAGAACTCGATGTCCTCGGGGCTCTCGTGCTTCTTCAGGTACTGATCGATCACGGCTTGGTGAACGAAACCGGTGAAGCCATCGCCCTCGGGATCGTTCACGTCCTTCTTCACCTTCCAGTTGTCGTCGGGGTGCGGCTCGCTGAGCACCACGAAGAACTTGAAATTGGGGAACTCGCGTGCGATGCTGTTGAAGTGCTCGAGGTAGAAGAGCTCGCGCTTGCTGCGACCGCCATACCAGTAGGTCACTTTGCGGCCGCTCTTCAGGGTGTGGAAGAGATGGAAGAGGTGCGAGCGCATAGGAGCCATGCCCGCGCCACCGCCGATGTAGAGCATCTCGGCGCCGGTCTCCTTGATGAAGAACTCGCCGTAAGGACCGCTGATGGTCACCTTGTCGCCGGGCTTGCAATTGAACACGTAGCTGGAGCAGATGCCGGGGTTCACATCCATCCAACCGTTCTTTGCGCGGTCCCATGGCGGCGTGGCAATGCGGATGTTGAGCATCACGATGTTGCCCTCGGCCGGGTGGTTGGCCATGGAGTACGCGCGGAAGATGGGCTCGGGGTTCTTCATCTTCAGGTCCCAGAGCTTGTACTTGTCCCACTCGCCCTTGAAGTCCATGGGGTCGCGGCCCAAGGCCTGCAATTCAGGGTGCGCGGTGATGTCGATGTTCTTGAAGTCAACTTCACAGGGAGGAACATCGATCTGGATATAGCCGCCAGCCTCGAAGTGCAAGTGCTCGCCGGGAGGCAGCTTCACGACGAATTCCTTGATGAAGCTGGCCACGTTGTAGTTCGAGACCACTTCGCATTCCCACTTCTTGATGCCAAAGATCTCTTCGGGCACCTTGATGTCCATATCCTGCTTCACCTTCACTTGGCAGCCCAAGCGCCACTTGTCGGCGATGGCCTTGCGGCTGAAGTAGGGCGCTTCGGTAGGCAGGATCTCGCCACCGCCTTCGAGCACTTGGCACTTGCACATGGCGCAGGTGCCGCCGCCGCCGCAGGCGCTGGGCAGGAAGATTTTCTGCTCGCTCAGGGTGCTGAGCAGCGTGCTGCCCGCTGCTACTTCAACAGTCTTCTCGCCGTTGATGCGGAGCTTCACGAGGCCGCTGGGGGTGAGCTTCGTCTTGGCGTAGAGCAGCACGCCTACGAGCAAAAGGGTGACGATCAGGAAGACCGCCAAGGTGATGATGATCGTTGGGCCCATCGGTGATCAGATCTTGATGCCCATGAACGCCATGAAGGCGATGCCCATGAGGCCGGTGATGATGAAGGTGATGCCGAGGCCGCGCAGGGGAGCGGGCACATCGCTGTAACGGATCTTCTCGCGGATGGCGGCGATGGCCACGATGGCGAGGAACCAGCCCACGCCGCTGCCCAGCGCGAAGCTGCTGGCCTCGACGATGGTGCTGTACTGGCGCTCCTGCATGAAGAGCGCGCCACCGAGGATGGAGCAGTTCACGGCGATCAGCGGCAGGAAGATGCCCAGCGCGCCGTACAGCGCAGGAGCGAATTTCTCCACCACCATCTCAACGAGTTGCACGATGGCCGCCACCACGGCGATGAACATGATGAAGGCGAGGAAGCTCAAGTCGACCTCAGCGAAATCGGCGCCGAGCCACGAGAGCGCGCCTTGCTTGAGCACGTAGTTCTCGAGCAGGTAGTTCACCGGCACGGTAACAACCAGCACGAAGATCACTGCGGCTCCCAAGCCCACGGCTGTCTTCACCGTCTTGCTAACGGCCAAGTACGAGCACATGCCCAGGAAGTAGGCGAAGATCATGTTCTCGATGAAAATCGCCTTGATGAAGATGTTGACGAGGTTCATGGCGTGCTGGGCTTAGGCTTGCTCAATGAGCTTGGTGTTGCGCGAGCGTTGGATCCAGATGATGATGCCCACGATCACGAGCGCCATCGGCGGCAGGATCATCATGTTGTTGTTGAAGTAGCCGCCACCGTTCACAGCGTAGAAGCTCTCAGGGATGATGCGCATGCCCATCAGCGAGCCGTTGCCGAACAGCTCACGGAAGAAGGCCACCGCCACCAGGATCCACGCGTAGCCGAGCGAGTTGCCCAATCCGTCGAGCGCGCTGGGCCACACCTTGTTGCCCATGGCGAAGGCCTCGTAGCGGCCCATGAGGATGCAGTTGGTGATGATCAGGCCCACATACACGCCCACCTGCTTGCTCACGTCATAGACATAGGCTTTCAGGATGATGTCGACGAGCGTGACGAGGCCCGCTGCGATCACCAGCTGCGCGATGATGCGGATGCGGCCGGGAATCAGGTTGCGCAGCGCGCTGATGATCATGTTGCCCGCGATGAGCACGGCCATCACGCTGGCACTCATCACCAGCGCGTTCTCGAGCTTCACGGTGATCGCAAGCGCCGAGCATATGCCCAGCACCTGCACGGTGATGGGGTTGTTGTCGTTCAGCGGGTCGGTGATGAGCTTGCGGTTCTTCTTGCTGAAGAGCCCTTCGGCCGGCTTGGCCGGTGCTGCGGTTTCGGTGCTCATTGGGGAAGCTCGCTTAGGATGAGTGTCGAATCCGTGGCCACTGGCTCCACAACGGGCGGGGCCGGCGGAGCAACCACGGACTTCAGGTAGGTATCGTAGATGGCCAAGGTGCGCTTGAGCATCTCGTCCACGCCATCGCTGGTGATGGTGCCGCCGCTGATGCCGTCAACGCCGTGCGGGTCGGTGGTCTGCGATCCGCCCTTGTAAACCTTGATGCCGGTGTAGCTGCCATCTTCTTCAGTGATGGTCTTGCCGGGGAATTGATCGATGAACACCGGCGTGGCGATCTCGGCGCCCAAGCCCGGCGTCTCACCCTTGTGATCGAAGGTGCTGCCGAACACGGTGCGGCCATCCTTCTCAACGCTCAAGTAGCCCCAGACGGGGCCCCAAAGACCAGTGCCTACCATCGGAAGCACGAAAAGGTCCTTGCCATCGGTGCTGGCCATGTACACAGGGTACTTCAGGTTCTCGGCCTTCAGCACACCGGCCTTCCAGTCCTTGTATTGCTTCAGCACATCCAACGAGAAGGCATCGCCGTCGATGGGCGTTCCGTCAGCGCTGATGAGCAGGGTCTGCTTCACAAGCTCCTGGTACTTGGCGGGTGCTGCATCGCGCTCCACTTTCACATTCATGCTGGCGAGGATGTTCTGCATCTTCTCGCGGCGCACGTTCTCGGCGTAGGGCTCCTTCAGCGCGAGGAAGGTCACGGCCAGCACCGTGCCCACCACCACCACCAGGATCGTGGTGAAGATGAAGGTGAATGAGTTGCTGTTCTTGTCGATGGCCATCGGTGCAGCGTTAGGCGGTTTGCAGGGTTGCGCGCTTCAGGCGGCGTTTCACATTGGCCTGCACCACGTAGTGGTCGATCAGCGGGGCCATCACGTTCATGAAGAGGATGGCGAGCATCATGCCCTCGGGGTAGGCCGGGTTGACCACCCGGATGAGCAGGGCCAGCACACCGATGAAGAAGCCGTATATCCACTTGCCGGTATTGGTCTGCGTGGCGGTAACAGGATCGGTGGCCATGAAGACCAGACCGAACATGAAGCTGCCCAGCATGAGCTGGTGCAGGATCGGGATCTGCATGTAAGCGTTGCCCACTTGAGGGCCAACCCAGTTGAAGATGCCCGCCATGGTTGCACCGCCGAGCACCGTGGCCAGCATGATGCGCCAGCTACCGATGCCGGTGATGATCAGGATGGCGGCGCCGATCAAGCAGGCGAACGCACTGGTCTCGCCGATGCTGCCCGCCTCGAAGCCCCAGAACGAATCCATCATGGAGGTAACCTTGGCCATGTTGCCCGCGGCTGCGTGGCCCAATGATGTGGCTCCGCTGAAACCATCGACCACGGGGTAAGCCATGTCATTGGCCGTGCTCACCCACACCTTGTCGCCGCTCATCATGGTGGGATAGGCGAAGAAGAGGAAGGCGCGCGCCGTGAGCGCCACGTTCAGGATATTCATGCCTGTACCACCGAACACCTCTTTGCCGATCACCACCGCGAAGGCAGAGCCTACCGCTACCATCCACAGCGGAGTCTCCACCGGCATCACCAGAGGGATGAGCATGCCGCTCACGAGGTAGCCTTCTTGAATGGGGTGGCCTTTGATCGAGGTGAAGAGGAATTCGATGCCGAGTCCGACACCGTAGCTCACCACCACGATGGGCAGCACCTTAACGGCGCCGAAGATCAACTTGAGCCAGAGGCCCGCCTGGGGCTCTACCATCAGGCCAATGGCGTTGTAGTGCTGGTGCCCCACGTTCCACATGCCGAAGAGCAGGCAGGGGAGCATGGCGGTGATCACGATGCTCATGGTCCGCTTCAGGTCGATGCCGTCGCGGATATGGGCGCCGCGTTCCGTGGCGTGGCCGGGTGTGAACAGGAATGTCTCAAGCCGTCGAAGACCCAATGGAGCTTCTCCAGCTTGCCGCCTTTTGCGAAGGGCGGCTTCATCTTATCGACGAGGTTGCGCAGGACTTTCATGGTCTCGTTCGGCTCAGGTGGTTTCCTTCTTCAGCGCATCGAGGCCATCGCGCACGATCTGCTGGGAGTTGATCTTGCTGGTGCAAACGAATTCGCATAAGGCGAAATCCTCCGGGGCCACCTCATAAAGCCCCAGCTTCTCCATTTGTTCGATATCGTTCACCAGGATGGCCTTCAGCAGATGCACCGGGTAGATATCGAAGGGGAATACCTTCTCATACTGCCCACTCATCACGAAAGCGCGCTCCTCGCCGTTCTGGTTGGTATCGGGCGCGAACTTCTTGCCCGGCATCAGCCAGGTGGGGAAGCTGCGGTTGGCGCTGAAGGTGTTGAAGCCGGGCGACGCCCAGCCATCGGTGATGAAGAATTTCGGCTGATCGCCTTCGGGCATCAGGGTCACCTGCGTATGGTAGAACCCGAGCCAGCCATCGGCTCCGGCATTGTCGCCTGTGAGCGGATTGCCACTGATCACGCGCGTATGCCCCTCCACAGGACCGGTGATATCCTTCAACGACGAGCCGATGATGGTGCGTACGTACTTGGGATTGCGGGCCTCGCTGCCGGTAACGGCCACCACACGGCTCGCATCCAATTTCCCTTGGCGGAACAAACGTCCGATCAGGATCACATCCTGAACGCCGACGGTCCAGATCAAATCGCCCTTGTTGATGGGGCTGACGGCATGGATCTGCACGCCAACATTACCTGCGGGATGAGGCCCAGTGTATGTGCTCCGCACGACGCCTTTCGCATCGAGGAACTCGCGAGCAGCGGTCTTCTCGCTTACACCCAGATGCACCTTGCCCTTGGTGAGCTTGGCCAACGCATCGAGTCCGGCTTGGAAATCGGCGCCATGGTTGCGCACAACCAGATCTTGATCAGGGGCTAGCGGTGCGCTGTCGAAGGCACTGATGAATATAGCCTTGGGCTCTTGCGCCGGATTGGCCACCACATCGAAAGGGCGCTGCTTGATCACCGGCCAAGCACCGCTCTTGAGCAGCTTCTGGATGATGGTCTCGCGGTTCATGGTACTGGGGTCGCCAGCGCCGAATTCCTCGAAGCGCTGCTGGCTATCGGCCATGATGCGCACCTCCAGGATCCTGCGCTTCTCGCCGCGCACCACATCGGCCACCTCCCCGCTCACGGGGCTGGTCCAGAGCACGCGCTCGTTGTATTTGTCGCAGAAGATCGGGCTGCCTGCTTGCACCGGATCACCGGGCTTCACGAGCAGTTTGGGCACAAGGCCATGGAAATCGGTCGGTTTGATCGCGACGACCTTCGCGGGATCCGCTTGAACGAGGACTTTCTCAGCTTCGCCTTTCAGGCGGATGTCGAGGCCTTTTCGGATCCGGATCGTGTTGGACATGTTGGCGCTGGTGCCCTTTCCGGAAGGGCGGCGGCAAATGTAGTCGGAGGCATTTGCCCTGCAATCGAAAGCGAAGGAGTTGCCAACACCTTATCGATGGTGCGCGATGGCGAGCATGAGACACCAGCATGCTCTCCGGCGAATGCCTCCGCGAACGCCTCACCTATTTTCACCGCCCCGCAACGAACGGGCTTCACAGATATGCGCGCATGGCAATTGCTGGTGCTGGCGCTCGCGGGCTGCGCGGGAACCGCATCCATCACCAACCCCGAACCTGCGACTCCCGTGAAACCACGGGCCATGAAGCACCGCGACCAGGTCTTCTCCCTACCATCCGCTCGGTTCAGTTGTTCAAGCTGGGCTTCGAGCTGGCCCCGCCCGTGATCGAGTTGGGCGGCACCGAGCAACTGGTGCTGCGCTTCGACGACCTGCAGCCATACACCGAGAACCTTTCCTACACCTTGGTGCATTGCGATCATGCGTGGCGGCCCAGCGACCTGATGCCCGGCCAATACCTCGAGGGTTCCACCAACGCCTATTTACCTGTAGGCAACAACAGCTACAACACCCTGCAGCCTTTCATCCATTACGAGCTCGTGGTGCCCAACGCCGATATGCGCCCGATTCGCAGCGGCAACTACATCTTGAAGGTGTATCGCGGAAGCGACGAGGACGACCTGGTGCTCACGCGACGCTTCCTTGTATTCGAGCAGCGCGCCACAGTTGATGCCCAGGTGCGCGCCACCCGTCAGGTTGACCTGCGCGACGCCGCTCAGCAACTCGATTTCGTGGTGAACACGAACACGCTGCCGGTCCAAGATCCTTTTGGCGAAGTGCACGTGACCCTCCTGCAGAATTTCCGCTGGGACGATGCGCGATCCGGCGCAAAGCCTCGATTCGTCCGTGGCACCGAACTCGTGTACGACTTCCCCGATCAGGGCCTCTTCATGGGCGGCAATGAGTTCCGCAACTTCGACTTGAAGAACCTTCGCTACGCCACGCAGCGCATAGCGCGCATCGTGCCAGGTGTGGGCGAGCGCGTGTATGAGGCCTGGCTGCTCCCCGATTCGCGCCGTTCCATACGACGCTACAACAGCCAGCCCGACATCAACGGCCGCTGCCTCATCCGCAATGATCAGGTCGATGGCGATCCCCTTGGCGCCGATTATGTGAAGGTTCACTTCAAGCTGCCCATGGAGGCGCCATTCGCCAACCCGGTCTATGTCTATGGTCAGCTCTCCGATTTCCAGTGCCGCGAAGAGTTCCGCATGCGCTACAGCCCAGAGGACACGGCGTACGTAGCGGACCCCTTGATCAAGCAAGGCTTCTACGACTTCAGCTTCGTTACGCTTCCGCAAGGCGCCGATGCGCCCGACATCACGGCGATCGAAGGCAGCCATTTCCAAACGGAGAACGACTACCTCGTGCTCGTGTATTTCACCGACCGCGGCCAACGGCTGGACAGGCTGGTCGGATTGCGATTCGTGAACAGCGCGCGGCAATGATCCGTGTCGTTGCACATTGACCGGATTCCAGGGCGTGCACCAATAAGTCCTGCTCACCACGCATACGGCTACCTTGGCAGGGCCAATCATCGCCCATGCGCCACCTCTCGCTCCTCGTCGCATTTTTCGCATCAAGCGTGCTGCTTGCGCAAGCGCCACAGCGCTATGCGCGCGCACGGATCGCGCTCGATTCACCAGCGGGCGGCATGCAGCAACTCGCCGCGTTGGGCTTGGCCATCGATCATGCCTCCATCGAATCGGGCATTGCCATCACGGCAGAGCTCTCGGAAGCAGAGTTGGGCATCGCGCGCGCCCACGGCTTCCCGGTGCAAATGCTCATCGACGATGTGAGTGAATTCTATCGCGCGCGCAGCAATGAGAAAGGACTCGTTGATCGCGGCGGCGGAGAAGCATGCAACGCGCCCGACGCCTGGCCGGAGCCGAACAACTGGCAATTGGGCAGCATGGCCGGCTTCTTCACCTTGGGCGAATTGAATGGCCAGCTTGACGCCATGCGCGCGGCCTATCCGCAGCTGATCACGGCCAAAGTGGGCATCGGCGCGGGGCATGAGGGACGGCCGATCCACATGGTGCGCTTGAGCGACAATGCCGATGCGGATCAGGAACGCCCCGAGCTGCTGTACACCGCGCTCCATCACGCACGTGAGCCCGTGAGCGCATCGCAATTGATCTATTTCCTCTGGCACCTGCTGGAGAATTACGGCACTGACGCTGAAGCCACCTACGTGCTCGACCACTTCGAGCTGTACGTGGTGCCCTGCCTGAATCCTGATGGCTATGCCTATAACGAGATGACGGATCCCGGCGGCGGCGGCATGTGGCGCAAGAACCGTCGCGATAATGGCGATGGCACCTTCGGGGTGGACCTCAACCGGAATTACGCGCAGGGCTGGGCTTTCGACGACTTAGGCTCCTCAGCTGATGGGGCGAGCGATGTGTATCGCGGGCCAGCACCCTTCAGCGAGCCCGAGACCCAGGCGATACGCGACCTGTGCAACGCCCACGAGTTCCGGATGGCGCTCAATTACCACGCGCACGGCAACCTGCACATCTATCCTTGGGGCTACGGCTTCGCGATCTACACCCCAGATAGCGCTCAATTCGTGCGCAACGCGGTCAGCATGACGCGCGACAACCGCTACCGTTTCGGCACAGCGGACCAGACCGTGAATTACGTCGTGAACGGCGGCAGCGACGACTGGATGTACGGCGAGCAGCAGAGCAAGCCGAAGATCCTCTCTTGCACGCCGGAATGCGGCGGTCCTGCTGATTGGTTCTGGCCACCGGAATGGCGGATCGAGGAGATCGGTCGCGAGAACCTGCGCCAGAACCTGCGCGCGGCAGAGCTCTGCGGCGTGTATGCCGAAGCGAGCGATCGCGCACCCGCCTTCCTCACCGGTGCGGCTCCGCATGCGCGATTCAGCGTGAAGAGGCTCGGATTGGAACCAGGCCCCATCACGGTTGGCATTTCAGCGATCTCGAATGTGCTGGCCACCGGAAACCCGATCACCTACCCGAACCTGGCCGAATTGGAAGAACGCACCGATAGCATCGCCCTGCAGCTCGCCCCCGGCCTGCAACCCGGCGATCCGATCGAGTATGCGATCACCATCAGCCATCGTTCACTCACATGGCAGTTTCCGGTGAAGAAGCTTTTAGGCGCTGAGCTGCTTCTCTTCAGCGACGATTGCAGCAGCCTGGCGAATTGGACCACGAACGGCTGGGGTGTCGAAGCCGATCCAACTGCAGCGCATTCGCCATGCCTCACTGATTCGCCCGGCGGCAATTACCCGGCGCAGGCGAATCGCTCGCTCACGCTAGCCCAACCGGTTGACCTTTCGAATGCCGTAGCGGCGCGCTTGACATTCAAGTCGCGTTGGGACATTGAAGGCCGGCTCGATGGCGTGCAAGCCCTTGGAAGCACCAATGGCATCGCGTGGGAGCCCCTCTGTGGCCGATATACGCGGCCCGGCTTCGCAGATCAAGGCGAAGGCGATCCTGTGTACGATGCACAGATGCCGCATTGGGTGGATGAGGAGTTTGACCTTGCTGCGTATTGCGGCGGGCCATTCCGGATCCGCTTCACGCTGCGCAGCAATGGCAATCGGCAATTCGACGGGTTCCGGCTCGATGACGTGGCCGTGCTCGCGACACAATTGACCAGCGGAATGGTCCCGGTGGAAAACAGCACCGCATTTCATGAATGGCCCAGCCCAGCTTCAGATCAATTCAATTTGCGCCTGCCCTCGAGCCTCCATTCGACCCAAGTGCATGTGGACATGATCAACCCCACCGGTCAACTGGTCCTGCGCATGGCGCTGATCCCGAAGGATGGTGTGGTCGCAGTTCCGGTGATTGGAATGGCTGAAGGCATCTATCAATGCTTGGTGTCCGGCCCGGAGGGCTTCATCGGAACGAAGAGCGTGATGGTGGGAAAGTGACCGGCAGGCTGGTGTGATTGAACCATATCGGCCGACTTTTGTCTCCCTTTGAGCGCGCAGGCGCCCAATTCATGACCGCTCGCTTCCTCTGCTCCCTATCGGCTTTCGGCTTGGGCTATGCGCTTATTGGTCAAGTGCCTACGAAATGCCTGGAGATCGAGAGCATGCTGGTTGATGCCTGCAACTCGAACTGCCCCGGATCGAATGAAGGCGAGAACGAGATGTTCCGCTTCATCACCGGTCCGAATCCGATCGCGCTCAGCAACCTCGTCGCCGATTGGAACACCCAGAACAATTTCCTTAGTTGGGTGCAGAATGCGACGACCGCGAGCGTAACGTCACAGTTGAATGCCACCATCGCGAACTGCGGCTGGCTGCTTGAACCGCCGAGCGGCATCATCCCTGCTGGGCGTCGCGTGCTGGGGATAACCAGCACCAACGTCTGCATCACAGGGAACAGCTTCGCGAACCTGAGCGACACGCTTTATGTGATCTATCAGTTACCGGGCAACACCTTCGGCCATTTCAAGAACCACAACAACGGCAACGGCATCACGGCCTGGCCCAGTGGCACCAACAGCTTCCGCACCTTCATCCTATCGGTGGGCGCCTGTGCGGATAGCGTGATGTACAATGAGGCACAGCTGGTGAATCAACTGGGCAGCTATGGCGGCAACGGCGCGTTGAACGATGGCAGCAGCGTGAATGCGACATGGCCCGGCGTACCCGTGGTGAGTTATGTGAACCAGGGGTGCCAAGCTCCAATCGTCCCTTTGCAGGTCGCGATCACCACGGTGCCGCAACCGGTGCCCTGCGGAGGGAGCATCGCATTGCAAGCCACATCATCGGGGAACATCGCGAGCAGCTATTGGAGCGGTGGCACGGGCACCTTCAGCAACGCCAGCGGCAGTAGCACCGTGTACACCTTAGGCCAGGGCGATGCGAGCGGCGCGGTGCTCTCCTATTGCATCGTGAGCATCTGCGGCGATACCATTTGCGCGCAGGTGCAGGTGCCAACAGAAGATCCGCCGCAACCTGCGGTAGGCAACGTGCCCGCGACGCTTCCTTGCGGCGCTCCTGCACAATTGACCGCCACCGTGAACGGCAATTCCTCCAGCACGTTCTGGAGCGGCGGCGCTGGCACATGGGCCGTGAATGGCCTCAGCGCCAGCTACACGCCATCGCTCTCCGAGAGCGGCATCATCAGCTTGAACTTCTGTGCGGTGGGCAGTTGCGGCGACACCATTTGCGCGCCCTTCGTGCTGAATATCCAAGGCGGTCCCACGGCCACGATCACACCGAGCGGCTCAAGCACCATTTGCGCGGGAAGCACCATCACACTTACTGGCGGCGGCGGCACCAGCTACCTCTGGAGCACCTCGGCGCAAACGCAATCCATCACCGTTAGTGCGGCAGGCACCTACACCGTTACGGCAATAAATGCCTGTGGGCAAGCCGATGCGAGCGCGACGATCATCGTTACGCCCTTGCCTGTGGCCATCGCAAACGGGCCGGCTTCTGCTTGTCCGGATCAAGAGATCGGGCTGAGCGCCAGCGGTGGCACCGGTTACGCATGGAGCACCGGAGCCGGCACAGCACAAGCACAAGCCACTGGTCCAGGCAGCTACACCGTGGTGGTAAGCAACGAATGCGGCAGCGACCAAGCGGTTGTGGTTGTTGCGCAAGGCGATGAGTTCGCGCCCAGCTTCACGGCCGAGACCACCGAAGGATGCGCACCGGTGTGCACGCGATTGGTTGCGGCGCCTTTGAATGAAGCCGAATACACCTGGAGCACCAGTGATGGAGGCTCGGGCAGCGGAATCGAATTCTCGCATTGCTTCCCTCCCGGCACGCACGACGTGACCCTATCCGTGACATCCAACGGCTATTCGTGGGAGTGCCCTGCAAGCATCACGCTCGTTGGTTTGATCAACGCTTGGCCGGTGCCAACAGCGGCTTTCGTGGCGTCGCCGTGGACCACCACCACGGAACGGCCGACCATCGATTTCTTCAACCTGAGCAACGGCGCCGATACGCTGCTCTGGCATTTCGGCCTTGGCGATAGCACCAGTCTGGAGAGCGCGCCTTCATTCACCTTCGACAGCATCGCGTGCTACACCGTGCGCTTGCTGGCCACCAACACCTATGGCTGCGCGAATGAAAGCGCCCAAGAGGTATGCGTTGAGCCACCCTTCGAGCTCTGGGTTCCAAACGCCTTCACCCCGAACGGCGATGGCTTCAACGACGACTTCTTCGCTGTGACCACCGTTGGCCGACCGCGGACATTCGATCTGCTGATCTTCAATCGCTGGGGGCAGGTCGTTTTCACCGGCGCTACGCCAGAAACGCGTTGGGACGGCGGCGATGCGCCGAACGATCTCTATGCGTGGAAGCTGCGGATACGCGATACGCTCGGCTTCGATCACGAGCGCATCGGGCACGTGATGCTGGTGCGGTAGCACCTACTCTTTCACCACGCGTACCCGCTGCGCAGTGCGCGTGAGTTCGATGATGTAGGCCCCATTCGACAGCTTGCTGAGATCCAGGAGCGCGCCTTGACGGAGCGTTCCCCCGCCGACCAAAAGCCCACGAGCATCAAAGAGGATGTATGCTTCGTCGCGGGTGAGCGGCGGATCGAGACGAACGAGGCCGGGCGTGGGGTTCGGGATGGCACGCAGGGACTGCGGCGCAATGCTTTCTGTAACACCCAGCGTGCAATCGATGGCGTGCAACACAACGGTGTTGTTGCCACTGTTCGGGATGCAGACCTTGTTGTTCACGTGATCGAAGTCGATGTCCGCCGGGTTGCTCAATCCAGGAACGTTCATATTAAACCCCGCTGAAGCGAAAGTCGGCTCGAAGCGCGAGATGCGCGTGGGCGACCAACTGGCAACGAGGAAATTACCGAGGCAATCGATTGTGACTCCATCGCAGCTGCCAAGCCCGGAGTTGGCCGCGAGCACGGTCTCGGCACCGGTCACACGGTCGTAAGCTTTGATCGGCGCATTGCTTCCCCAGAAAACCACCACCAGCCGGTTCCCGATCGGATCCCAAACGATGCCGTTGGGCTGCCCTCCGGTGTTGGCCACCAGCACGCTGGCGCTATTCGCAGCCACATCCACCTTATAGACCTTGCGCTGGCTACTGTTGAAGTCGGTGGCGTAGATGTACTCGCCATCGGTGGTGATGCCATTCAAGAAAGTGGCACCCAGATTCAGGTTGAAGACCTGCGCGGCATTGCTGAGCGCATAACCCTTGATGTTGCCTCCGCTGCATGCATAAAGCACATCGCCCATGATCTCCAATCCGTAGGGCGAAGGGCTAACCGTCACGAAATCGGTGACCACACCGGCCTGCGAGCGTTGCTTGATGATGCCGCTTCCGGTATTGCTGATGAAATAACGGTCGCCCACGGAATCGTATTCCACGCTCTCCGGCCCGTTGTATTGGGCCATGGCGGGTGATGCGAGCAGGGCAGTGAGGATGAGGAAGTGGCGCATCAGGTTCTGTTCGGTTCGCGATGCTAGGTCAATGCCTCGTGCGGCTCCAGTTCGATCCGACCAACTTGTACACAGCCGGGATGTGGAGGGAAGCGGAGGCGATGAGGCGGGCAAGGGTTTCGGAAGCGGCGGTGCCATGTCGTAATTATGCCGCATGAGCACGGCGGTCACGCATGGCATCAGGGTCTCGGCGCGCGCGCGCTTCGAGCCGGCGCACAGCGACCCCAAGGCATGGCGCAACATCTTCAGTTACCGGATCACCATCAGCAACCGCGGCGAGGAAACGGTGCAGTTGCTGCGACGGCATTGGATCATCAGCGACAGCATGCACGGCCGGCGCGAGGTGGAAGGACCCGGCGTGGTGGGCGAGACCCCTGTATTGGCTCCCGGCGAAGAGTTCACGTACAGCAGCGCGTGCGACTTGCGGGGGGCCTTCGGCCGCATGCAGGGCACCTACCTTATGCGGCGCGCGGCAGATGGCAGCGAATTCCATGTCGACATTCCTGTGATCCAGCTTTCGAGCGATTGGGCAAGCAACTGAAGCACCGATTGCCATCTGAACAAAGCGCCTTCGTGTGAACGTCCACGATTCTACATTCGCCACCAGATGAACCTCAAGCGCATGATCGAAGCCTCACGCGTGAACCTGCTGATGGCGGGTTTGAGCGTGTTGCTCGCTTCGGCGCTGATCTGCACCCCGCAGACCGTGGGCTGGTTGTGCAACACCGCTTGGGCGGAATTAGGGCTTCGAGGCGCCGCCTTTGCTTGAAGAAGAGGTGCTGAAGCATAACGAGGGCTCGACTGATGAGCAGACTGCCCTGGTGGCAGCCTTCCAAGACTGGGTGCTTCCGCTGCCTCGGCCAGCAGACGAGCGGATCGTTGCAGGGCCTTTGGCCAAGGTGAGCGTGCCGCCTCCAGAGGCCTGCTGATCGGCCACCTGCGCAGCAGGTTTCCTTGTCCGTTCAGCAACGCCTTCATTCATCCTTCATGTTCTCGAGAATCAAGCAGGACCTACCTGCTTCAATCGTTGTTTTCCTGGTTGCCTTGCCGCTGTGCCTGGGCATTGCCGTCGCTTCCGGTGCCCCGCCCGTTGCGGGCATAATCGCCGGCGTCGTCGGCGGCATCGTCGTAGGTGCGCTCAGCGGTTCGCCATTGGGCGTAAGCGGCCCGGCAGCGGGCCTTACGGCCATTGTGGCCATGGGCATCGCGGAGCTGGGCAGCTTCGAGGCACTGCTGGCGGCAACCGTTGTTGCTGGCCTGATCCAATTGGGCCTGGGCATCGCGCGCGCAGGCATCATCGCCTACTACTTCCCCAGCAGCGTGATCAAGGGCATGCTGGCGGGCATCGGCATCATCATCATCCTGAAGCAGATCCCGCATGCGCTCGGCGATGATAAGGACCCTATGGGCGATGAGAGCTTCGACCAGCCGGACAAGCTCAACACCTTCCAGGAAATCGCCGTCGCGCTGGAATCGCCCAACTGGGGCGCGGTGCTCATCACGGTTGCCTGTGTGCTGCTCATGGTGATCTGGGAGCGGCCTTTCATTCAACGCAACCAGATGCTGCGATACGTTCCCGGACCGCTGCTCGCGGTGGGCTCGGCATCGTGATGGCCTTAGGCTTTGATGGGCATCCGCTGCTATCGATAGGCGCTGGGCACTATGTGCAGCTGCCCGATCTCATGGACACCAGTTCGTACAAATTACCATCCTGGTCCGCGGTCGATAACCCAGCCTTCTGGCGAATCGCCTTCACCTTGGCGGTGGTGGCGAGCATCGAGACCTTGCTCTGCGTGGAAGCCACGGATAAGATGGATCCGCGCAAGCGCATCACACCAGCCAATCGTGAACTCTACGCACAGGGCGCGGGCAACGTGCTAAGCGGATTGCTGGGCGGCTTGCCTCTTACCCAAGTTGTGGTGCGCAGCTCGGCCAATATCCTTAGTGGTGGGCAAACGAAATTGTCGGCGATCCTCCATGGCGGCTGGCTCATGATTTCGGTGCTTACGGTTGCGAGCGTTTTGCGCATGGTGCCCTTGGCCAGCTTGGCGGCCGTGCTGCTGATGGTGGGCTACAAGCTCACGAAGCCAGCGCTTTTCAAAAGCACGTGGAAGCAAGGACTGCCGCAGTTCATACCGTTCATCGTCACCGTGGGCTTCATGGCCGTGACGAACGACCTGCTGCGCGGCGTGATCCTCGGCCTGGTTGTGGCGTTCATCCACATTCTCTGGAAGAACTTCAAGGTCCCCTTCCATTACGACCGCAGCCGCTACAAGCCGGGCATGCCCATCTACATCGAGCTCAGCGAGGATGTTACCTTCTTGAACAAGGCTGGGATCAAGCGCACGCTGAGTGAAGTGCCCGATGGCGCGCGTGTGGTCATCGATGGCGGGCGCTCCTACGACCTCGACCTGGATGTGCTCGAGATCATCGACGATTTCGCACTTACGGCTGCCGATCGCGGGATCCGCTTGCAACTGTTGAATATGCCAATTCGGCCTGGCGAAAAGCCTCTTGCACCGCGCTCGATGCTCGCCGACAAACCAAAATCGAACTAATCCTCCAACACATGGACAGTTACCACAAGCTCCTGCTGAACAACAAGGCCTGGGCCGAGAACAGTGTCGCGCACGACCAAGATTTCTTCCATCGCTTGGAGAAGATCCAGCGCCCAGAGTTCCTCTGGATCGGTTGCAGTGACAGCCGCGTGCCCGCCAACGAGATCACGGGCACGCAACCCGGCGAGATCTTCGTGCATCGCAACATCGCGAACATGGTGGTGCACACGGACCTGAACCTGCTGAGCGTGCTTCAATACGCCGTTGAATACCTGCATGTGAAGCATGTGATCGTATGCGGCCATTACGGCTGTGGAGGCGTGCAGGCCGCCATGACGCACCAATCGCTCGGCCTCATCAACAAGTGGCTTCGCAACATAAAGGATGTGTACCGGCTCCACAAAGCAGAAGTAGACGCACAGCCCACCGAACAGGCCCGCTTGGACCGCATGGTGGAGCTGAACGTGAAGGAACAGGTGTTCGATCTGATGAAGACCAGCATCATCCAACAAGCATGGAAGAACCGAGGCGGGCCCCACCTGCATGGCTGGGTGTACCGCTTGAGCGATGGCCTCGTGCACCCGGTATGCGACGTGCCTGCAGGAACTCCAGTGGATGACATCTATCGCTTCGACAATCTGGAGTGAACGATTAAGGATTGCAATTGCTGCAATGCTGCGGATCCTCCTCCCGCTTGCCATCGGGCCGTGACTCGAATGCGACGTGGCCGCATTCCCAGCAGCCCCGTTCGATGCTGCGGATGCTTTCCGTTGGCCAGCTGCATAGCGCGCATGGGAGACCGTGCCGCGTGCCTGTAACACGGAACCAGCATGCATTGCAAACAGGGCATGCTGTGGCCAGTTCGTTCGCGAAGCGCGCTGCCGTTTCGCCGATTACGCGCATACGCGTTGGGTTCATCATGGCGCGCATGTCCGTCTCAACCCAGCACGAGCCATTCGATCCGACCAGCGAATCGACCATGCTGCGCAGCACCTCCTCACTGGTGATGCCCTTTTTCATCGCATCGCCCGTTGCCCACTTCCCCTTCGAGCGCACCACCAAGCCGTGCTCAGGGAACTTCATGCGCTCGGCGAAGGCGCGCACCTGGAGCCAGCTCTTGCAATGCTCACCGCCGAAAACGGTCTCCAACGCGATATGCCGGTGGGTGAAGAAGCGTTCGTCCCGCCCATCGTAGAGCACGAGCACCTCTTCATTGCACGACATGAAAGGCGCTGGCGGATAAGGGCCGAACGAACCCTCGCTGGCGATGACCAGATCAAGGCCGCTCACCTCAACGCCGTGCAACGCCTTCACCTTGCAGGCCTCCAGCGGGTCCAGCGTGCGCTGCACCTCGCCGCTGAAGGCGCCGAAGCGGTCAGTGTCGATACCAGCAATCGGATGCACTCCGCGCAATCGCAGCACGTTCAGCAAAGCTGGACCAATAACCCGCTCCTTTCCGTGGATCGTGGCAACACCCATTGTGCGCCCGGCGAAGCGGTCCATGCCTGCCGCAGTATCACTTGATCGCCCGATCATCGATCATGCGCTCATCTACTCCCCCTGGCCCAGCGAGAAGCCCCTCACGTTATCGAAGAGGTAGAGGTTCTCGGTCTTGATGATGTCGATGTGCGCATCGTTCAACAGATGCAGCATCTGGATAATCTGCCGCTGGCCGATGGGCACGTAGGTGGCCTTGTCGTTGTCGATAACGACATCAGGGCCCACGAAGCGGCAGCGCCAATGGTCGGTGCAGAAGGTCTCGGGGAATCCTTCGGGCCACACCTTCACTCCTCGGTTGGTGATGAGCTTGAGCTTCAGCATGCCGTGCGAGGCTTTGAGCAGCTTGGCGGCGAGTTCATCCGGCGTGCTCGTCGCATCGCACACGAATACGTCCACGCCGCAGAGCTCGCGCTTCACTAAGGGCCGGTCGTAAACGAAGTCGAGCGCGGTACCGTGCTTCATCTCCACACTGGTGAGCTGCTGCGGCTTCCTGCCCAATCGCTCGATCACGGCATCGGCGAACTCCACCGTGCCCACGCGCTTCTTCGACACGCCCTCGCGGATTACGTCTCCTGGATGCAAACCATCCTCCAAGGTGCAGAGCCAGGCATTCTGGATCGCTTCGGCCTTTTCTGGCAGCCCGAGGTGTACCAGCATCATGCACGCGGCATTGAGCATGGCGCTGGGGTTGGCGATGCCCATGCCAGCGATATCGGGCGCGCTGCCGTGGATGGCCTCGAACATGCTGATACGGTCGCCGATGTTGGCGCTGCCCGCCATGCCCACGCTGCCGGTGAGCTCAGCGGTCACATCGCTGATGATGTCGCCATAGAGGTTCAGCGTCACGATCACATCATAGCGTTCGGGCTGCGTGGCCACGCGTGCGGTGCCGATGTCGATGATCTGGATCTCCTGTTGAAGGCCAGGGTACTCCTTCCCTACCCTCCGGAACATGTCCGCGAACATGCCGTCAGTGAGCTTCATGATGTTGTCCTTCACCAGGCAGGTCACCTTCTTGCGGCCGTTGGCGTGCGCGTACTCGAAGGCGTAACGAATGATCTTCTCGGTGCCGGGCAGGCTGAGCACCTTCAGGCATTGGTACACATCGGTGGTCTGGCGATGCTCGATGCCCGCGTAGAGGTCCTCTTCGTTCTCGCGCACCACCACCACGTCCATGCCCGGATGCTGCGTGCGTACGAAGGGATGGAAGCTGCGGCACGGGCGCACGTTGGCATAGAGGCCGAGCGTCTTGCGGATGGTTACGTTGAGGCTCTTGTAGCCCGAGCCCTGCGGAGTGGTGATGGGGCCCTTAAGGAATACGGGGTTGCGGCGGAGCTTGGCCCAGGACTCGGAAGGGATGCCACTGCTGTTGCCGGAGAGGTAAACCTTCTCGCCTACTTCAATGTGATCATAGGTGAGTCCGCAATCGGCGGCATCGAGTATCCTGAGCACGGCGTCGGTGATCTCGGGTCCGATGCCGTCGCCTTTGGCGACAGTGATGGTGCGATTCATCTCTTCTTGAGGGGTTGTGCGTGATCGATGTAGGTAAGGGCGCGGTGCAGCAGGTGCTGGGCCAGCTGCTTCAGGCCCTGCGGACTGCTGAGCTCGGTGAGCGAGGGCAGGTGCTCCATGGCGAAGGGAAGCGAATGCGCCATCTCGATCACCGTGGTGGCAGCGATCAGCGGCCAAGGCACATCGGCGCGGCAATCAGTGATGCGCTCCGCCACGAAAGCGCTGAGCTCCTTGTACGGCAGGAAGAGGCGACGCGCATTGTCGTCGTCCACGTTCTTATGCAGGTAGCTCTTCATGCCCTCCTCGATCACCAGCTTGCGCAGGGCGCGCGGCTCGAGCTGGACGTGCGGGAGTTCCTTTGGCCAAACGCCGCAAATGGATTCTACCACGCGCTCCAGTCCCGCACGTGGATCCTTCGCCTGCTCGGCATGGCGTCCACAGAGCTGCCGAAGCCAGAGCCAGTAGAGCTGGAAATAGTACTGCAGGAGCCGATGCTTGTTGGGGAAGTACTTGTAGAGGCTCACCTCCGTGCATCCGATATGGTCCGCAAGCTTCTTGAAGGTGAATGCCTCCAGGCCCAGCTCGTTCATGAGCTCCAGGCCGCCGATGAGCATGGAACGGCCCAGCTCCGTGGCTTCGGGATCCTTCAGGGAAAGGGATGTATCGGGCCGCAGGTGAAGATGGACGTTGTTCATCGGGGGGCGAATATAGTATTACTACACTTATCAGATAGTTTCACTTACTTCGCACCCTCATCGACCAGGATGGACGATTTCTTGATCAATCATCGCGTCCAGATCATTGAATCAGCCGCGGCTGTAGCGACGTTCTTCGTCGTCATGGCCACATCCCGTTGGCTGGTGCGAGGCGCTGTGATGAGGCTGGCTTACAAGGCCAAGGAGGAGCGGGAAGTGATGCGCCTGATCCGCCTTCTGCTCCTGATGCTAATCACCATCGTGCTTACCGCCATTTGGGGCGTAAAGCAGAACGAGATCCTCCTGTTCGCTGCCTCCGCGATCACGGTACTCGGCGTGGCCTTCTTCGCCGAGATGTCGATCCTTTCGAACATCACCGCCTTCCTTGTCCTGTTCTTCCAGCATCCGGTTAAGATCAACGACCGCATCCGGCTGAAGGACGGGGATCAGGAGGTGGAAGGCGAGCTCGTGGACATCACCTACTTCTTCACCTTCATCCGGCAGGGATAACGGAGCAATGACCACGGTGCCGAACTCAGCCCTGCTCAAGAGCACCTTCACCATCCTGGCATCGAAAGCCCGCTAGCACGAACACATGGACTTCTCCCTCCTCCTCTCAAACCTGACCAACCCCACCCTGCTCTTCTTCGCGCTGGGCATTGTCGCCTATCTGGTGAAGAGCGACCTGGAGATACCGCCTACGACCATCAAGTTCATCTCGCTCTATCTGCTCTTCGCCATCGGCTTCAAGGGCGGACAGGAACTGGCGCACGAGCATCTGAACGCCCAATTCACCGGCGAGCTGCTCTTCGGAATGGCCATCGCCAGCGCTATCCCGCTCTATGCCTTCTTCCTGCTGAAGAATAAGCTCGGTGTGCAGAACGCTGGTGCCATCGCTGCGGCTTACGGCTCGGTGAGCGCGGTAACCTTCGTTGCAGCCAGCGGATTCCTTGAAGCCAAGGAGATGCCTTTCAGCGGGCACATGGTGGCCATCATGGCGCTGATGGAAAGCCCCGCCATCATCGTGGGCATGGTGCTGCTTATGCGCTATGACAAGGAGAGCACCGAGCGCCCCAAACTGGGCCACATGCTCAAGCACAGCTTCACCAACGGCAGCGTGCTCATGCTCATCGGCAGCCTCGTCATCGGGCTTGTTGCCGACAGCAAGCAGGCCGAAGGCATCAAGCCCTTCACCACCGACATCTTCAAGGGATTCCTGGCGGTGTTCCTGCTGGAGATGGGTATGGTCACCGCTGCGCGCTTCGGCGCTTTTCGGAAATACGGCCTCTTCGTATCGGCCATGGCCGTACTCATCCCGCTACTCAATGGCTGCACAGTGGCCTGGATCAGCGGCTTCGTCACCCCCGGCACTGGCGACCGGTTCATGTTCGCCACGCTTGCAGCTAGTGCGAGCTACATAGCGGTTCCTGCGGCCATGCGCCTCGCCGCGCCGAAAGCAGACCCCGGCCTGTACATCCCCATGGCCCTGGGCGTCACCTTCCCGCTGAACATCACCCTAGGGATGCCGCTTTACATGGCGATCGTTGAGGCTATGTGATGTGTTGCACGTGGCCAATCAGCGCCGGAGCCGGGTATCTTCGCCGCGGCGCAAAGCCCCCTCCGCACCATGAGCCACTTCGCGATTCCAGAGCCCAAGAACGAGCCCGTCCTCTCCTACGCCCCCAGCACCCCTGAGCGCGCAGCCCTACAGGCCGAGATGGACCGCCGTCTCCGCGCCCGCATCGATGCCCCGATGTGGATCATGGGCCACGCCATCGAGACCAAGGACCTGCGGAAGATGAGCCCACCGCACAAGCATGCGCACCACTTGGGCAACGCGCATTTCGGTGAGGCTAAGCACGTGCGCGCCGCCATCGATGCCGCGTTGAAGGCCAAGCGCGATTGGGAGCACATGCCCTTCGCGGAGCGCGCCGCCATCATGCTGAAGGCCGCCGACCTGATCGCCGGTCCGTACCGCGCCGCGATCAATGCCGCCACCATGTTGGGCCAGGGCAAGAACGCCTTCCAAGCCGAGATCGATGCGGCGTGCGAACTCATCGACTTCCTGCGCTTCAATGTGGCATACGCGCAGCAGATCTACCGCGATCAGCCCATCTCCTCCCCCGGCGTTTGGAACCGCTTGGATTACCGTCCGCTCGAAGGCTTCGTGTTCGCGCTCACGCCCTTCAACTTCACGGCCATCGCCGGCAACCTGCCCACCAGTTGCGCCCTCATGGGCAACACCGTGGTGTGGAAATGCGCCGACACGCAAGCCTACAGCGCGCAGGTGCTCATGGAGGTCTTCATGGCCGCTGGCCTGCCGCCGGGCGTGATCAACCTGGTGCATGTGAACGGCCCCGTGGCGGGCGAGCAGATCTTCGCGCACAAGGATTTCGCGGGCATCCACTTCACCGGCAGCACCGGTGTATTTCGCCACATCTGGCAGACCATCGGCAACAACCTGCCCAAGTACCGCAGCTACCCGCGCATCGTGGGCGAGACCGGCGGCAAGGACTTCGTGATCGCGCATCCCAGCGCCGATGCCAAGGTGGTGGCCACGGCCCTCTCGCGCGGCGCCTTCGAGTTCCAAGGACAGAAATGCAGCGCCGCCAGCCGTGCCTACATCCCCGCCAACCTGTGGCCCGATGTGAAGAAGGAACTGCTCGCCGACCTCGCCGACATGAAGATGGGCGACCCGCGCGACTTCTCGAATTTCATCGGCGCGGTGATCGATGAGAAGGCTTTCGACAAGATCAGCGGCTACATCGATGCACTGAAGCACGACAAGAAGAACATCAAGATCCACGCGGGTGGCAAGTGCGACAAGAAAGACGGCTACTTCATTCAGCCCACCGTTGCCGAAACGAAGGACCCGAAGAGCGTGACCATGTGCGAAGAGATCTTCGGCCCCGTGCTCACGATCTACGTGTATCCCGAAGCGAAGTGGAGCGAGACGCTCAAGCTCGTTGATTCAACAGGCGAGTACGCGCTCACCGGCGCCGTGATCAGCAACGACCGCAAGAGCATCATCGAAGCGCAGGACGTGCTGCGCAACGCGGCGGGCAACTTCTACATCAACGACAAGCCCACCGGCGCGGTGGTGGGCCAGCAGCCCTTCGGCGGCGCGCGCGGCAGCGGCACCAACGACAAGGCCGGCAGCTACCTCAACCTCATCCGCTGGGTGAGCCCGCGCACCGTCAAGGAGACCTTCGTGCCGCCGACGGAGCACAGGTATCCGTTCTTGGGGTGAGGAGTTGAGGAAGCTAGTCCTTTATCACCCGCATGCAATGATGGACGTCGGCTGTGCTCGCGACCAGCATGTAGACACCCCGGCGTAAGCGTCGTAGGTCGATCCGAAGGGTGTCCGACACGACTCCCTCGCGGCTCCACAATAAACGACCTTCAATATCGAAAAGGCGAAGAGAAGCGCCCTTCGGGATACCCGCTACGGCCAAGTCATCGGCCGCCGGTTGCGGCCAACATGCCATTGCGCTTGGGTTCGCGACCTCCGCTGTGCCGACTATCCATGAAATCGCCTCGCTCATGGCGAAGCAGCCACCGAGATAACCACACATGACGGTGTAGGTCCCAGATGCGACGGGTCCGTACGACTGCCCTGTGGCCCCTGAATAGGCTCGCCATTCAAGAACCATTGATAGGTTAGCGCAATGGCTGAAGTGCTCAAGAATGACCCCGTCCAGGAAGACTTCCGGCACCGTGCTGGGTAAAACGACAACCCACGTACTGTCCACTCCAGTGCGGCATCCCAGAGGAGAGGTAACCGTGCAGCTGAAGATCTGGCTGCTTGTGAGCCAATTGGTTGGGACTTCAGTCTGGCCGGGAGGGGAAAGTCCTTCAGGAAGCCAAACGATGGATGGGTTGTCATAAGTCGGCGTGGAGGTGATGGTAAGGATCGATTGCCCTTCCGCGCACAACGTGTCGGGCACTGCGGCCAATGTCACGCCTGGGTTCGTTGATCTCAACGTGGTAACGCACTGCGGCACCACAGGCCATCCCATCCTGTACGACGTAGGTTCCGCCCTCATTAACATCAATAAGGAGGCTTTCACCTATGAACAAGGTATCCGGCACGGCGTCCCAAGTCACCCAAATTGGATCGGAGAGGCCAGCTGGCGCACTCAGCAGAAGTTGTCCAGCACCGGCGCAAACCGTGCTATCCATAACGGCGGATGCCGGTAATCCGAAGGCTATGGCGCTCCCTTCATTGTACCCACGGTTATAAACGTAGGCTTGGAAGGGCACGGAGGATGTTATGGTGTGCATGCCATCGCCAATCGGTTGATCGAACCATAGGCGATCCGGACATGCTGGAAAGGCCGTGAAAGAATCCACAGGAATGGCAGTTCCATCGAGAACTACCGACCAGGCTTGCCCACCGTCAATGACTATGGTGAGATAGTCGATGTCGTTCAAGGGCCCGCCTCCAAAACTGAAAGACTCGGCCACGTAGAATGATATGCTTGATGCCGGCATGTCTTGGCCGGGCAGAATGACGTATGAAGGATCCAAGTAGGGCCCGGAGTAAGGCACTGAGAAGCGGGAAATGAATTGTGCCACTGCAATGGGCTTGTCGGCTTCTATGCAAATCGGCTGCTGAACGTCCACTACCTCCATCACTTCTCCCGGTTGGATCATCTGCGCGCTCGCGCCATCAATCGACACCAATGTGCTATCCTCCCAAGCCAGGATTCTGAGCATGAAGGGCCAAGGAGGGTCTTCCGAGGCGATGGAGTAACGCTTGCCCCAGCCGCTAACGGGATGCATCTGCTCATAGATATGATCGCCTAGAGCGCTCATGCCTACGACGGTGGCGGATACACCTGCAAATACTCCTATTCCATGGCAACCATCCGCATTCAGTACCCGAAACGGTCATGCCGGTCATGTCGTAATAGGTAGTGTCGGCCTCCACGTAATACGTGTCGCCGGCATTCATAAGAACCATGTGGGCCACATCGGGTGGCAATCCCCCCTGCGTCTGGCAATTCGGCACAATCTCGACAAGCGTGCTATCCGCGGAGGCGACCAGCACGAAACCGGATTCCTCCTCGAAGGTGGGGCTTTGCGGGTAGTTCCATCCTGCGTATGAGATGATGACATGCTCCCGGCCGAGAAGTCTCTCAGGCAATACAGTTGTGGCCTCCATGGAACCTACGCTGCTGGTTCGGTTCAAAGCGACGACCCCGATTGCTCCCGTGGCCTCTATCAGAACGCCTTTGTGCTGCACGACCTCGGACGAATCCGGTATCGCGCTCACGGGAACGACGACGAGCATGATCGTATCCGTATCCACTTGAAATGATTGCGACCATCCATAGCAGGGAAGCTGAACCGTGCCGGAGCATGCTTCAGCTGACGAGATCCACAGTTCCAGGACTGAAGCCGAATAAGCGTTCGGCAAAAATGCCACCCAGAATCTGTCCCCTGACAGGCCAGCCTGACCCGAGCTGGACTGCACGAACAGTCCAAAGGGGCAAAGGAGCAAAAGCAGCAACAGTCTCATTTGGCTCGAATTCAGACTCAATACTAGGCGGTAAACGAAACCGTAGAGCACTTCGGCAAAAACCGAGTCCGGCCGCACTTGCACTGAGCACTGGTGCTAGCTTCATCAGCTCTACGACAAGAGCCGGCCAATGCGTATGACCAGCTGGCGGCACCGTGTCAGGAAGCGACTTTCCGCATCAGCCATGTTCATCCCTTGCTCGATATTTTCGTACAAATGGTCGAGCTTGGTCATGATGACGATACAGATGCGGTGGTTGATGCTGCGGCCTCAGCGGTCTCTGATGCTGGCCAGCGCCTTAATCAGCAACGACCGCAAGAGCATCATCGAAGCGCAGGACGGCTGCACGCTACGCGGCTGGCAACTTCTGCATCAACGACAAGCCCACCGGCGCGGTGGTGGGCCAGCAGCCCTTCGGCGGCGCGCGCGGCGCAGCACCAACGACAAGGCCGGCAGCTACCTCAACCCTCATCCGCTGGGTTAGCCCGCGCACCATCAAGGAGACCTTCGTTCCACCCACGGAGCACAGGTATCCTTTCTTGGGGTGAGGAGGTCACCTTTTCGCCCTCATTCCCGTAGGAACGCCCGCCGAAGACTGAACTCTTCGGTGGCAGCTATTGACTCTCCCCACCCATAACGGATCCCGCCGCATCCTGCTGGTGCTTTACGGCACCCTCTTCGTGCTGTGCGGCACATTCATCGGCGTGGCGCATTGGTACGAGCTGAAGAGCCAGCGCAAGGAGGCCATGGACCGCTTGAGCGCGGTGGCTGCTTCGCTCGCGGATCAGATCCCTGCGCGCCATCCGAGTCTTTTACTGGAGAAGTACACCGCACCCGGCGTGATCATAAAGCCCACGCAGGATGCTCGGTATTATGTGGTGCATGAGCAATTGCGCAAAGCCGCTCAGCGCAGTGGTTTGGACCAGCCGCTCTTGCTTGCCACAAAGGACGAACAGGGCCAACTAGTTATCGTTGTCACGTCTGAAGAGCAGCCGCGCTTCCGCGAAGCGATTGAGGACGGACAGGAAATCCTTCCGCACTATTCGAGCGGAACACGAATGGACGATGGGCGCGCCCAATTGATGGCTGTTGAGCCTTTGCGTGAGCTCGGCAATAGCCACTCTGAAGGTGTCATCATCGCGCGCATGCCTCGAAACGAAGCCACAGCATCTGCATACGCCGCACTCTGGCGCAACATCGGAATCGCGCTCGCCCTCTTCGTCCTGGCGGGCATCTTCCTATTCCGCTCAGTAGGCCGCTGGGTGCAGCAGACTGAAGCCGACAAGCTCGCACTCGCCTCGCGCAACCTCGACATCACCGACAGCATCACCCTCAACCTGCTCAACACGCGCGTGGTCACCACCCTGCACCAGCAAGGCCAGAAACGCGGCGCCGGCGACGGCATGGATATCGCCCTCTGCCGCATCGACCGCAAGCAGCGCGAGATCCTCTTCGCCGGGGCCTTCCGCCCGCTGTACTGGCTGCACGATGGCCAGCTCTCCATCATCAACGGAGACCGCAAGCCCGTTGGCGGAGCGCACCTCGACCTCGACCGCAAGTACACCAGCCACCGCCTCGCGTATTCCGCTGGCGACCGCATCTACCTCTTCAGCGATGGTTATGTGGGACCAACTCGGCGGGCCCGGAGCACAAGCGCTTCATGACCGCGCGCCTGCACCAGCTCATCGAGGCCAACAAGTCCATGCCCTTCGACCGGCAAGCCCAGCTTCTGGAGCAGGCCTTCCTCGATTGGAAGGGCGCCGAGGAGCAAGTGGACGATGTGTGCATGCTGGGGATCGCGGTGTAGTTCACCTTCCCGGGTGAAGTGCCCCCCCTCTATATTTGGTCCGTCCGGGCCAAAGGCCCTTTCCCACTCAGCGCATGGCCACCAAAGCAGAGCTGCTCGCACGGCTCCAGAACTCGTTTCTCAGGAAGATGTTGAAGCCGCTGCCGGAAGCGGTGGAAGTGACCAAGGAAGCCTACGAGGCCCTCGTGGCCGCGCAGCAGCACCACGCCGAAGGCGAAGCCCAGCAGGGCGAAGCCGCTTCGGCAGATGGCGCGCCCGCAGGTGAAGCGCCCTTGGCTATCGAATCGGCGCCGCTGGTTGACGAGGATGACAAGCGATTCAAGCAGCTGCTCGACAGCTACAACCAGCGGGTGAACGACATCCGCCGCCGCAAGCAGAAAGAGGAAGCTGACAACCTCGCCGCGAAACAGGCGGTGATGGAGGAACTGAAGGCATCTGATGCGCCGGTGAAGAGAACATCGGCAACGCCTTCAACCGCTTCAAGGAACTACAAGAGAAGTGGAAGAGTATCGGACCGTGCCGTCGCAGCACTACCGCGACCTACAGCGCGACTTCAGCCATTTGCTGGATGAGTTCTTCTACCACATCCGCATCTACAAAGAGCTGCGCGATCACGACCTGCGCAAGAACACAGGCCTGAAGCAGGCGCTGGTGGCCGATGTGCAGATGCTCAGCGCCATGGAGGCCAACACGCCCGGCGCCGTGCGCGAGATGGAGGCCCTCATCCGCAAGTACCAGGACGAGTGGCAGCACATCGGTCCCACGGTGAAGGAGGATTGGGAGGCCATCCGCGATGGCTTCTGGAACGCCACGCGCATCGTTTACGACAAGATCAACGAGCACTACCGCGCGCGCCGCTCGGAACACGAGGCCAACCTGCAAGCCAAGCAGGACATGGTAGAGAAGGTGAAGGCCCTCACCGCCGACCTGAAGGCCAATTCAGCCAAGGAGTGGAAAGAGGTGACCGATCAGGTGCTGGAGCTGCAGAACGCGTGGAAGAGCATCGGCTTCGCCACCAAGAAGGACAACGAGCGCGTGTGGAAGGAATTCCGCGACCAGTGCAACGTGTTCTTCGCGGCCAAGCGCGATTGGTTCGATGCGCTGCGCGACAAGTACAAGGCTGCGCGCGACAAGAAGATGGCGCTGATGAACGAGGCCATCACCTTGAAGGACAGCACCGAGTGGAAGCGCACCGCCGACCGCCTGAAAGCCTTGCAACAGCAATGGAAAGAAGCCGGCAGCGCTGGTCCGCGCGACGAGAACAAACTGTGGAACAAGTTCCGCGAGGCCTGCGATGCCTTCTTCCAGAGCCGCAAGCAGACCTTCGAGAAGCAGGATGCCGAGCAAGCCGAGAACATGAAAGGCAAGGAAGCCCTGATCGCCGAGATCGAGGCCTTCCAGCACAGCGGCGAGCGCAACAAGGACATCGAGGCGCTCAAAGCCTTCAGCATTCGTTGGATGAACAGCGGTCGTGTTTCGCCACGCGACTTCGACAAGCTGAACGAGAAGTACCGCACCGCGCTGGACAAGCACTACGGCCAGCTGAAAGTGGAAGCCGATGAGCGCATGCGCCTGCGCTTCCAGGATCACATGGAAGAGCTGAAGAGCGGCCCCGACGGCAAATTCAACATCGAGCGCGAGAGCCGTTTCGTGAAGCGGAAGATCGAAGAGCTCGAGGGCGAGATGCGCCAGATGGAGCGCAACATGGGCATGTTCAACTTCAAGAGCGCCAGCGGCGAGGAGATGAAGAAGGAGATGCAGAAGAAGATCGACAAGCTCGCGCGTGACGTGGAGCGCCTCAAGGGCCAGCACCGCGAACTGGTGAAGGAACTGCGGTGAGCGACTCCACCCCTTTCGTCGTCAGCATCGAGATCCCCGTGGCTTGGGGCGAGCAGGACGCCTTCGGGCACCTGAACAACGTGGTGTACTTCCGCTTCTTCGAGAGCGTGCGCATGCACTACTTGGACCGCATCGGCGTATTGCGCTCGCACAACGAGCACGGCCTGGGCGTGATCCTCGCCAGCACCACCTGCGATTTCAAGAAGCCCGTTGAATGGCCCGCCCAACTCACCGTGCGCTGCGGCTGCACCGCCGTGGGCAACACCAGCTTCACCATGGCTTACGAGATCACCGATGAGCAGGGCGCGATCGTGGCCACCGGCACCAGCGTGCAAGTGATGTTCGACTACAAGCAGCAGGTGAAGGCGCGCATCCCAGATGCCATCCGCGCAGCAATCGCTTCGATTCAGGACGGTAGTTTTGGCGCATGAAGAAGTTCCTTCCTGTATTCGCTGCTGCGCTGATCCTTGTCGCCTGCGGAACACCCGAAGCTCCCGCCGAAGAGATTCCCGCCAAGCCGGTCGATAGCACCACTGCCCGCTACCGCGAGCTCGTGCTCAAGCTCATGGGCGCATGGACCGATTCGGTGAGCGAGCCGGGCGCTCTCGTGCACGAGATCTGGAGCCGCACCGACGATGCCTTCCACGCGGGCACCGGCTTCGTGATGGTGGGCCAGGACACCGTCTTCATTGAGCACCTCTCATTGGCCTACGACAGCACCGGCACGCCGAGCTACGATGTGCGCGTGCCATCACAGAGCGAGGGGGGCATGGTGCGCTTCCCGCTCACCGCGTGCATCGGCGACAGCATGGTGTTCGAGAACCCCGCGCACGATTTCCCGCAGCGCATCGTGTACGCCCTGCAAGCTGATGGCGATTGGATCGCACGCGTGAGCGGCATGGGCAAGGACGGGACTCCGCGCGGGTTCAGCTATCGCTTCAAGCGTGTGGCTTCCTGATCCAGATGCGGCCGTTACATTCGCCTCCAACCAAAACCTCACTACCATGGGCATGATGAAGGAGTTCAAGGATTTCGCGATGCGCGGCAATGTCATTGATTTAGCTGTCGGCGTCGTGATCGGTGGAGCTTTCGGGAAGATCGTGGGGTCGCTCGTCGATGACATCATCACGCCCGCGATCCTGACACCTGCGCTGAAGGCTGCGAACCTCACGGACCTCAGCGAATTGATGGTGCCCGGCACCGCCATCAAGTACGGCAACTTCCTCTCCAGTGTCATTTCATTCTTGATCGTCGCCTTCGCGCTATTCATGGTGATCAAAGGCATCAATTCGATGAAGAAGAATGAGCCTGCCCCACCTCCTCCTGGTCCAAGCAATGAAGAGAAGCTCCTCATGGAGATTCGTGACGCACTCAAGAAGTAATCGCCTCAGACCTGTAAGAGAGCCCTTGCCGCATGGCAAGGGCTCTCTCTTTCAGCGCCCGCATCGAGATCCGCTTAGGAGTTCGATTGCCATGCAGGATTCCATATTGGGTCGATAACACGCACACCATAGCATGCGCGCCGCGAACGCGAAGACCTGCGCAGCGGCACGGCTCTTGACTTTATTTCGCCAGCCATGCGCATCCTTCTCGTCATCCTCATTGCCACCAGTGCCATCGCCTGTGGGTCCACGCGGAAGCAGATGGCGCGCGCAGAGAGCGACGAGCAGCACGATCTGCTGAAAGAGGCGCACGAGCAGTACGCCGACTTGCACAATCGAAAGCCGAATGAAGTGCTGGCTCGAGTAGGCATGAAGCGCACGGCGCAGGGCATGCTCGACAGGTTGCAGGAGCGCGCGATCACCGCGTACAACCTGGACGACCTGAAGGCGGGCGACCGGCTCCGCGACGAGGCGATGACCTTCAAGCGCATGATGGATGCGAAAGGCCTGAACTTGGAACCGAACCCGGCCATGGAAGCCGCGCGCTCCCGCACCACGCAGGCGCAAGCCTCCGCACTCTACGCGCAGGCTGCATCGGCCTTTGGCAACGACCAATTCACCGAAGCCGAGGACCTTTGCACGCAAGCCCTTCGACTATGGCCCACGCACCGTGATGCGGAACACCTGCAACGACTCGCGCGCACGGAACCGCTGTATCGCGAGGGCGCAATCGCGATGGAGAAGCAATTGTGGCGCGAGGCCTACCGGAAATTCGATCAGGTAATGAGCCTAGATCCCGCCCACAAGGATGCCCTTGCCAAGCGCACGGTCTGCCTCGATGCGGCCAGCATTACCATGGCCTGCCTCATGGTGCAAGGCGGTTCAGGCAGCGCGGACATGATCTCCGGCGCTTCCGAATCGGAGCTGTCGGCCCAGTTCCTCGCACGCATCAAAGAAGCCGTGCTCGATGCGAAAGACCCCTTCATCATCCTCATTGACCGTGAGAACACCGAGCGCGTGCTGGCCGAGCAGCGGCGGCAGATGAGCGGCGCCTACGATGAACAACGAATTGCCGAAGCCGGAAAGCTGATTGGTGCCCGTTATGTGCTCGCCATTCGCTTGCTGCGCTTCGACGACCTGCTCGCGAAGCAATTGGAGGCGCAAGTGCAATTGATCAGCGCCGAGACCGGGCGCATCCATCTCTCGGAAGTGGTGCGCGTGAACCGGCAAGAGATCACTCGCGGCACCCCGCGCGCCCAGTTGCTGGAGCGTGCATCGAAACGCATCGCAATAAGGCTGCAGGAGGCTGGCGCTGGACTCTGAAATTCAAGGCGCGATGCGCCAGTCCGAATACTCGAGCCAGAAGCGAACCAGTTCGCGCTGCTCGAAGGGGATATCCCAGTCGCCATCGTAGCTCACGCGCACCGGGACAAGCCCATCGCCGATACGAATGTTACGCACGCTGATGGTGATATCGAAATCGAGGAAGACCGACTGGTGCGCGATGCGGTATGCGCGCGCGAGCACATCGTTGGTCTCCTGATCGAACCAAGTGTCCATCGTCTTGATCACGGTCTTGCCATCGCGGTGCTCCGGCTTAGCTGCCGCGCTGAACACCCAGCATGCACGCCCACCTCGTTCATCCGCCCAGAGGCGGAAATCGTAGAGCGGCGCCATATCGGGGCTGAATAGCGCGAGCTTCCGGCCTATGAAGGGCACGCTGGCGATCTCGGTTCCCGGATCGAACATGAACTTCTTCAGCTCACTCTTGTACTTGTCGAAGCGGCTGGCGCGCTCCAATTCCAGTTTCCGCCCGGCCACGGTGTTGTTTGCGGGAAACTCGCCCTTCGGGAAGAACACATCGTCGTACATCTCGATGGTGAGGTAGCGGAACCTGCCCTTGCGATCGCGCAATCGTCCGCGTTCACTCAAGCTGTCGATCCGCTGCGTGGCCATGGCACCATCGCTCAGCAGACGTGCCCGGCGGAAGATCGCTGCGCTCTCGCGTTCATCCTTTCGCCTTACCACAGCCTCGCTTTTCACTGCATACGGGAAGTAGCGCGTGTTCAGGAATGCCTTGTGGAAGGTGGTATCCGTTCGCACCCGTTCAACGAAAGCCGCCACATCGAAACCATCGGCCTGCGCGCTGATCACCACCTCGTCCAAGGTGATGTGCCCTAGCAGCGTGTCCGTTTGCCCTTGGGCCAGTACCAGGTGAATAAGCAGGCACAGCGCGACCAAAGTGGACCTTGAATGGTGCAGGCAACCGCAAGCGTGCATCTCATTCAATGCCTGCGCGTGGGGCCAAGGCTGGCGTACATCTCGTACCGCTTCTTCACATACAGGATGAAGTCGTACTGGGTAAGCCCTTTGATCACTTCATCGGGCACGCTGCAGAACTCGATGAAGTCGTCGAAGGCCTCATCGTTCAGATTGATGATGTCGAACGCCACGTACTGGTGCAACAGCTCCCGGAGCAATTCGCGCTTGCGGTCCTCATTACGCATCTGGGCCACCAGGCGCTTGCTCCGCTCGCGCCGGCTGAACTCTTGATAAAGGAAGGTGATAGGGCTCTGCAATGCGTCCACTTGGCTGATGCGGAAGTCGCGATCACGGTAACCGAGCTTCTCGATGTCCCGCTGGATCTCCTGCAGGGTTCGCTGGCTGATGATCTACACCTCGGCGAGCTGCACTTGCAGCGGCAACAACCGCACAGTCACGTGGTACTCTTGTTTCGCCACGCTATCGGCCATGGTGATCACTGCGGTCCGGTGGCCCACTGATCCGACCAAGAGCGTATCGGTGCGCAAGGCGCTCACCGTGAAGGTGCCATCGGGATTACCGAACACGCCAGCGCGCGATCGCTTGTTCACGATCATGAGGTCGTAGAAGCCGCGATCATTGCTGCTTGAGCTGACCTTGCCAAGTATGGTCACGGAATCCTGGGCGAAAGCCGATGTGGAGCAGAGAAGAAAGGCCAAGGCGAGGATTGTCGCGCGCATCGATGGTCAAATGTATCGGTGCCATGCGAGGCAGCTTTCGCGCCACGCCCGCCCACGGGCTAAAAAAGGTGAAGGGCCCCCGCATCGGCACATGCCGCGCGAGAGCCCTTCATGAAGGCCTGTGCATCTATAAGCCGGGTCTTGTATCCCGCTTGCGCGGAACCTCCACCATCTATCTGGGATCCCGCTCACGCGAGACCTCGATCGACCTACCCTCCGGAATCGGACGAGCCGCCCTTATCCGCCTTGCGACGGAGCCCCGGTTTACATGGTCTTGCAGCCCGTGGGGTTTACCAAGCCGTACCGCTCGCACGAGACGCTGGTGAGCTCTTACCTCACCTTTTCACCCTTACCCCGGCTTTCGCCGTGGCGGTTTCCCTTTCTGCGGCACTTTCCGTGGCGCCGCCGTTCCCAGCGACGCCCCTTCCCGTTAGGAAGCACGGTGCCCTACGCTGCCCGGACTTTCCTCCGCTTCTCTGCAAAAGCGGCGGTGGAGCGATGCACAGGATGCCAATGAACTTCTGAACGGTTGATGCAAACCGCGCACTCAACCAGCCTCCGACCAACCCTCAACCCTTTCCTCGCAAGATCTCCACCTCTGTGGCGCCCACCCCGTAACGCCGCATCTCACCATCGTAGAACCGCACGCCGTCGTAGTACTGGAGTATTCTGCGGACCTCTTCGCGCAGCACACCTTCCCCCACGCCGTGGATCACGATGAGTTTGCGCTTGCCATTCCGAATGGCGGCCTCTAAGGCTCGCTCGAAGAAGCGCAATTGATACTCCAGCCGCTCCCCTTCGCTCAAGCGTCGCTCATCGTCGATGATCTCGTGCAGATGCAGATCCACTTCGGCAACGCTATTGTCCTCCTGCTTCTTAGGAGTCTTGCCGGGCCTGATGGCGCCCGGTTTCCTCCGCTTCGCATCCATAAGCTCGTTCGCCACGCGCATGCCAACCGCATGGTCACTCACACGCAGATGCGCGCGTCGCTCCTCTTCCTTCACCGGGATCAATTGGGTCTCGTGCTGCTCCAGTTCGAAGCCGTCGTCGGTGCGTAGCACCACGTACCCTGGCCGGCCAAGGCGCAGCACCACCCCACCGCCTACGTCATCGATGTAGGTGACTCGGTCGCCAGCACGCAACTTTGCCTTGGCCATGCCGCAAAAGTACAGGGCCTCATCAACCATGATCCGCAACCTGCTCCCATCCGTCGCAATAATCGTCAGCTTAAGCTCAGCAGCACAAACCGACGGCGTGTGCATTCCAACTGGCGGATATGGTGCATTGGACCACTTGTTCGAGCAGGAGCTCACCTATCCCGTCGTAGCGTTGGAAGCGGGCATCAAGGGCGATGTGGTCATTTCCACATCCGTGGATCCCTCGGGAAAGACCATCGGGGTGCATGTGGCGCGCGGCCTTTGCCCGGAATGCGATACCGAGGCCCTTCGCATCATGCGCCTCGTGAACTGGCGTCCTGCAACTGCAGGAGAGGCCTGTTCCGGAAAAGAGCTTCATATCGCGGTGCCGTTCGACCCCGCGCGGTACAAGCGCTGGCTGAAGGCAAGGCACAAGCGCGACGACGATGTGTTCAGCCTGCCTCAGGACGAATCACTGACCATCCATACGTCGCGGCAACTCGAAACGCAGATGGCACCGGTGATACCCAACGGCATGAGCGGACTGCCTAACCATATCGCCCGTGAGATGCGCTACCCCCCCGAGGCTTTCCGCAGGAGCCTCGAAGGCACGGTGAAGATCGAATTCGTGGTTGAAGCCTCTGGCGCCCTGTCGAACATGCATGTTATAGAGGAATTAGGAGGAGGCTGCGTGGAGGAGGCCATTCGGCTCATGCACCGCATCGCATGGAAGCCTGGCGTGCGGGACGGAAAGCGTGTGCGCAGCAGCTTGCAGGTGAGCATCCGCTTCTCACTTCCCAAGGATCGTCGCTGACCATCCTTGCCAACACGCATCATCGATACCGACGGCATGCAGCAAAGAGGCCCATGGAAAACGCGCTCCGTTGAAGAGCGTTACAGCACCCCGTGGATCAGCGTGAGCCACCACGAGATCATCGACCCCAGCGGGCGCGAGGGCATCTACGGCGTGGTGCATTTCAAGAACCTGGCGGTCGGCATCATCCCCTTGGATGAAGAGGGCAACACCTGGATCGTGGGGCAGTACCGCTATCCCATCGATGCGTACAGCTGGGAGATCATCGAGGGCGGCGGATCGCGCGAGCGGCCGCCTATCGAGAGCGCCCAGCGCGAATTGCGCGAGGAGGCGGGCATCGTAGCGGAGCATTGGACCGAGGTGCTGCAGATGGATCTGAGCAACAGCGCCAGCGACGAAGTGGCGATCATCTACGTGGCGCAAGGGCTCACCTTCCACGAGCCGGAGCCCGATCACAACGAGCAGCTCGAGCTGCGCAAAGTGCCTTTCAGCGAATTGGTGGAGATGGTGATGCGCGGCGAGTTGCGCGACAGCCTCACCGTGGCCGGCGTGCTTAAAGTGGATCGCCTGCTGCACGATGGCAGCCTCTCGCTTCAGAAGTAGAGCCAGTGCCCCTTCCACACGCCATTGCTGCGGTACTCCAGCGTTGGCGCGGGCACTTTGATGCTGTTGGCCAGGAAGAGCAAGGTGCGCACCACGCGGCTCCGCGAACGGATGCGCGTGAGGTCCACATCGGGCGCGAGATAGAATTGGCGGAACACCGGATCGCCGCCGACCTGCTGCAACGGTGCGCGCTGATCATGCCTTCGGCGCCATAACCCACGGCGATGTTCAGCCATTTCGGGATGCGCACGCTGCCGCTGAGGCTCGCGATGTTGCCGCTGAACCACAGCGTGACGCCATTGTAGTCCTTCAGCAAACGATCGGCGATGCCTTCGCCCAAGAGATCGGGGCGCTGCGCTGCGTAAGGTGTTAAGCGCAACGAGATCTTCGGCACTACGCGTTGTTCGTGCCATGCGGCATCCTGCGCGATGAAAAGCGCTGCGCCCGTCGCATTGGCGCCCATGTCGCTCCACGAGAAGCCCCAGCCCGATGAGGTGCCGTCGAGCAGCTCGATGCCTGTCATGAAGGCCAGGCCAATGGAGCCACCGATCCATCGCGCGGAGCGATTGCTCGATCCGCAATGCTTCATGGCTGCATGGCCCCATGCGCCGAGCATGTAGCCGCTGAGCAGATGGCCGGTCTTGTCCATCAGCAGCCACTCATCGGAGTCGTCGAACGTGTGGAAGGGCTCTCGCTCGTATTGCGCGTACCACGCTTGGTCGAGGCCGATGTAGGCCGCTGCCGCCGCCACGCCCGCGCCAGCCGACATGAACGTTAAGCAGCGCTTGCACTTCCGTTCACACCCGATGGAGGTGGAATCCGCCGCTTGTGCCGATGCATGCGCATTCAGCAGAACAAGGAATGCGCTCGCGAGTGCTGCACGGATCAGGAAGCGCATGCGTTTCGTCCCGATCATTCGGGAGCGCAAGGTATCTGTGGTGGCAAGGACGTTAGTGTTTCAGTCTGCTGTAGCACAACCTGATAGGTCGGCAAAAGCCCGCCGCGGGAAGCCGAGGTTTCGGGTGCCGCGTGCGGTGGGTGTCCACGATCCGAGCGGCCGCGCCCTGGCTCGGGAGCGCGTGCTGCGGGCCCGTGCGAGCCGGGCTGCGGCTTGGATCGTGGTTGATTTTAGCTCCACCTTTTCATCAAGGAAAAGGTGGAAGAAAACTCAAGCTCATTCAGTTCGAACCGAGACAGGCCAGCCTTGCCGCCTACGCCCCGATCGCCTTCTTGCACGCGGCCAGGATCGCTTGCGCGCCGGCCATGGTGCTCGACTCCGCGTAGCAGCGCAGCACAGGCTCGGTGCCACTCGCGCGAATCATGAGCCATTGCTCGCCATCGAAGTGGTACTTGTGGCCATCGATGGTCTCCACGTTGCGCACTTCCAAGTCGCCGAAACGCGTGTAGCTGTCGCAATTCTTCAGCACCTGCTGCTTCAGCGTTTCGCTGATATGGAGGTCGTTGCGATCATAAGCGAATGGCCCCACGATGGCGTACACCTCCTGGATCAGCTCATCGAGCGTCTTGCCGCTCTTGGCCATGAATTCCCATATCGTGAGTCCCATCCAGATGCCGTCGCGCTCGGGGATGTGGCCCTTGATCGCGATGCCGCCGCTCTCCTCGCCGCCGAGCAGCACGTCCTGCGTGATCATCATGCCGCTGATCCACTTGAAGCCGATCTTGGTGACGCTGTACTCGAGGCCGTAGTGGGCGCAGAGCTTCTTCACCTTCGGCGTGGTGCTCACGGCCACCACCACCTTGCCGGTGAATTGCTTGTACTTCACCAAGTAGTGGATGAGCAGCAGGATGATGTGGTGCGAGTCGATGAATTCGCCGCGACCGTTGTACAGGCCTATGCGGTCGGCATCGCCGTCGGTGGCCAGGCCGCAATCGATGCCGCCTTGCTTGATCAGCGCACTGAACTCGCCGAGGTTCTTGTGGATCGGCTCCGGCGCCTGGCCCATGAACGACGGATTGTAATCGCAGTGCAGCAATGTGGCATCGGGCAGCAGGCGGCGCACCACGTTCTGGCCCGCACCGTACATGGCATCGTAGCCCCAGCGCATGCCGCATTCGCGGATGGCCTTCATGTCGAAGCTCTTCTCCACATGCTCTACGTACATGTCCTCGAGTGCAATCGACTTCAACAGGCCATCCTTGCGCGCTTGGTCCAGGTCGATGGATGCGAGGTCGGTGCTGTGGGCGGCGGGGATCAGGTCCTCCACCTCTTGCACTTCTTCAGGAATCAGCGGACCGCCGTGGATGCCTTTCAGCTTGTAGCCGTTGTAGCTGGGCGGATTGTGGCTCGCGGTGAGCACAACGCCCATGCCCGCCTGCACGCGCAAGGCTCCGAGCGAAACCATCGGCGTGCTCACGAAGCCCTTGGCCATATGCACTTCGATGCCGCGGCTAACGAACACCTTGGCGCAGGTCTCCGCGAAGAGCTCACCGGCGAAACGGCAGTCGTGGCCCAGCACGATGCGCTTGTTGTTCGGGTGCTTCTTGATCACCCACTCCGCCACGGCCTCGCTCACGCGCGCCACATTGTCCACGGTGAATTCTTGCGCGATGATGGCGCGCCAGCCGTCGGTCCCGAATTTGATCTTAGTCATTTGTTGTTGATTGCGATGCTGCGTTGAGCGGGCCGCGAAAGTAGGCGGCTCTTTCGTGCTTGTCACCTGTAGATCTTCCGCGCATTCAGCGCCTTCTGGTACCGCCGCGCATTCACCAGGTGCTGCTCGTAGGTGCGCGCGAAATCGCTGTAGCCGCTCAGGTCGGCGGGGGCGCAGAAGTAGAGGTACTCGTGCTTGGGCGCGCTCAGCACCGCATCGATGAAGCGCGGTTCGGGCATGTTGATCGGTCCCGGCGGCAGGCCAGCGTAGCGGTAAGTGTTGTAGGGCGAATCCACCTCCTTGTCGCGGTTCAGCACGCGCCGCACGGTGTCGAGGCCCAACGCGAACTTCAAGGTCGGGTCCGCTTGCAAGGGCATGCCGATGCGCATCCGGTTGATGTACACGCCAGCGATGGTGGGCGCATCCACCATCTTCACCGTCTCCGCTTGCACGATGCTCGCCAAGGTGCTCACCTCGGTGGGCGAGAGTTTCACGGCATCGGCCTGTTTGCGGCGGCTCTCGTTCCAGAAGGCATCGTGTTCCTTCCGCATGCGCGCCACGAAACCTTGCGGCGTGGTGGTCCACCAGAGTTCGTAGGTGTTGGGCAGGAAGAGGCTGATCATGGTGGCATCGTCCAGGCCCGCCTCGCGTTGCTGATCCGGATCGAGGAAGGTCTTCAGGAAAGCCACCGAGTCCGGCTCCAGCGAGCGGCCGAGTCGCCCAGCCAACTCATATAAGTGATCCACATTGCTGAAGGTGATGCGCACCGGCTCCTGCTCACCGGCGTGCAGCATGCGGGCGATGGCGCGCAAGCTCGTGCCCTTCTTCACGCGGTATCGACCGGGCTTGATGGTGCCGCGCTTCAGCAGCAGTTCCGCCGCGCGCTCATCATGTATGGCATCGATGCGCTTCAGGCTGTCCATGGCCGTTTGCAGATCGGAGCCAGAGGGGATCAATAGCACGCGGCTCTCTTCCGCGAAGCGCGTCGATGGCCCCATCACCTCGTGCCACGCCACATATGCAGCGATGCCAACGGCAGCCACCAGCACCGCGCCCGCCATCAGCCATTTGCCTCTGTGCTTCGCCATGGATCGGATCTCGATGCTGCCCTCGAACACGCGCACGGCCGGACCAATGAGCCTGATCTTCCCCAACCTTCGCGGTCCACGCGCTCGGCCTCCACCAATAATTGCCCGCCGCGCGTGATCACCCCGTGCCGGCGATTGTACTTCCCATTTGTTCAACGCGCTCAGTGCCGCCGCCACCACGCCCGTGCCGCAGCTCAGCGTCTCCGCTTCCACGCCGCGCTCGAAGGTGCGCATGCGTACCACGCCATCCGCCACGCGCATGTAGTTCACGTTGGTGCCGCCGGGGCCTTGCCGCTCGTGATGCGCGCGCTTCGGGCCATCCACCATGATCTCCACCGCATCCACATCCGCCACACGCACCACAACGTGCGGCGAACCATTGTGCAGGAAGTCGTGATCACCGCGTTCGTCCACGTAAGGCACGTAGCCCAGCGTCACCGCCACGTCCTCGCCGTGCCACGCTCCTTCGTGCGCGCCATCGATCGCCGAGAAACGCGCGCGCTCCACGCGGCCGTGCAACGCGCTCCAAGCCGCAAAGGCGCAGCGGCTGCCGTTGCCGCAGAAGCTCTTGCTCGCATCGGGGTTGAAGAACTCCATGTGGAAGTCCATGCCCGCTTCGCGCGGACCCTGCAACAGGATCAGGCCATCGCTGCCGATGCCGAAGTGGCGGCGGCACAATTGGCGCACCAGCGCGAGGTTATGCACGGGGAAGGCGCCCGCGCGGTCATCCACCAGGATGAAGTCGTTGCCGGTGCCGTGCCACTTGGAGAATTGCATTTCCATCGCCCGCGAAGATGGCCATTGGCCTTGTCCCACGCGATCAACACATGTTAACGCGCCACCGCGTCACCTCTCCCCTGTCAGATCGTTGTTTTCGGCGTGGAAGGCACGGGCTTTGATCACCCAGGGCACCAAATTCGACAGCACCATGAAACGCCAGATTGGAACTATCCTCTTAGGAATGGCCGGCGCCTTTATCGCTCTGGCCATCAACCACCGCATCAATACCGCTTCTGAGTCGTCGGCCGCCTTAGCAACCAATAGCACGCCCAGCACCCCGGTCACCTACGTGAGCCTGCCTTCAGTCGGCAGCGCGCCTGTGGTTGCGGTCGATTTCACCGAGGCGGCAGAACGCAGTGTGAATGCCGTGGTGCACGTGACCACCGAGACCACGGTGAATGTGCGCGACCCCTTCGCCGATTTCTTCTGGGGCTACCGCGCACCCAGCCAACAGCGCCAGCAGCAGGGTGCCGGGTCGGGCGTGATCATCAGCCCTGATGGCTATATCGTAACGAACAACCACGTGGTAGAAGGCGCGGACCGGATAAAGATCCACATGAACGACCGCCGTCAATTCGATGCCCGCATCGTGGGCCGCGACCCAAGCACCGATATCGCCGTGTTGAAGGTGGATGGACAGGATCTGAGCACGTTGGATTACGGCAACAGCGATGAGGTGCGCGTGGGTGAATGGGTGTTGGCGGTGGGGAATCCGATGAACCTGACAAGCACGGTAACGGCGGGTATCGTGAGTGCCAAGGCGCGCAACATCAACCTGCTGCAATACGACCCCAGCCGCGACGTGTTCCCCATCGAGAGCTTCATTCAAACAGATGCCGCCGTGAACCCCGGCAACAGCGGTGGCGCCTTGGTGACTGCGAAGGGGCAACTCGTGGGCATCAAGACGGCTATCGCCGGCAATACGGGGCAATACACCGGGTACAGTTTCGCCGTTCCGGTGAACATCGTGAAGAAAGTGGCAGGCGATATCGTTGAATACGGCAGTGTGCAGCGCGCCTATTTGGGCGTGAGCATCCGCGACATGGATCAGGCCTTGGCCAAGGAATTGGCGCTGGATCGTCCACGCGGCGTATACGTGAATGGATTGACCGATGGCGGTGCCGCGGCCGACGCCGGATTGGAAAAGGGCGATGTGATCACCCGCGTGGGCAGCATCACGGTGAACAACGTTCCGCAATTACAGGAGCAGGTGGGCAAATTCAAACCCGGCGACCGAGTGCCGGTAACGGTACTGCGCAGCGGAAACGAGCGCGTGGTTGAGCTAGTCCTGCGTGGCCGGGAAGGAAATGTGACTGCCACCAAGGCGCGCAACGAACACATGGAAGCCTTAGGCGCGGAATTGAGCCCTGCTAGCGCAGAAGAGCTTGGCGCGCTTCGTCTGAAGAATGGCGTGAAGGTGAGTTCGGTGAACGGCGGGAAATTCCGCAGTGGCATACGCGAAGGGTTCATCATCACGCGTATCGATCAGCAGCCGGTTTCGGTGCCTGCCGATGTGGAAAAAGCGCTTAGTGGCAAGCGAGGGGGCGTGCTGGTCGAAGGGGTTTACCCGAACGGCACGAAAGCCTATTACGGACTTGGCCTTTGAGCGCTCCAACACGGTTGTTTGGCGAAGCCGAAAACGAAGGTGCATTATGCACTTGTCCCGTCTTGGTGCAGGCTCCTACCTTCGCCGCCCGACTTCGCCGGTACCCACCGCTGCTCTCGGCCTACTAGACCACCATTTAACCGCCTAATACCCAGACTACCGTGGCTTCAAGGATGCGCCAACTCAAGATCACTAAGTCGATCACCAACAGGGAAAGCCAGTCGCTCGACAAGTACCTGCAGGAAACGGCAAGGAGGGCCTGATCACTGCCGACATGGAGGTGGAATTGGCCCGTCGCATCAAAGAAGGTGATGGGCGGCCTTGGAGAAGCTGGTGAAAGCCAACCTCCGCTTCGTGGTGTCCGTAGCCAAACAGTATCAGAATCAAGGCCTTAGCCTTCCTGACTTGATCAACGAAGGCAATTTAGGCTTGATTAAAGCGGCCCAGCGATTCGATGAGACCCGCGGCTTCAAGTTCATCAGCTACGCGGTGTGGTGGATTCGTCAGAGCATCCTGCAAGCCTTGGCCGAGCAGAGCCGCATCGTGCGCCTGCCGCTGAATCAAGTAGGATCGCTCAATAAGATAAACAAGGCCTTCGCCAAGCTGGAGCAGGAATATGAGCGTCCGCCCAGTGCTGAGGAACTGGCTGCCAGCCTCGACCTGCCTGCCGAGAAAGTGGCCGATACCATGAAGGTGAGCGGTCGTCACATCAGCATGGATGCACCATTCGTGGAAGGCGAGAGCAACAGCCTGCTCGATGTGCTGCCCAACAACGACAGCACCCCAGCCGACCGCCTGCTGTTGAATGAGTCGCTGAGCAAGGAAATCGAGCGCGCCTTGAGCACCCTCACCGAGCGCGAGCGCGATGTTGTGAAGCTTTTCTTCGGCATCGGCATCAATCACGGATTAACACTGGAAGAGATCGGGGCCAAATTCGATCTCACCCGCGAGCGCGTGCGGCAGATAAAAGAGAAAGCAATTCGCCGATTGCGCCACACTAGTCGCAGCAAACTGCTGAAGGCATACCTCGGATAAGCATCGCGCCCCGTTCAGTGAACGGGGCGTGTTCGTTCAGAACCACCCAATCACTTCCAACCAATCGAATGGAAACCATCGAAGCGAAAGCCGGTTACGAAGCCGGCCTCAAAGAATTCGTGGCCCGCGAGCGTGCGGCCGTTGAACTATTGAGCGCCGCCGGGCAGCTCATGTACGGCAAGGGCGTCGAACTGGTCTTCTACCGAGATCAACTGATCGACATCAGTACCAGCGAGGCGATCAAGCGCTTCCACTACGCCAGTGACGTGGTAACGAAGCCGATTGATGTTTTCACCTGCACTCAGGTGGCCAAGGCCCTGCTCGACATGGACCTGGCACCGAGCAAGATCGACATCGCGAAGCTCACCTGGGAATTCACTCAAGCCGGCAAACGCGACCTGGATAAATTCCTGAGCACCACGCTGGGTGGCTTCATTGGACTGGACAAGCACAAGTTCGAGCCGCGCGATGTGGTGCTCTATGGTTTTGGACGCATTGGCCGCATTGCGGCACGTGAACTGGTGAAACAAGCCGGCAAGGGCCAGCAGCTTCGCTTGCGAGCCATTGTTACGAGGACCCTTACTGATGAGGAGATAGTGAAGCGCGCTGCCCTGCTCCGTAACGACAGCGTGCACGGGGCATTCAAAGGCAATGTGGTGGAAGATGTGGCCGGGAAGTCCCTCATCATCAATGGCCAGCGTGTGCTGCTCATTGCCGCGAACAACCCGGAGGACATCGATTACACGGCTCTTGGCATCAACAATGCGCTCATCATCGACAACACCGGCGCTTTCACCAAGCGTGAGGCTCTGGGCCGCCACTTGCAGGCCAAGGGCGTCAGCAAAGTGATTCTCACAGCTCCAGGTAAAGAGATGCCCAATATCGTTTACGGCATCAACCACAAGGAATTGGATGTGGACAATGAGCAGCTCTTCAGCGCTGCCAGCTGCACCACCAACGCAATCTCACCTGTGCTGAAGGTGATGGAGGACCAGGTTGGCATCGAGAAAGGCCACATCGAAACGGTGCATGCCTACACCAATGACCAGAACCTGCTGGACAACTACCACAAGAAACCACGTCGGGGCCGTAGTGCTGCCATCAACATGGTCATCACTAGCACCGGGGCGGGCAGCGCGGTTACTAAAGCCATACCCAGCCTGAAAGACAAACTCACTGCCAACGCAGTCCGGGTGCCCACCCCCAATGGCTCGTTGGCCATCATGAGCCTGAACCTCAAGCGCCAAGTGACCCGCGACGAGGTGAACGAATTGATCCGGAATGCAGCGCTCAACGGTGAGTTGGTGAACCAGATCCACTACCACATCGACCCTGAACTGGTGAGCAGCGACATCATCGGCGATACGTGCCGCAGCGTGTTCGACAGTAACGCGACCATCGTGGGCCCGGACGGGAAGTCCGTGGTGCTCTATGCTTGGTATGACAACGAATTCGGCTATACCAAGCAGGTGATCCGACTGGCAAAGCATGTGGCCAAAGTGCGCCGTCTGATCTATTACTGAGAACTTTCTCGTGCTACTGAAGCCCCGCCTTTGTGCGGGGCTTCTTGGTGGAGGGAAACCCGAAGCCCCGGGTATTTCTCCAGGGCTCCGGTATAGCGGCCGTGTCCATAATTCTTCCCAGAACACCAGCCGGAAGATGCGATCAGGGCCTGCACGAGAGCACGTAAACCACAAGCGATGTGGAGGTCAGAAGACCTATCGCGAAACAGATGTCGTTTATCCGATCGTAGCGCTTGTGGTAAGGGAGTTCGCAGCGCAGGAAGGCGTTGAGCATTTTCATGCGACTAAGGTCAGCCGCACGAAGACCGGCATCAATACCCAGAACCGTGTAGTTCTGGGGCTATTTCAGGTGCTCACATACCCAGGATCGGGTATTTCCGGGAGAACAAGGTCGAAATGCCCGTCCGCAGCTCGCGCGGAAACGCAACCGCAAAGGTGCCCAAGGGTACAAAAAGAAAGCGGGGGCCGCGCTGCAGCCCCCGCTCACGAATCGATATCAGTCTATCGGCTAACCACCAAGCGCTGAGTGCTTCGTTTGCCGTCAACTGTGAGGCTGAAGAGGTATGTGCCGCTGGCCATCCCTTCCACGCCAACAGTAGTGTTCACGACGCCATCAGTAACGGGAATCTGCTGGTTGATCACGCGCTGTCCAACGAGGTCGAACACCTCGATGACAGCATGGTCTCCACGAACATCCCCACCGGAGAAACGAACCTGCAGCGCATCGCCACGATTCGGGTTCGGGCTCAGGAGAAGCTGGGCTTCGGAATCCATGAAACCACCCACTTCAGGTTCGACGGATTCACAACCATTGCCGAAGAACCAGTGATTGTCACCAAACAGGTCTCGCCCCATTCATCACCTGAAATGCACCATTGGCCATTCTTGAACGCGCGAACATCCACCTGATATGTGCCATTGGGCAATGCTGGCGTCCAATTGAGTTGCAGATTCCAGGTTGTCCGCGTGCGCACAACTGGATTCACCAATTCAGCATTCCGGAAACGGAACTGGTACTGGGTCGCATCGGTGACCTTCTTGCAATAGAGGACACCATTGCTTCCCCAGGTGCGGCTCACGTTACAGCTGTAGAACTGGCTGCCAGGAAGATTCTCAAGTTGAGTCAATGGGCAAGCAGCACGAACCGGATCGATCTTGAAGCGGCAAGCAGGCCCCCACTCATTGTTCACACCCAGCACACGGCTTCGAACCCGCGCGTTCATGAGCACGAAGGCCGGGATATGGTTACTAGTCGCCCATGAATTAAGCCTGATGTGGCAAGCACGGGTCGGTCCGGTAGCGGGGTAGCCATCTGATGTTGAATGACTGCGGAAGCGACGGAAAGAATAACCGCCGTTCGGGTTGAAGAACCAGAACTCGTAGCCCGTGCTGGAGCTCTGAACACTGTTCGCGCCATTCACCACCCAGACAGCGTTAACCGCAGCCTCATCATTCGCGACCATGTAGTTGTTGTTCACATAGTCAAGCTTATCACAGCTATTGAAGATCAGACGGCTGATGCCAAGCGGTAAACAGAATCCTTCGCCATTGGCGATGGCGCTTGAACCGCCCGTTGTGAAGTTGTTGCGGTTATCGATGATGCGACTTCCGGGATTACCCGCTGTACGCAGGATGTATCCTCCACCTGCGATTCCATCACCACTGGAGTCAAATACCTCAAGTCGGTAGCAACCTTCAGCGAGGCAGATATCAACTGTGGAAAGCGCGTTGTCCTGGTAGCCTGAACCGCTCGCAGCCACTGCATTCGTTCCCAGATCACGAATTTCCCATGAGGTTTCATTGCCGGAATCATCCGTAACGAGTTCAAGGGTCAGATTCTCGGTGCAGCCTCCGATCGGAATGCCCACGCACTGGCAGTTGTTGTTATATGCGTCGTAATCCGTATTCGCATTTCCATCATCGCACGCGGTACCTGGCAATGCCGTCCCATTCGGAACGCCCTCGCAATCAGCACACGTACTATTCGGTACAACACCAGTTGTTCCGCCCGAGCACACGTTGCACTGATCGATGCTGGCCGATCCGTTCGGTATTCCAGCGCAGTCGGCGCAAGTGCTGTTCGGCGTGATTCCGGTGGTTCCACCCGAATAGACGTTGCACTGGTCGATGCTGGCCGATCCGTTGATCACGCCCGCACAGTCGAGACAGGTGCTGTTGGGGGGGATACCGGTGGTACCACCCGAACACACATTGCACTGATCGATGCTGGCCGTTCCACCAGGTACTCCTGCACAGTCATTTGCGCAAGGCGTCTGTCCAGTGGTACCGCCAACGCAGTTCTGGCAGTTATCGATGAAGGCCGTACCGTTGATCACACCTGCGCAGTCCGTGCAGCTGCTGTTCGGCGTGATGCCGGTGGTGCCACCAGAGCAAACGTTGCACTGGTCGATGCTCGCCGATCCGTTGATCACGCCCGAGCAGTCCGTACATGTGCTATTCGGGGTGATGCCGGTGGTGCCACCTGAACAGACGTTGCACTGGTCGATGCTAGCCGATCCGTTGATCACGCCCGCGCAATCGAGACAGGTGCTGTTGGGGGTGATACCGGTGGTACCGCCCGAGCACACATTACACTGATCGATGCTGGCCGTGCCACCGGGAACTCCTGCACAATCATTTGAGCAAGGCGTCTGTCCAGTGGTACCGCCAACGCAGTTCTGGCAGTTATCGATGAAAGCCGTGCCGTTGATCACTCCTGCGCAATCCGTGCAGGTGCTATTCGGCGTGATGCCTGTGTTGCCACCTGAGCAAACGTTGCACTGGTCGATGCTCGCCGTGCCGTTGATCACACCTGCGCAGTCGGTGCAGGTGCTATTCGGGGTGATGCCGGTGGTGCCACCTGAACAGACGTTGCACTGGTCGATGCTAGCCGATCCGTTGATCACGCCCGCGCAATCGAGACAGGTGCTGTTGGGGGTGATACCGGTGGTACCGCCCGAGCAAACGTTGCACTGGTCGATGCTGGCCGAGCCACCAGGAACTCCTGCGCAGTCATTCGCGCAAGGCGTTTGACCGGTAGTGCCACCAACGCAGTTCTGACAGTTATCGATGAATGCCGTGCCGTTGACCACGCCAGCGCAATCCGTGCAGCTGCTATTCGGCGTGATGCCGGTAGTGCCGCCAGAGCACTCGTTGCACTGGTCGATGCTGGCCGATCCGTTGATCACACCAGCACAATCGGTGCAGGTGCTATTCGGCGTGATACCGGTGGTGCCACCAGAGCAGACGTTGCACTGGTCGATGCTGGCCGATCCGTTAATCACACCAGCGCAATCGGTGCAGGTGCTGTTCGGGGTGATGCCTGTAGTACCGCCAGAGCAGACATTGCACTGGTCGATGCTCGCCGTACCACCAGGAACACCTGCGCAGTCGTTGCTGCAAGGAGTCTGACCCGTGGTGCCGCCTACACAGTTGTTGCATGCGTCAATGAAAGCCGTTCCATTTACCACGCCCGCGCAATCGCAAACACCTACCGAAACGGTCGTTGAAGCGCTATTACTGCAGCCGTTTACGGTTATGGTGTAGGTAAGAAGCTGCGTTCCAGCGGCTGGATTGAACGTGTGGGTGCCGTGCCACTAACACCGGCACCAGACCATGTTCCACCGCTCGGTGTGCCACCTAGGTTGATTGGCGAAGCGGTCGAGCAAAGCGGGCCATAGGTGCCTGGCTCCAGGAGCACTAGGATTAGCGGTGACCGTGACTGAGCGCGTGGCCGTCGCAGCATTGCAGCCGCCAGTGCCAGCCACCGTGTAAGTGATGTTCGTGGTGCCCGCGCCCTGGCCCGTCACCACCCCGCTCACCACCGTGGCCACCGAGGCGTTATCCGTGCCCCAAGTGCCTGCAGCGCTGTTGCCGCTGATCGTGTAAGTAGTCGTGCCGCCGATGCAGATGCCCTGAGGCGTGCCGCTGATCGTGCCCGCCACAGAGGGCGCCGTCACCGTCACCGACCGCGAAGCCGATACAGGGCCGCAGCCGCCAGTGCCAGCCACCGTGTAAGTGATGTTCGTGGTGCCCGCGCCCTGGCCCGTCACCACCCCGTTCACCACCGTGGCCACCGAGGCGTTATCCGTGCCCCAAGTGCCTGCAGCGCTGTTGCCGCTGATCAGGTAGGTCGTGCCGCCGATGCAGATGCCCTGAGGCGTGCCGCTGATGCGTGCCCGCCACAGAGGGCGCCGTCACCGTCACCGACCGCGAGGCCGATGCAGGCCCGCAGCCGCCAGTGCCAGCCACCGTGTAAGTGATGTTCGTGGTGCCTGCGCCCTGGCCCGTCACCACCCCGTTCACCACCGTGGCCACCGAGGCGTTATCCGTGCCCCAAGTGCCTGCGGCGCTGTTGCCGCTGATCGTGTAGTGGTCGTGCCGCCGATGCAGATGCTCTGAGGCGTGCCGCTGATCGCTGCCCGCCACAGAGGGCGCCGTCACCGTCACCGACCGCGAAGCCGATACGGGGCCGCAGCCGCCAGCGCCAGCCACCGTGTAAGTGATGTTCGTGGTGCCCGCGCCCTGGCCCGTCACCACCCCGTTCACCACCGTGGCCACCGAGGCGTTATCCGTGCCCCAGGTGCCTGCAGCGCTGTTGCCGCTGATCGTGTAAGTGGTCGTGCCGCCGATGCAGATGCCTTGGGGAGTGCCGCTGAGCGTGCCGGCAACCGGTGCTGCGGTGACCGTTACCGAGCGCGTGGCAGTTGCATCATTGCAGCCAGCAGAGGCCACCGTATATGTAATGTTAGTGGTGCCGACGCCAATGCCCGTCACCACCCCGTTCACCACCGTTGCGACCGCAGGGTTCTGAGTGCCCCAGATGCCTGCGGCGCTATTGCCGCTGATCGTGTAGGTCGTGGTTCCACCGACGCAGATGCCTTGGGGAGTGCCGCTCAACGCGCCGGCGACCGGCACCGCACTTACAGCAATGGAAGCCGTTGTCTGATACTGCGGGCAAGTGCCATAAGCTGCCACCGTATAGGTCACCGTGTAGCTCCCCGGCGTGCTTGTACCAAGTGTCACCTCGCCGGTTGAACTGTTAAGGCTCAAACCAGCCGCACTGCTGTATGTGCCTCCCGAAGTGGCATTGGTAGTTACCGTAGCCGTTCCCGCATTCGCGCAATATGGCGTTCCCGCATAGCTGAAAGTGCCTGAAGCCGGGGTACGCGGCGTGACTCCAGTGGTACCACCAGAGCATACTCCACAACCATCGAGGCTGGCAGTCCGCCAATTACGCCTGCGCAATCCGCCGTGCAGGAGCCCCGGAGCACAGTTGTTGGCTCAATAGCGCCCGCCAGTCCTTGCGTGCCATTAAGCGACACGAAGAAATTCTTGTTGTTGGCAGCTGTAAATGCATCGTTAACAATCTGGAATTCAGTGCATCCCGAATTGTTACTCACAGTAATTACCGCAACCGTCACCCAAGTATTCGCAGGCAATGTTTGACCATCCGGTCCGCAACCAAACAAATCCTCGGATAAGCCAATCTGCTGTGTTCCGATTCCCGTGTATGTACGGTACTTGAATCCGTTTCCAGGTGTGAGAGTGCCATCCAATGACCCCGGCGAAAAGGCATTGTTCGGGGCGGGGCACCAAGCTGCAGTGGAGGCTTGACCGATTGTCGCGGGTGAGGTATCGACCCAACGCACTGTGAAGGTCAAGCCGCTGATCACCTCATTGAAGGACTGGCCATTCGCCTTCAGGCGCACATCCATGGTCGTTGCAGTTGCACCAGGCGCCAAGTCAATATCGACTGAAGATGGCAACTGCGCTGATGCGCTGAAAGGCAGGCACAACAGTGCCAGGATCGCAGCCGGGGAAAAGCGCGACAATAGAAGGGAAATGAGTCTCATTCGAGTGGTTTTGGTTGGGGCTTGAGGGGAAATCGTTGAAGCGAGCAGACCGCTAGATTACGGCAATTGCTCATTCCGGGTGTTCGTAGGCACGGAACCGCCGATGTTGAAAAGAATCGGATCCCTGTCGTTGGACTCACCAACGTACTTCACTACACCATCCAGATTGATATCAGCTGGCAAGTAACCGGTAATGGTATTCGTAGGGACCGATCCTCCGATGGCGAACAATATCGGGTCACGGTCATTTGACTCGCCAACGTATTTCAAGAACTGATCGCGCTCGACATTTCCGGACCAAAGGGTCAATACTGAACCTTGCACCTTACGCGCATTGGTGCCATGAGTCAGCGTAGCTGGTGAACGCAGATCAACGGTAACAACCCCGGCGTTCAAAGCAACTGCGGCTGCGGTCATGCAGCCGAAGTGATTGCGGTGCTTCACAGCCAAGAGGTAATTGCCATCGAGGAGATTGAAACGAACCGTTCCGCCAGAACCGGAAACAACATTGCCGCTACGCGTCACCAAAGCGCTGCGAGTTGCCACCACTTGCATGGTGTCGAGGCACTACGCAATTCCAGCATGATCCAGTCCACTGGGGCATTGGAGCCGGTAACAGCGAGCAGCGCGGGCGATACAACCTCTCCCCCTCCGCCATTGACGTGCGTGAATCCCAATGAGGTAAATGGTTCCGATGTAGGAATAAGCGAAGACGCCCTGAGACCATCCGCCATCAGGCCTGTCAAAGGGTCGTAAGGGCCATCTAGAATCACCTTCACATCAGTTCCAACACCAGGGTGTGCTGTAGCAGTCACTATTGTCCGGGCCGTCTCGGAAATGACATCGTTCGTGGTCACACGCCAATCGTAAAGGAAGTAGTACACACCGCTTCCACCCGAAGAGCCCGTGATGGAGCCCAAGCTGCCGATGGCATATGGGTAGGAAACGCCAGCATTATTGCGATAAAGGTCCTGATACACATCGCTGTTATCGTCGAACGCGGTAATGGCGTGCTGCACGCCTGCGGGCACCGGCCAATTCACAACAACCTCAGTCATACCGGGGAGCAGTTCCACGAATTTCTCATGGATGAGATTACCGAGCTGATCGCGCAGGACGAATTGGCGTTTGCCAGGGCTATTCGCATACACCTTGAACGAGACCAGGTTAAAGGGCTGAAATGCATCGAAATAGAGCCAATGCTTTCCATTGAAATAACCGCCACCACCAGAATTATCGGACTTCCCGGCGTTCACCGCGGTCCCTGTTGAAACATTCGAGGCGGCTGCCCAATAGTTGGTGGTCGCATTCAGCGCGGGAATATTCAGCGTATTCCCGGTCCCCACCAGGTTGCCGCCCAAAGCGGAATCATACCAGCGCACATTCGTGCCGGTGGCAGAGATGGAAGCCGGATTGCCCACGAGCACTGTGGTGCCAGTTCCAACTGGCGGGGTTGAAGGCGGAGCGAGCAAGCTAACCGTGATGCTTGGCGTCGCTATTGAACCGCATGGCGCAGTGACCGTGCAGGAGTAAGTGCCCGCAGTGGAAACGGTGATCGAGCGTGAGGTGGCACCATTGCTCCAGAGGTAGCTGGAACCAGGTGTGGCCGTTAGGGTAATGGTCTCACCTGTTGCGATGAGCGCTCGTTTGTTGGTCATTAGGCTGCCTGTGCCGCCGCTACCTGCTGCCTTCTGCGTATTGATCGTTATCGGGATGGCCGTATAGTTATTTTCCTCATTCTCCTCCCTCCATGCGTTGCGTGGATCAACCTCAGCCACGATCCAGTAACTGCCATTGCAAAGCACCGGTTGGCCTGGATCCCCTGGCAAAAGATTGATCCACATGCCATCCAGGCTCTCGCTATAGATGTCGGTTTTGCCAGAGCTTATGCCCTGAAAATTCTCTGAGCAGCTGTAGCCAATGCCCAAACCGTAATTCGGGAAGTTGCTGGAGCTATTCAGCGCTGTGCCTTGATTGTAAACCTGCGAGGTACGGCAATGGCCGGGGCTGGAAGGGCATGTGCTCAGGTCCATGAGACAGAATCCAAGCTTAGCACCAGATGCTACGATCGGCCATTGCCGCGGATCGCTCACCCCAGCTTGCTGAATTCGCAAGGTCATGGTCGTCCAATCATCCACGTGGTAGTGATTATGCGTTGGGTGATAGGTCATCGTACCACGAAGCTCCTCGGTGTAGGACATCGTGTTGCCATCCTTCCTGTAAATCCGCTGATACAGACGTTGCCTTGCTTCGTAGCCATTGTCGCAGGCGAATCCGTTATTGTCATTCGCAAGATGGCCTACGGTAATGGTGTCTGGCCCGCAAATGAAGGTGCGCTGGTTCTGGGAATTGACCCCGCGCACCTCCAGTGGACCAAACCCTTGGTTGGGCGTGCTCCCGCTGACCTGCAAGCGCCCAGCATTGCCGGTTGCATTCTGAGCGAATTGATTCGGGCCGCTGGCATAGTTCGCCAGAGCATACCAGCTGATCTGGATATCCGGCAGGAGTTCGCAATTGGTTTGACCGGTCACCTTGCATTGGCAAGTCTTGGCAGTAGCCGTTGAGCACTGCGCTTGGGCTGACTTAGGCACACTGAAGGCAAGCACTAGGAGCGCCGACGCAATACCCTTGAAGAAGAAACGCGTGTAGGTGTGTTTCATGGCCGCGCAAGATACCCTACGGCCTTCTCAAGGTCAATGCACCATGAATAAACGCACGGTTGTAGTCCTTCCGTCGTACAGAGCGAAGCTCCAAGACCCAGGCGCCAGCCAAGGAAGGTCCACTCTGAAATCGATGGGACCAGCAGCGATGCCCTGCGCTGCAACCCTGCCGAGGGCATCCGCGACTCGCCAGCTCGCAGGCCACTTACCGTTCAACCGGGAAACCGTGAAGGAACCTTCATTCGGATTGGGCCATATTCGGAAATCCAGTTCCGGCTTCAATGTCTCATTGAGTCCTGAAGCCGGGTCGAGGCGCGCGGCTCCCCCATCATAAGTTCCAACCCAAACCGCACCGTCGACCGCCGCGTGCACGCAGTTGAGCTGATTCGATGGAATCCCTGAATTGGAGGTTTGGTAGCGCTGATATGAGCCGGTCGCATACCTCCGAGCAAGGCCACCTACTTGAGCAGCGAGCCATAATCCTCCATTCCCGTCGCCCACGACGTCCTTCAATGCATTGCTTGGAAGGTCACTATTGAAAGTGGTGTATTGGAACCAGCTCCCGCCGTACCAATCGCCCACCTGCCGCACCAAACCGCCCGCAGGACAAGCCAACCAGCGTTCATTGGCATCCAAGTCCAGATGAACCGCATGCTGGGTATTGTCGAAGAATCCGAAGTTGAATGTCGTGAAGAAATGAACCGAGGTGTCGGTTAGGAAATGGAAGCCGCCGTTCAGCGTGCCTAAAGCGACCAATCCATCAGGCCGGGTTCCAATTGAGAGAATGTGATCCCCGTTCAGGATACGTCCATTATAGCTCTCTTCGGAAGAGTTGTACAGCCGCCACTCGGATCCAGTGTAACAGGCTAGACCAGTCACTGTGCCGAACCAGACCCAGCCTTGATGATCCACATGTATGGTATTCACCTGGTCATCTGGCATTGGGCTATTCGATGTATTGAACACCTCCCACACCTGACCATCGTAACGTGCAGCACCACCGACAGAAGTGCCTACCCAAAGCGCATCATCATCATCAACCTCAACACAACGCGTGACATTATCCGGTAATCCTGAATTGCCCACATTGAACACCTCAAGACCACCTGCCTCCCAACGGCACAAACCCCAATCCGTTGCCAGCCAGACCACCCCATTTGAATCAGAATCGATATCCACAACAGTATTGCTCGGCAGCCCTGTGCCCATCATATCCAGAACCAACCAATCTTGAGTCCTGGCTTCAGGCATGAGCAAGACGAGCAGGAAGGCCAAGCAACCTAGTCGCATCTCAGTGACCCTTATTCAATGACAAGCTTACAGATGCTCATCAAACCCGCATGCTCCAAACGCACCGCATAGATGCCTGGCGCTTGATCCATGGTGGAGAGCCGAACAGGCCATTGCGCTCCCTGCCAGGAGCGAATGACACGCCCGCTCGCATCAAGCAACTGCGCGCTCCATGAACCATCCCGACCAGCGCCAAGTATCGTAATCATGGAGCCAGCAGCGGCAGGATTCGGGGCAATGACCCTTTGCTCCAGCATCGTATCGTCCTGCTCTACCGCATTAGCCGTGTAAGTGAAGATCGCTCCTGTGGAAGGAACGCCGTTCAGGGAAACGTAGAAATTCCTGTTATCCTGCAGGCTGAAGTCATCGTCAGCGATGTCGAACACAGTGCCTCCTGGATCGGCATTCACGGGGATGGTGAGCACGTGGGCCCATTCATTCGCCATCAAAGACTGGCCACAACCTGCATCATCCTGCAATGCAGCGATCTGTGCGAGACCAATCGAACTATAGGTCCGATAGCGGAAGCCATTGCCTGGAACAGCAGTGGCAGAGGGGCCTATGTTCAAGGCCTGATTCGGCGGCGGGCACCAAGCACTCGCTCCAAGGCCTAATGTTGCTGGGGATGCTTCAGGCCAACGGACTGTGAACACGATATTGCTAATGACCTGTCCGAAGTCCTGATCATTTCGCACGCAGATGCACGCGGAGTTGGGCGTTCAGCTGATCGTGCTGCAAGCTGATATCGACCAGTGGGAATTGCCCCATCGCCGGCGTGACTCGACAAACAAGCGCGATGAATGCAGCGGATGCGAGGTGATTGAATCTCATGTTCTTCGGAATTGCTTCCAAAGCTAAACCGTCGCGGCCCACAAATGCCAGCGGCCGAATCCAGGCAGCTTAGAGGATCTCCTTCACAAGGCGATCCACGGTGATGCCTTCTGCTTCAGCCTTGTAATTGCGCACCATGCGATGACGAAGGATCGGAAGCGCCACGGCCTGCACATCGGCGATATCCGGTGAAAAGCGGCCATGCGCCAGCGCGTGCGCCTTGGCTCCGATCACCAGGTATTGCGAAGCGCGCGGCCCAGCACCCCATGCCACATGCTCGGCAATGATCGCGGGTGCGCCACTGGCCGCAGGGCGGGTGCGCCCCGTGAGCCTTACCGCGTATTGGAGCACATTGTCGGCAACGGGCAGGCGCCTGACAAGACCTTGGTACAAAATGATCTCTTCAGCGCTGAGCACGGGGTGCACTTCCGGTTGAGAATCGCTGGTGGTCGCCTTCACCACTGCCACCTCCTCCTCGAAGCTCGGATAGTCAACCCGAATATCGAACATGAATCGATCGAGCTGTGCCTCTGGCAAGGGGTAGGTTCCCTCCTGCTCAATCGGGTTCTGCGTGGCCAGCACGAAGAACGGGTCAGGCAGCGGCATCGTTTGTCCAGCCGCTGTAACATGTCTCTCCTGCATGGCTTCCAGCAAGGCCGCCTGGGTCTTTGGCGGCGTCCGGTTGATCTCATCAGCAAGGACCAGATTGGCGAACAATGGACCTTTGATGAACCGGAAACGCCGGTCCTCACCCAATATCTCAGCCCCGATAATGTCGCTGGGCATCAAATCCGGGGTGAATTGAATGCGGCTGAACGTGAGGCCTAACGCTCGGGCCACTGTGTTCACCAGAAGGGTCTTAGCCAGACCTGGCACACCTACAAGCAGGCAATGGCCACGACTGAAAATGCCGAGCAGCACGTGGTCAACGGCCTCGTCCTGACCGATAATGACCTTGTTCACTTCCCGCTTCAACGCTCTATACCGCTCGCCGAAACGTTCGGCATGGCGCACATCCTCTTGACTGCTGTTCATGCTTTGGGCGGTCATTGACCGCTATTTTCCTTGTTCCAGGGGTATTTGAATGGGCAAGCGCGATGCACTGGGTCTATCCGCACGAATGTGGAAGCGATGTGCTCGTTTATCCACTTATCAATCAATTCGGACCGCATGCGGCCCTCAGCGGCTTGCATGAGAAGCCGATAATCATCCTTCAGGTTGGCCCGATGCGGATCAGTGCGCGAAAGGAGCTTCAGGAGGCGGTATGCCTTGGTTCCATCGGGCTGCACAACAACCTGAGGCTCACTCACCTCACCTGGCTTAAGCTTATCGAGCACGAAGAACACCTGTTGATCCAGATCGCGTATCGGCCAACGAGCACTGTTGCTGTTGGGCTCGATCATGAGTCCATTCTGGGCTCGGCTCTCCTCATCGTCACTGTTGTCGGCTGCGGCTTTTCCGAAATCGATGCCTTGGTTGGACATGGCCAATCGGAGGCTATCCAGGTTTCCCGAGCAATGGTGAGGTCGCTGTTTGAGACTTGTGGGCGCATGAGCACATGGCGAGCGTTGTACTGCTCACCGCGCCGTTCGATAAGCTGCATGAAGTGCCAGCCGTACTGCGTGCGGACCACCTGCGAGAGTTCTCCTTCACGCAAGCTGATGGCTACCGCGTCGAACTCCGGCACCATGACGCCGGGCGGCACCATGCCCAGTTCACCACATTCCTTTGCTGAACCAGGATCCTCTGAGTAAAGGATGGCAATCGTGCAGAACTCCTTGCCACCGGCCACCACTGCCTCACGATGCTCCTCCATGCGGCGCCTCACGCGGCGAACTTCATCTTCGCTGGGCTTGGGAACCCGTAGGATCATCGCATACTCCACCTCAGCGCTGATCAAGGGGATGCTATCCTCGGGGATCTGCTCGAAGAAGCGCTTCACTTCACGAGGGGTGATCCGCGCATCGTCGGTGATCGCCTGTTGCATCTGCTGCACGAGCAATTGGTCGCGCACCTGCTGCCTGAAATCGGCCTTGATCTCGGCGATCGATTTACCATAGAACTCCTCCAGTTTTCGCTCGCTGCCGATCTGAGAAACGAAATAACGTACCCGCCGCTCCAATTCACCGTTCACCTGCGCATCGTCTACCGCTACGCTATCGAGCTTAGCGTGCTCGAGCAGGAGTTTCTCGTAAAGGGCATCTTCCAGGATATCGCACTCGAGTTCGAGGCCCTTGAGTTCCGATTGCTGGCGCGCTTGATCTAAACGGACGACCAGATCGGACCGCAGGATAGGCTCGCGACCGACCACCGCGCTGATTCCATCAATCAGCTGGGTTCCTGGTTGAGCAGAACAAGGGAAGGCACTGAAGAGTGCAAACGCCCAACCTGCCGCACGATTATAGGCGCTCCGCTTGCTTGGCTGCCAGTGCATTTTCGTAGAGGTCTTGACGCATTCGAGCCACCAGGTCGGTCTTGCGTCGATTGAGAAGTATAGTCCTGATATCGTGTCGGGCGATCTCAATGGGCGCAGGGGCGTGTCGAGGGCGAAGTTCGATGATGTCGAGGAACCATGCCGAGTCATCCGCTTGCCAAACCATGCGCTTGCCATCCGGGCCAGTGCTCGGTAATGCATCAATCGGCACCTCGTTGCGCAATTCAACTGCGGTGAGCCATTGTGCGGTTCGGTCGGTGAACGCGATGCCGCGCTGGACCAGCGCGATCTCCACTTCTCGCATATCGCTGTCCTTGCCGGAAAGGAAACGGTCCTTGATGCGTGCAAAGGCTTTCCGATCATCGGTATTGATGACGAACCACCGGGCACGGAGGAGGTCGTCGGTTAAATCGAACTCATGGCTGTTCGCCTGATAATAAGCCTCGATCTCCCCCTCACTGATCACCGTATCCAGGCGCTGCCGAACAAGCTCTTCCTCGAACGCGAAGAGCAGCAATGAATTGCGGTAATCGCGCAGCTCGGTCTCGAATTCCTTGCGCGAAGGCTCGAGGTTCAGTTCGGCGTGGTGCAGTTCCACTTGCTGGCGGAGCCAATTGTCCACATACGCTTCGGCCATGGCCGCGCTATCAACGGGATCAGCACTGATCGGGATCACCAACCGGAGCTCGCTCCAACGCAATTGGCGGTCGAATGCCCTGGCGACAATCGGATCCTCATCATCCCACATGCCGCTGCAGCCCCAGAGCACCGGCGCGATCGCGAGGGTCAGGCGCGCTGCTCGAGCGAGGCTCACCGGATCGAATAGAGCACTGCCTTATCCACCGTGACCGCGTATTTGGCTCGCAATTCAGCCAGCCAATCCTTCTCCAGCTGATCCTGATAGGCTGCCGTGATCAGACCACGAGCTTCATCGAGCGATTTCGCCGCAGGAGGGAGCACACGCTTCACATCGGCGAAGACCACTTGACCATCGCGAGGGATATCCTTGCTCAAGCCAGCCGCAAGTCCTTTGAGCATCGGCTTCTCCTCCTCCGAGAAGGTGCCGCTATCAATGGAGAGGTTCAGCGCATTGTCTTTGTTAGCCGCGGTCATGAGGTCGTTCCCGCGTTTCCCACGCTTGTGCAGCGCGCGCACGGCTTTGGACACGCTGGTATTGGTACAGGTGTATAAGTCGCTCTCATATCGCTTCGGCCACATGAAGCGGTCCGTGTTCGCTGTGTGGAACGCGGCCAGGCCGGCGCTGTCCTTCACGGCTTTGCTCCACACCTTCTGGTCAGTGAGCTCAAAGAGCAGGATACCATCGCGGTACTCCTTCATGAGCAGGCGGAATTCGCTGTACTTGCGCTCGAGCTGCTCATCCTCGTGGGCCAGTATTCGCTCTTCAGCGATCTCGCTCACCCGGGCATCAATATAGCCAGGGATCGGAACAGCGCGCTCGCGACGCTGGCGGACTTCCAATTGATCGAGCAGGTCGCGCTGGGTGAATGCTTGGCCCGCGTACATGAACACGGGTTTCGTGAGCTTGGCGGCTTTCTTACGGTCATAGGCCCACCCTTCCATGAGATCGCGCACCACAACGGTATCGTCCATGGTCTGGGTCATTTCCTCATAGGGCCTGCTGCGCACAGCCAGCATCCGGCCGCCACTAATGGCTCCCGCCAGCTCCCGACGATACCGCAAGGCCTTCTTGCCTTTGCCTTTGACGAAAACGCCCTCCACCATCTGCTTGCGCAACATGGTATCGGTGGTGGCGGTTCCTTTCTTGAAGATGGTGGTATCGACCAAGGCATACACCTGCTTCACATTACCCGGGAACACGACGAAATCGTACTCGCGCTTGAGCTTGGCCATGAAGGCCTTGCGCGTGATCTCCGCACGGCTGTCGCGCGCGATCTTGCTCTTGAGTTCCGATTTGGCCTGCTCGAAGCCCGGAGGCGGGATGATCTCGATGCTCTTGATGATGTGCCATCCGAAACGCGACTTCACCGGCTCGCTCACCTGACCGGGCTCTTTCAGGGCAAAGGCCGCATCCTCGAACTCCTCGATCATCTTGCCCGTGCCGAATTGCCCGAGCTCACCACCTTTCGTGTTGGAGCTCTCGTCGTCGCTGTACTTCAGAGCGGCATCAGCAAAGCTCAGCGTGCCGTCCTTGATCTGGCGGTGGATCTCGCGGATGCGCTGCTCGGATGTTGCTTGCTTCTGCGCATCATCCCCATCGGTGCTGCGCAGCATCACATGCGCCACCTTCACCTGCCCACGTGCTGGGCGCTTGCCGGCGACCTTCAGGATGTGGTAGCCGAAACGCGTGCGCACTGGCGTGCTCACTTCGCCCACCTTCGTGTTGAAGGCGGCATTCTCGAATGGGTAAACCATCTGAAGCGCACTGAACCAGCCCAGATCGCCACTGTTCTTCGAGGCGCTTGGATCCTCGCTGCTGGCCTTCGCAAGAGCAGCGAAATCCTCGCCCTTCATCACCCGGTCGCGCAGCGCGGTGATCTTGCGCCAAGCGGCCAGTGTATCCTCTGGCGAAGCATCAGGCCCCACCGTGACCAGGACGTGGCTCGCACGCACTTCCTGCTGACTCCTATCGAAGGCTTCTCGCAGGAGCGCCTCGTTCAACTCACGATCGATCAGGTATGGCCGGGCCAATTGCTTGCGATAGCCATCAAGCTCATTGCGGAACTTGGTGATGGTGTCCATTCCGAGCTTTTCCGCCTCGCGCACCTTCAACTTGTAATTGATGAAGAGTTCCAAGTATTCATCGAGCGCCTCTTTGGTGACGCTCACTTCCTTGTTGTTCTTCTTGTAGATGGCCTCGAACTCACCGCGTGTAACGGACTGGCCATCAACGGTCATGAGAACCGGGTCAGCTGCGCCGTTCTGCGCATTCACATGAAGCATGCAGAGAGCCATGAAGGCCGCGCCGACGATCAGTTTTCTTGTCATTGCACTGAGGATAAGCTGGTTGAAAGGGTGCCAAATGTAACCGTTGGCCTTTCGCAGCCTCAGAAGTCATGCACCGTTAAAATAAATGAAGCTCTGAAGCGCTTACCGCATGCCCCTCTCCTGCAGGATCGATTCGTAGGCTTCTTGCACTTTCTTGAACTTCTCGTGCGCCGCCTTCTGCACTTCCTCGCCCAGCTGCGCCACCTTGTCGGGGTGGTATTTCATGGCCATTCGACGATAGGCTTTCTTCACCTCGGCCTCCGATGCGGATGGCTCTATCTCCAGCACTTGGTAGGCGGCCTGCGGATCCGCCTGCCGGAACATCGCACTCAGCGATCCGAGATCCTTTTCGCTAATGCCTAAGGCGTGCGCGATGGTCCGGAGCAGGTCGAACTCGGCGCGGTCAACTCGTCCATCAGCATTGGCTAAGCCGATGAGGTAGTGCATGAGTTGGAGGCGCACGGGATGCGGCATGTGATGGCGCATCTGCGCGCACCTCCTGCACGGGGACCTCCGCTTCAGTACATCGCGCAACAGGATCGATAGTTCACCGCTACGCGCTGCACCGAACTGCTGATTGAAGAATCGCCGAACATGGTCCAGTTCACCCTGTGTCACGCGACCATCGACTTTCATGATGGCAGCGGTTAACACAACGAGGCTCACGGCCAGATCGCCACCAGTGGCGGCTTGGGCCCGTGATCCGCGGGGCTGGCTGGCCTGGTCTTGCGCGCTTGCGTCGCTCATGTGGTCGAGCATGGCGCCTACGGCGAATCCGATGATGCCGCCGATGGGCCCGAGGATGGTGAATCCTAGGCCGCCTCCGATCCATTTGCTGAATGCCATTGCGTGATCCCGTTGAGCCGATTACCAGGATCCCCCTGCACCCCCACCGCCGAAACTGCCGCCACCGAAACCGCCGAATCCCCCTCCGCTGGATCCGCCGAAGCCGCCAGAGCGGTGCCCGCTCCGGAAAACGCCCCTGTGCCGCTGGTCCATCTGGCTCAATAGCCACATAGCGGTCCAGAAATCGAGCTTGTTGGTGCGCGCGTAACTATTCACCCTCTTGCGCCATGACAGCACCATGATCGCGATGAACACCAGAATGAAAAGCAGTAGCCCCCAAGGCACCCGTTGCCTACCGTAATCGCGGTGATCGAATTCACCTTTGGCCAGGGGAATGAGGACATCCAGAGCGGCTTCAACCCCTTCCGCGAAGCGCCCCGCTTGAATCGCGGAATCACCTCCTCCTCTACTATCCGCTTGCAGGTGGCATCGGGTATTGCGCCTTCCAATCCATAGCCGGTGGCAATGAAGACCTTGCGATCGCCAGCGCCTCCAATGGGCTTCACCAGGAAAACCAATCCATTATCGAAGCCCTGCTGGCCGATTCCCCAGCGCTCGCCGATCTCGAATGCCAGGTCACTGGCCTCCATTCCGCATAGCGTGTCGACGATGACGAGCAGGAACTGATTGCTCGTTTCGCGCGCGAACGCCACCAGTCGATCATTGATGCGCGCCAACTCAGAATCGCTGAGCAGCTTAGCGTAGCTGAAGGCCAAGCGCTCCTGATCATCTGGCTTGGCCAGCGAGCAGTTGAAACGGGCGGCGTTGGTAGCAACCGCACTGCCTAGGAGCCATATGACCAACAGAACCAGCCTCATCCGAAGGTCACTTCGTTCGACAGTTCGTTGCGGTCGTCAGCAGCAAATGGGAAATAAGCCTTCAGCTTCTCCCCCACCATGCGCACTGCTTCGCAAAGCCCGTCGGCATGGCGCCCTGCGGCGAAATGGAGCTTCAGCACCCCGATCGCATCATGCCAGAAGACCGATGGGACACGATCATTGATTCCCTGGTCGCCGAGTATGGCTACCTGCCTATCGGCCACGCACACATAGATGAGGACGGCATTTCGATCGCGCGTGCGGTGCATGCCGAGCGATTCGAAGATGAAAGCCGCGTGGTCGAGAAGCCCTTCTTCGATGTGATCCTCAATGTGCACCCGGATCTCGCCACTGGTGCGGAGCTCGGCTTCAGCGATTGAATCCGCCACACGTTGGCGGTCCTGCTCCGTCAGGAAATCCTCAGCGGTTATCGGGTTCACGTGAACGAGATGTCGAGGCGCGTTCTCCGTGCCCTCGGCCGCTTGGAAGTAGCCCTTTTCAGAAGCCGAACATGCCAGCGAGCAGATTACCAGGAAGCGCTTCACAGCAGGTTGTACACCCGGACGGCATCGTTGAATTTCCGGCGCTCTACGCTGATACGATTCTCCATGCCTTCATACTGCGCCTGGAAGTCACGGAATGCGGCAACGGCTTTCAAGTCAGGATAACGCTCAACGGTTACCATGAGCCGTGAGAGCGCTCCGGTGAATTGCGCCTGCGCATCCTCGAAGGCCTTCAGGTTCTCGGGGGTCAGTTGGTCGGCGGTGAGGTTGATCGAGCTGGCTTTGCTGCGGGCCTCGATCACCTCGGTGAGCGTTTCCTGCTCGAAATCCGCCGCGCCCTTCACGATCTCCAGCAGATTCTTCGTCTTATCGGCGCGTTCCTGGTAGCGCACGAGCACATCGCCCCAGGTCTTCTCCACCGATTCATTGGCGCTCACAGTGCCATTGTAGAAGCTCATGAGCCACATGGCGACGATGCCGATGAAGCCCACAGCGATGATCAATCCCAGGTATTTCCTCATGTTCGGAACGGTTGGTTGCGGGGCGAATGTACCCGCGGGGCCAATCGGTCAACGGCCATGCCTATGACCGGCGGAACACGATCGTGACAAGCGGCTCAATCCACGAGCAATCGCGCCGACATCGCTCCTTGAGGTCCAAGAGCGGTAATCGTATAAACGCCGGTTGCAAGGCCCGCAAGACCAATCCGAGATCGCGCTCCCGGCACCACACGCTCTGTTCGAACAATGCGACCGGTTGCATCGCGCATTTCCAGCAACGATGAGCCCGAACCGGCGGGCAAGCGCAACCATGCTTCGCCCTCGGCTGGATTGGGCCAAATGAGCAGTGCGTGCCGCGCTTGTTCAACCACACCGGTCTGTATCTCGGTTGGCGAATAGTGGAAGCGCGCTGTGGTTGGCTGACCCGCGACCACATTGATCTGCAGCACGGGCAAATCCATGCCCAGTGCGATCCATTTGTACTCGATGGTCTCAGGCTCCGGGAATTGGAGTCCCTGCCCGAACTGCTCGATGAAAACGCTGTCCGTACGCGCCAACGTGCTCTTCACACGCAGTACTTCGAATGTATCCGCTGGCAGGTAAAGCGTTCCCCAACCGTCGACCTCATTGTATCGCGTCTGCTGCTGCGTGAAGCTGAAAAGCGTGGGCACATTGAGGGTGAATTCACTGTAGCTCGTATCCATGTCGCCGTATTCGAGCGGGAAGCGATGAATCAATCAACGGGCGTTCGGCGCACGCTGGTGGGCAAGCCATTCACATTGGCGCCGAAGCCAACATTGCGGAAACCGGTTGCATCCTTCTTGAAGTAATCGAACACATCGGAGACAGTGAGCACTTGGAAACTGAAGCCCTGCCCACGCACAGCGTAATTGGCCTGGTTCTGCGGATAGAGTATCCCATTATTGAAGAAGAACTGATAAAGCGGCGGCGTGCTCGCCACCGTAACGCAGGTGTCGGCACCCTCCGCATCGGGAATGAGCATGCCGAAATCCCAGATGAAGCCGCCTTCGGTGGATACGGGGTCCAAACCCGTGGCTGCGGTGGTACGGTACCGAACGGTGTCTCCAGCGCTTGGCATATCGGCTGGGCCGATTGTGATTTGCGCATCGGCCATGAGCGGAGCGAGGAAGACCAGAGCGTACGCGTGTCGCATGCTATTTGGGGTTGGGCGGGCTAAACTATCCGAATGGGAGCTACCAGGCATGAAACGGAAGGGCCATCGCGCGGACCTACCTTCGCCGCAGACATGCGAAACCTCCTGATCGCTGCCTCATTGGTGGCCGCTGCACCGGTTCTGGCGCAGCCAGCAAAACCCGGAATCGTGCAATTCAGTGGCGTGGTCGTCACCGACAGCCTGGCGCCTGTGCCCTTCACCAACATCATGGTGCGCAATACCTACCGGGGCACCATGAGCGATGTGTTCGGCTACTTCAGTTTCGTGGCGCAAGAGGGAGACACCATCCTGTTCAGCGCCGTGGGCTTCACGCGTTCGCAATACGTGATACCGACCGACCTGCCAGAGAACAAGTACTCAATGATCCATGTGATGAGCAGGGATACCGTATGGCTCCGTACCGCCGTGGTCTATCCATGGCCCTCGCGCGAGCAGTTCCGCGAGGCTTTCATGAACCTGGATCTGCCGGCCGACGACCACCAGATCACCATGCGAAACCTCTCCCCCGCCGAACTGGTGCAGCGCATGGAGAGCCTTCCGCCCGATGGCTTGCAGAGCTTCCAATACCAGATGGCCATGGATAACACACGGCTCTATTACAGCGGCGGAACGCCCCCGATCAATCTCTTCAATCCTGTGGCGTGGGCTCAGTTCATACAAGCCTGGCAGAACGGCGCGTTCAAACGGAAGGACTGACCGGCTTACCGAACTGAGGGGCCATCTATATTCGCCGCCCCTGATCGGAGAGGTGCCGGAGTGGTCGATCGGGTCTGTCTCGAAAACAGAAGTGCCCGCAAGGGTACCGGGGGTTCGAATCCCTCCCTCTCCGCCAATTGCGAAGGCCGACCGAAAGGGCGGCTTTCGTGTTGATAGGCCAACGAAGCGCATCAATACCGAGCATGAGACTGTGAACCGGAAACGCAGGCGCCTGCAAACCATGGCCCTGAGAACCGCGGCTGTACTTGCCAAGCGCTACCGCAATAAGCACAACTGATTCTCAACGACAATCGAATGGCGGTATCAGGCAGGCAGGCTTGGGTATCATCGAAAAGGCCAACGGCGGCAGGTGAGCCCGGTCACGGCCTAGATTGCTGATGCTCATTCGAAACTTCGTCCTGCGCAGCAGCAGTGCTTGTTGTGGGGCCAGTGAACGGGACCGTTGATATCACGGTTGAAACGAAGGTCTTCCACGCTCCCGGTCCAACTCCCAGGCTTGAGGTGAATATGGCTGTGATCGCCGGGTCAACCGTGTTGCGACAGACCCAGCCGGGATTCACGCAAGCCCGTATTGAAGCCCTCATGATCATTGAGCAGGCCGGTCGCATTGTCGCATTCTCGAAAACGGAGGTCTTGGGACCCGAGCGGATGGATTCGCTGCAAAGCGACCCTGATCCATCAGGAATTCTTCGATCTGGTGCCTGGCGAATATCAATTGCAGGTCGAAGTGCGCGACATGAACTCCACGGACACCACCGTAACACGCCACCAAGCTCCCATTGCCATCGGGGCAAGACCATCAGGGCTTTCAATATCGAATCTCCTGCTCGCCGAACGGATTGAGCCAGCTTCCAAGGACCAGGCCTCCAAATTCGGATACCAAGTGGTGCCGCTGCTGAGTGATTACCTGCCTCGAACGGTAAACAGGCTCGCCTTCTACGCTGAGGTGTACGGCGCTGACGAGCGCTTCGGCGCAGATAGCCTTTACCTGATCACATGGCAGATCGAAGCTGCGGAGAAACGTGTGGTTGCCAATGGGCTGAAGCAAGCGGCGCGTGCTAAAGCGCGCTCAGCCGAACCTGTGCTGGCCGACTTCGACATCACCAAACTGGGCTCGGGCAACTACTTCGCATCCATTGAGGTGCGTGATCGCAGAGGTGAACTGATCGATCGCCGGGAGGCATTTTTCCAGCGCAACAACCCGATCAGCTTCTCCTACGATCTGCAGTCGCAAGCCAACTTCGATGTCGCGCCGACATTCACCGCAGCGTACTCCGATCGCGACAGTTTGGCCACTATGATCCACACGATGCGGCCCATCGCTGATCCATTGGAGCGCAAGATCATCGATGATCGCTGGAAGGACCGTGACCTGGATCTGATGCGACGCTTCATGTTCAGCTTCTGGGCGAACAGGAGCACCGATCCGGAGCAAGCGTGGAACGCCTACCGTATGGAAGTGCTGAAAGCCAATAAGCTGTTCGGCTGCCGGACGCAGAAAGGCTACGAGACCGACCGCGGGCAGGTGTATCTGAAATACGGAGTTCCCAATACCATGATGGACCGCTTCAACGAGATGGGCACACTGCCCTATACCATCTGGCATTATTACCGCGCAGGCAAATACACCAATCGCCGTTTCGTCTTCTACCAGCCGAGCATCGGCGATGCCTGCTTGCAATTGCTGCACAGCGAAGTTCCGGGCGAGATCCAGAATCCGCAATGGAGCAATATCCTTCATCAGCGCAATGTGGCCTTACCGGGCGTGCAGACCCAGCCCGTAGGCACCATGGAGAGCGAGCGGGTGAATGAGTTCTTCAACGATCCTCGCTGACGCGCCGATCACCAAGGGCGCTTCCTTTGCGCGCCCTCTATCGGAATGCGCACGGCCATCGTTATCCTCAATTGGAACGGACTGCATTGGATGCAGCGCTTCCTACCGCTGGTGGCCGAGCGCAGCCCTGGCGCCCGATTGATCGTGGCCGACAACGGATCATCGGATGACTCAGTCGCTTGGCTCAAGGCGGCGATGCCAACCGTGGAGGTTATCCAGTGGAGCGAAACCTCGGCTTCGCGAGGCGGATACAATGAAGCGCTTGCCCAAGTGAAGGCCGAGCGCTACCTCTTGCTCAACAGCGATGTGGAGCCTATGCCGCACTGGCTTGAGAAGTTGGGCGCATACCTCGATGCGAACCCGCGCATGGCCGCGTGCCAACCGAAGGTGCTGGCCCATGCGGATCCTTCACGCTTCGAGCATGCCGGCGCTGCTGGCGGCTATATCGATCGCAACGGTTACCCATTCTGCCGTGGGCGGATCTTCGAGATCACCGAAGTGGACGAAGGGCAGTACGACGATGACGGCGAGGTATTCTGGGCCACTGGTGCATGCCTGCTGATCCGTGCGGAGGCCTTCCATCAGGCGGGCGGCTTCGATGCCTCATTCTTCGCGCACATGGAAGAGATAGACCTGTGCTGGCGCTTGCGGCGATCGGGATGGACCATAGGCTACACCAGCGCGGCCAGTGTGCTGCATGTAGGTGGTGGAGCACTTGGCTATGGCAGCCCGCGTAAGACCTACTTGAATTTCCGAAACAGCCTCCTTCTGCTCGTGAAGAACCTCGATACGCCATGGTGGTGGGTGCGCATCCTTCACCGCATGCTGCTCGATGGGGTCGCTGCGGCCAAATTCATCGCGGAGGGCCACGGCTCTCATGCGTGGCAGGTGGCGCGCGCGCATTGGTCCTTCATGGCGCGCCTGCCCAGCCTACTGCCTGTGCGTCGAGCATTGAAACGCGCCCAACGTGATCCGAAGCTAAAGGGCATATACCGCCGCAGCATCGCGTACGATCGCTTCATCCTGGGCTGGAAAGAATTCGCGGCGCTGGACCCCAGCGCTTTCAACTGAGCCGCCTCAACACATGCAGGATGGCCAATCGGTAGCCATCGAGGCCTAAGCCCATGATGGTGCCCACGCAAGCCGCACCCGTGAGCGACTCATGCCGGAAGGCTTCGCGCGAGAGAAGATTGCTGATGTGCACTTCGATCACCGGCACCCGCACGGCGCTCACCGCATCATGCAAGGCCACCGAGGTATGGCTGTAGCCCCCAGCATTCATCACCACGGCATCCACGGCGCCATCGGCCTTCTGAATGGCATCCACCATCTCGCCTTCTATGTTGGTCTGCACGTGCTCGATTGAATGCCCAGCGAACTCCGACCGCAGGTCGCTTAGGAATTCCTCGAAAGAACTGCCGCCATAAATCGCCGGCTCGCGTGATCCGAGCAGGTTCAGGTTGGGGCCATTGAGGATGAGCAAGCGAGCCATGGGGCGAAGATGCGGATGAACACGCATGCGTTCGAAGCAACCAGCAACTGCCCGATACGTTGTCCCCTTGCCCCGGCATCTTCGCGGAAATGGATTGGGACAAAGCGCTGCGCGCATTCCGCATGTACCTGAAGCTGGGCCGCGCGCTCAGCGACAAGACCGTTCAGGCGTACGCCACTGACCTGCGCAAACTGCGCGATTTCGCAGAAAGCCATGAGCCGCCACTTAAGCCCGACACGCTCACGCTTGAAGACCTTCAGACCTTCATAGCCAGCGCAGCGAAGACAGGCCTCACCGCGAGCAGCCAGGCGCGGCTGCTGAGCGCGGTGCGCATGTTCCATCGGAGCCTGCTCGTCGATGGCGCGGTGAAGGCCGATGCGAGCGAACTGCTGGAGCGCCCGAGGCAAGCGCGCAAACTGCCGGTATTCCTCTCAGTGGCCGAAGTTGACGCCATCGTTGACGCGATAGACATGAGCCGCCCGATGTCGCATCGCGATCGCGCGATCATCGAGACGCTGTATGGCTGCGGGTTGCGCGTGAGCGAGCTCTGCGGGCTGCGGATATCGCGCATCAGCCCCAACGAGGGATTCGTGCGCGTGGTGGGCAAGGGCGACAAGGAACGCCTGGTGCCGATCGGCGAGGAGGCCCTGCATTGGATCGGCCACTACCAGCAGCACGAGCGCTCGGCTCTGCGCCCAACGCGTGAAGCCGAGGACATCCTCTTCCTGAATGCTCGGGGTGGTGGCCTTTCGCGCATGTCCGTGTTCAATCTGATCAAGGGCCTCGCGGCGAAGGCCGGCATCCGCAAGACCATCGGACCTCACACATTCCGTCACTCCTTCGCCACGCACCTGATCGAGGGCGGCGCTGATCTGCGCGCTGTGCAAGAAATGCTCGGTCACGCCAGCATCACCACCACCGAGATTTACACACACCTCGATCGCGAATTCCTGCGCAGCAGCATCATGCGTTTCCACCCGCGGGCAAGACCTGAATGCATAGAGCCCGCTGCATGGCAGCGGGCTCTATGCATGGCTGCGCCCCCGCTCCTATTCCACCACGCGGATGCGTTTGCCTTGCGCGACATACACGCCCGGGCTGGGCTGCGTTCCCATAGGACGGCCAAGCAGATCAACCCAGGGACCATTGCTCGCGCTTCGGTATTGAGCCAATTCGGCCACACCGACCGATGACGCCTCGCAATGCGAACCGACAATGACAACCTCATCAATCACCCATGCGCCCGTTGTGCTACCGTAGGGCATGAAACGCAGTTGGAAGGTCCCTAGCGGATTGCCCTCGGGCGGTGCCACGCAACCGAGGTCGATGGCGGTATGATCCGAAAGAGACGATGGAATCTCGATATCGATGAGCTCGCTGGGCGCCATGGCCACATTGCTGGTGTACATGACCTTGAGCCGATCAGGCCCACCGCTCGTGGTGTAGTGGCGGAACCGGATGGAATCGATGCGCATAGGCGATACAGAGATGCCAGAGAGGATCAATGACTTCGCATTACTGGGCTGAAGGTCCCAGCCCACGGTGAACACGCCATTGTCTCCGGCCGCCAACGGCAAAGGGCAAACATCAACCCCGATGAAGGCGGCATTGGTGCCGAAGAAGGTCCCGTCGGTGCTCGACGGGATGTTGCATGCGGAGCAGCCGGTGTTGCAATTTAGCATCTCGCCGCATGGCTGATTCAGCCAACGGTATTCGATACGCTCTTGAATCTGCGCGACAGCGGGCAAGGTCGAAAGCGCAATGATGGAGAGGAGATTTCGCAGCATGCTTGTTCGGTTTCCGGACATGACGAAAGATGTCCGGCCCGCTCCACCGCAAGCGGCTGTCATAGGTTACCCTATCGATCCTTCCGGCTCAGATTCCGAGGCAGGCGCGCAGCTGCATCCGGAGCACCTGGCCCATGGTGGTGCATTTGAGGAAAGGCGCCAGCCCGTGGTGCTCTGCCAACTCCTCCGCGAGCTGCGCCGCATGATCCTGCGGCGCCACTTCATCCTGGTGCATAGCTTCCGTGAGCCGCTCGATCTGATCGAGCGCGAGTCCCATGCGCCGCCCCATGAGCGCGCGCTCCTCCTCGCGATACTGCTTTGCAGGTTCAGGCCCGATCACGCTCTGCGCCAATTGCACATAGCCCAGGTTCTCCTTGTAGAACTGCGGCAGGTAGATGCGCAAGCGGCCTTCATAGTTCTGCTGATCCAGATCGATGGCGCGCAGCCGGTACTGCACTTGATCGAGGTCGTGTATCACATCAACCACGAAGTTGTATGCCCGCATATCGCCAAGCAGGCGCACAAAGCAGCGCTCATTGAATTTCACGAACTCCTTGCACAGGCGCACCGCGTTCACCTCGCCGCCATACCGTTTGGGGTCGTGGATGAAGGCATCGCCGGGCACGCCTATGATGTGCTCCTCGAGGAGCGTATCGCCATCCACCTGGTAATTGAGTCGATTCGGCGAGAGCAGATGCTCCAGCTCCAAGCCGTACACACGGCTCGCATCGGTGCGCTTGATGTAGAAGTAATCGTGGTTGTCGTTTAGCCGGTTGATGATCCGCACGCGGAACGGCTGCGAGTTGCCATAAGGGCACAGATCCACGCCGGCCACGCGCAGGTGATCGATGTGCTTGCCACCGCCAACGAGCAGCTGATAGGCCTCGACCAGCCTGCCGAAGAGATCCTCCTGCTCACCGGGCTTGTAAAGCACCGCGCTCCAAAGAGTCTCCTTCCCATTCGCGTCGCGGTGCGGCATGAGCCCATCGTAGCGGCGCATCTCGGCATAGTCCACGGGTGCTCGCACCAGTCGCGCGCTGCCATGCAGGTAGGCGCGCAAACCATCGCCCATGGGATAGAGCGGCTTGCGCCTGCCTATGGCATTGAAGCTCAGCAAAGCCTCAGCGCTGCACGATGATGGAACGGCTTCCGATCACGCGGCCATCGGCCCCGAGCATGCGCAATTGATAGGTGCCATTCACCAACTCGGCAACGGAGGCTTCAACTGTTAGCGAGCCCTTCGAAAGGCACGCAGGCCGGCACGGCTTCCATCGGCGGCCAGGATCTCCATGAAAGCAGCGACGGGCGCATCGCTGCTCAAGCGCACGGTGATCCGATCGGTTGCTGGAACCGGAAACACATCGAAGGCTGCTCCCTGCTGCTCGGGCACGCCGATGGCGCCCACCATCTTGGCGAAAGCATACTGCCCTTTGCGCAGGTTCTCCATGGTGATGCTGCCCGAGCCATTGGTGAGTGAGCCTGCGTTGATCGTCTGTTCCGGATACACTTGCCATGCTTCATCGGCAGTGGGGCGATGCACCACCACCATGCCCGTTTCGTTGCCCGAGATAAGCGCGTGATCGAACTGGCCGGGCGCGCTGCCCTGGTAAAACAAACGTCCTCGCAATACAGTGCCTTCAGGCCAAAGGCCATCGACGTTCCAATAATGCGTGCCGCTAATGGCGGTGATTCCGAAACCCAAGGGCGATTGATCCGGTCCCGACCACATATGCTCAACCCGGACCAAGGTGGTGTCAACGAGGTTGTCGGCATAGAGTCGGAAATCGGCGTAAGGCAGCACATTGCTGAAGCTCTGGCCGGGCACGATGGTGATCTCGTGATCCATGCGCGACTGATTCAGGCGTTGGTACCTGTTCAGCACCGCCATGGCCGGCTCGAATGGGCAACTCACGGTGAGTTCGGTGACCTCGCCCCCAGCGGTGATCAGTTGCTCATGCGCGCTGCCATCGGC
>JADJOG010000005.1 GCA_016713865.1 Flavobacteriales bacterium | reverse complement strand
TGTTGCCACTGCCATCGTCGAGCACGGCGAAGAGCGCATCACTGCCGGTCCATGCCGGGTTGGCGGTGAAATCGCCATCGGTGAAGTCATCGGTGAACTGCGCGTTCGCGATGGTGGCGATGGTGCCGAGCATCAGCACGAAAGGGTGCGGAAGAGCGCGCGTCATGGATTGCGAAGGCGTGAGCAGAACCGGCTGGTACTTTCGACCGCGCCCGCTACGTTCAGGAAACATCCGTGAAAGTAGCGTTGGTTGGCGCCACCGGATTGGTCGGTGGCGTAATGCTGAAGGTGCTCGAAGAGCGCGCGTTCCCCGTGGATGATTTGCTGCCCGTTGCCAGTGCGAAGAGCGTAGGCTCCACCATCCGCTTCTGCGGTAAGGAGGTGCCGGTGATCGGCATGGAAGAGGCCATCGCGCGCAAGCCGGACATTGCGCTCTTCTCCGCGGGCGGAAGCACATCGCTCGGGTGGGCGCCTCGCTTCGCTGAAGTCGGCTGCACGGTGATCGACAACAGCAGCGCCTGGCGGATGCACGCCGACAAGAAGCTGATTGTGCCGGAGATCAACGGGCATTTGCTGACACCCGAGGACCGCATCATCGCGAATCCGAATTGCAGCACCATCCAGTTGGTGATGACCTTGGCGCCCTTGCATCGCGCCTACCAAGCGAAACGCGTGGTCGTATCCACTTACCAGAGCGTCACCGGAACGGGCATGAAGGCCGTGAAGCAGATGAACAATGAGCGCGACGGTGTTTCCGGCGAGAAGGCCTACCCCTTCCCCATCGATCGCAACGTGATCCCGCGCTGCGATGCCTTCCTCGATAACGGCTACACGAAGGAGGAGATGAAAGTGGTGCACGAGACGCACAAGATCCTCGACCCGGCAATCCGCGTGACCTGCACTGCGGTGCGCGTGCCCGTGACCGGCGGCCATAGTGAAGCCGTGAACGTGGAGTTCGCGCGCGACTTCGACCTCGACGAGGTGCGGAAGCTGCTGCGCGAAGCACCGGGCATCCTGCTGCTCGATGACCCCGCGAATGACGAGTACCCCATGCCCATGCTGGCCAATGGCCGCGACGAAGTGCTCGTGGGCCGCTTGCGCCGCGACGAGAGCCAGCCGAACACCTTGAACCTTTGGGTGGTTGCTGACAACCTCCGGAAAGGCGCGGCTACGAATGCGGTGCAGATCGCGGAGCACCTTGTTCGCACGGGCCTGCTTCGGGCAAAGGCATCGTCTGCTGTGTGATACTATGCCTCCGAAGCACACGTTCATGCGCTTCGAATATCCCATCGCCATACGACCGATCGCACTTCTCATCCTGCTCAGCTGCTCAGTCCATGTGGCGGCCCAAGCGCAAGAAGCCCCCCGAGCTCTGCAGATCACCGAGGGTTATCTCGCCTATGGCTCTTCCTCGAATCCGAACCTGCGTATGGGCCTTTCCGATTGGCGCGCCATGCTGCCCGGCTCAGCGCTGCTGGCGCGTGATATGAGCGGCCTTTCCGTGAACGACTGGTATGGCGGCTATTGGGGCGGGGGCTCCTACTCGCCACGCGCCTACGGATACTTCGATGGCGGCAATAGCACTGGGCAGGGCTACGTAGCTGTAGGCCTCGACCTGAACCGGAACACGGAAGCGCAGCATCGCTTCGAGCAGCGCTTGCGCGTTGGTGTGGGCATCATCGGATCGGAAGACCTTTACGGCAATTGGTCCCGCACGCTGCGTGGCACCTACGACACCTTGATTTCGCAGCAAACCGGCCAGATGATCTTCCTGGATTCCTCGTGGACGGAAGGCTATTCGGCATACGCCTACCGATCTCGCGCCGCGCTCGACCTTTCCTACGTGATACGCCGTGTCTCGGCATCGCGCTGGTCGTGGTATGCTGGAGCGGGCCTTCAGCTGGGCTTCACCCACAGCGGAAGAGCGGAGACGAGCCATTACACCTACCGGCGCAGCGAGGGCTACGGGAACCAGCCGAGCCGCTACGAGCAATCGTCGCTCGAAGAGGAGTCGTTCCGCTTGAAGGGCACCGCGCATGCTTCCGGCTTTGCTTTACTCGGGGTCGACTTCCGCCTTGGTCGCACCAGTCCTTTCTGGAGCCATCTGCACTTGTTCACCGAGTTGCGGCCTTCGCTCCAATACAGCGCTTATCCGGGTCTGCCCTCGCGCATCGATAGCGGTATGCAGAACTTCTTCGGCATGCGCATCGATCTGCGCTGACGCTCACTGATTGCCCGCGTAGAGATATGCGGCAAAGCTGCCGTTGGAAAAAATCCGCTCAGCAGAATCCTGATGTGAATAGACTGAGCCGCTGCGCGTGATAGCGATATGGCCGTGATGAAGACCAGCAGCGGCAAGGTCGCCAGAGAAATAGGCGCGCTGTTCCTTCAATTGCCGATCCGCAAAGGGCGTATTGGCCCAATGGGAATACCATGCGCGATGGTGCGTATACGTCATGGCGAGATAGGCCAGCTGCGGATCTTCGGTGATGAGCATCTCCTCATTCGGCAACTGGTGTTCGAGCCAATGGTACAGTGCCAATTGATCCTCGCTCAGCCAGATGCCTTCACCTGCGCCATTGCGGCTCTCGGCTATGCGCAGCGCGAACCAACCTGCATTATCCAGGAGCATGGCGCCCGCGAATACGGCAGCGGCAACGACTCGCGCCATGCGCTTCATCGGCACTTGCGCGAACTCCAACAGAGCGGGTGCTCCAATCAGGAACAGGGCGGCCCATGAATACCCTCGCGTGAAATGGGCCGGCTGCAGGGGCTCCATCACCAACTCATGGTTCTCCAGCGCAAGGAAGACCATAGCCCAAACGGCTAATAAGCGATTCATCGGCAAGGAGAAGAATGCCTTGATCCGCGCACATGAGCGCAACCGCCAAGCGGTCATTGAAGCAACAATCGCGTAAGCCGGCAACCAGGCCTGCAACTCAATGAGCCAAGGCAGCTTCCATTGCTGCATCAGGCTTTGATGCTCGGCCTCCTGCGGAAGGACGTAGCCATGCCAGACCATGAGCGCCATGAGCAGAGCCGCGACGAACGCAACCCATGGCGCGCTCACTATGCGATCGCGATGCACGATCAGTTCCAACGTGCCCCACGCCAGCAGTACCAGAAGCGCCGCGCTGCCCGTGAATGGATGCGAGAGCGCGAGCACCGCTGCGACCAATGCGGAAAGCCAGGGCCTGTTGCGGTAAAGCAGCAGCACGGCACCGAAGAAGAGCGCGTGGTAGTACGCCCATAGGGAATATCAGGTTGCGGCCGAGATTGAGGAACCACCAGCCATCACCGGGGTCGAAGCGGAACGCGCTCAGCGCAGCCATGCGCCAATCCATATCCTGCAGCATGCTGATGCTGAAACCCGCGAGCGCGAGTAGGCCACCGCCCCAGACGAAAACGACCGTCAACAACACTGGAGCCGTTCTTTCTAAAACCTGATCGAGCAAGCATACACTCAAAAGAACAAAGACGATCGCGGCCGCGGCACCGAATGCTACGAAGAGCTTCCCGGGATCGGCGCCAGTGATCCGCCACAGTCCTGCGAGCAGCATGGTCTGCGGCTGGAAGTGGGCAGGGGTGGCTGCCGCGCTCGGACTGAATGGCAAGGCGTAACGCCATCCATCGCTGCGGCCATCGAGGTATTGCCGCGCATTGGCCATGTAGTATGGCTGATCGTACTGCACAAAACCCGTGGGGATCAAGCGCGGATCCTTCGGACGGAAATGCGCCCAATAGAACAGCACCGCAGGCAACAGCAGCAGAAGGACGAGCCCGGCGCGACGCAGTACTCCAGAGCGCATTGCGGCAATGTATAGCGCGCCCGTCCGCCACTAATGGGCCAGCGATATCCTATTGGTCGCCACCAGCGGTGGCATCACCCGCGCCCACGGGCACCTCAATCGCTGCCGCTTCAACGGAGCCATCCGATTGGTCGTGCGCCTTCCTCGTTCGCCGATGCGCTAGGATGAAGCAGGCGATGCCAACGGTGATGGCTGCATCGGCGATATTGAACACGGGTTGGAAGAACTCGAAATAACGGCCTCCCATGTAGGGGACCCATTCGGGCAACGTGCCGCGCCAGATCGGGAAGTGGAACATGTCCACCACGGCACCGTGGAAGAGCGATGAATAACCACCATCGGCCGGGAGCAGCTCAGCCAGCTTGAAAGGCGTGATGGCGCTGAAGATGACACCGTAGAAGGTGCTATCGATGATGTTGCCCAGCGCTCCAGCGAATACCAGCGCAACACTCATCACCTGGAGCGTTGAGGCCCCTGATCTGGCGATCTGCCGCAGCCACCAGCCGATGCCGATCACAGCGACTATCCGCAGGAGCGTGAGCGCGAGCTTCCCGCTATCGCCGCCGAATTCCATCCCGAAGGCCATGCCCCGGTTCTCGATGAAATGCAGGAAGGCCCAATCGCCGAAGAGCGGAATAGCCTGATCGTAGAAGAACGTGAGCTTCACCCATGCCTTCAATGCCTGATCGGCCAGTAGCACGAGCAGGATGAGGATAACGGCGCGCTTCAACACGGACGAGTGTCGTATGCCGACGGGCTAGTTGCCCATCTGCTGCTTCGCCTCGATGCTCAGTGTGGCATGCGGCACCAAACGGAGGCGCTCTTTGCTGATCAAGCGGCCGGTAACGCGGCAGATGCCATAAGTCTTGTTTCGGATGCGAAGCAAGGCGTCTTCCAGATGCTTGATGAACTTCTCCTGACGGCCCGCCAGCTGCGCAGTCTCCTCGCGACTCAAGCGTCTCACTGCCATCCTCAATCATCTTGAATGAAGGGCTGGTATCGTCGGTGCCGTTGTTGTCGGTGTTGGCCAAGGTCTGCTTCAGCAGGTCGTAATCCCTGCGGGCCTCATCGAGCTTCTTCATGATAATCTCGCGGAACTCGTCCAGCTCGGGATCCGTGTAGCGCGCTTTGTCGGCGCTCTCCAATGTGCTCACATGCTTCTTGACAACGGGCGCGGACACCGGGCGCATGGGTGCTGAGACCTGGGTCACCAGCGGAGCGGCCGGGGCTTTGGGCTCCTTCGCCTCCTTCTTCGATTCCTTCTTCACAGGTTTGGGTGCGGCAACTGGTGCCGGCTTGGTTACTGGTTTAGCCGCTGTCGGTGCTGGCTTTGCTGGTGCGGCTGCTTTGGCAGGAGCCTTCTCAACCGGCTTGACCGGCGCCTTGGCAACTGGTTTTGCCGCAGGCTTGGCCTGAGGTTTAGCAACTGGCTTGCTGGTAGCTGCCGGCTTCTTCGCGACAGGCTTCGCAGGCTTACTGGCCTTGGCTGGCTTCTTCGCAACCGGGCTTTGGCAATGGGCTTGACCGGCTTCCCTTGCCTTGGTTTCAGCGACAGGCTTGCTGGCCTTGGCAGGCTTTGCAGCAGGCTTTTTCGCAGCGGGCTTCGCAGCTTTTTTGGCTACGGGCTTCGCAGGCTTTTTCGCGGGTTTCTTGGCCATGACGACAGGGGTTTGGTAATAGATCCGCAAATATAGCCGGGCACCCCTCTCAATTGGCCGACCGCACTAGGCTCAGCGCGCAGCGCAAGGTCTCGTCGATATCCACCTCGTGAATACCGGCGCCCTCGGCGGGTAGTTGGCTCACAACCACTTGGTCTTCAGGTGTTACCGCCAAGGTCTCGGAGACGATGTAAGCGGCATGGCTGCGAATAGCCTGCTCCACTTGGGCCTGGCCGCCTGCGTGGATGTGCAGCTGCACCCGGTCGGTGACCTCGAAGCCACTTTCCTTCCGCAAGCCCTGAATTTTGCTCACCAGCTCGCGCGCAATGCCCTCTTGAATGAGCGCCTCCGAGAGCGTGATGTCGAGCGCCACGGTGATTGCGCCGTCGCTGGCCACGCTCAGACCGGGCACGTTCTCGGCGGTGATCTCCACATCGTCGCGGAGAAGTTCCACCTCCTGTCCTTCGACCATGAGCTTCATGCTGCCATTGGCTTCCAACTCCGCAATCTGCGCTTGATTGAATGCCTGCACCGCAGCGGCCACGCTCTTCATCAACTTGCCCATGCGTGCGCCGAGCTTCGGGAAGATGGGCTTGATCTTCTTGTTGAGCTTGCTCTCGCTGGCGTCGAGGATCAGGAGCTCCTTCACGTTCACTTCGCTCAGGATTAAGTCGCGCACCTTTTCAATGTGGGCGCGATCAACATTACTCGTGACCGGAACGATCATCTTCTGCAGCGGCTGACGAACACGATCATTCGCATGGCCGAGACCATCTCGCTTCCAGAAACAGTAGCTGCTGGCTGAACAGGCCAGTTGCTCAGATGAACGCTTTTGCCGGTGAGGTCGCGATAAAGTCGGTCGCTGAAGAATGGCGCAATCGGTGCGCTGATCATCGCGACTACCTCCAGGCATCGATAAAGCGTTTGGAAGGCCGCTTTCTTATCATCGCCTTGCTCGCCTTTCCAGAAGCGCCGTCGATTAAGTCGCACGTACCAATTGCTCATGTCCTCAACAACGAACTCTTGAATAGCGCGGGCTGCTACCGTAGGCTCATAGTCACTGTAGGCTTTGTCACATTCGATAAGCAACAAGTTCAGTCGAGCCAACACCCAGCGATCCAGTTCCGTCAGCGCGGGATTCGCTGGTTCAGTGCTTCCGGGTGTCCATCGCAGGAATGAGGGATCGTGCTCGAAGCCATCGATGTTCGCATACAGCGCGAAGAAGTTGTAGGTGTTGAAGAGCGCGCGGAAGAACTTGCGCTGCACTTCGGTGATGCCCTCCGCATCGAACTTCAGGTTATCCCACGGCGAGGCGTTGCTGATCATGTACCAGCGCACGGCATCGGCACCATACTGATCCAATGTCTTGAAAGGATCCACCGCATTGCCCAGGCGCTTGCTCATTTTCTGGCCCACCTTGTCGAGCACGAGGCCGTTGCTCACCACGGTCCTGTAGGCCACGGAATCCTGCGTGAGCGTGGCGATGGCGTGCAGTGTGTAGAACCAGCCGCGCGTTTGATCGACGCCTTCAGCGATGAAGGCAGCAGGGAACTTCTCCTTGAAGGTCGCTTCGTTCTCGAAGGGATAGTGCCATTGCGCATAGGGCATCGAGCCGCTGTCGAACCACACGTCGATGAGGTCGGTCTCACGCTTCATCGGTTTGCCGCTCGGTGATACGAGCACGATGTTGTCCACGTACGGACGGTGCAGATCCACGGTGTCGTAGTTCGCATCGCTCATGTCATCGGCCTTGAAGGACGCGTAAGGATCAGCTGCCATCACGCCAGCCTTCACCGACTTTGCGATCTCTTCCTTCAACTGCTTCAGCGAACCGATGCAAAGTTCCTCATCACCCTCCGCGGTGCGCCAGATCGGAAGCGGAATGCCCCAGTAGCGTGAACGCGAGAGGTTCCAGTCCTGCAGGTTTTCCAACCAGTTGCCGAAGCGGCCGGTGCCGGTGCTTTCGGGTTTCCAGTTGATGGTCTTGTTCAGCGCGATCAGGCGGTCCTTCTTCGCGGTCACGCGCACGAACCAGCTGTCGAGCGGGTAGTAGAGCACGGGCTTGTCGGTGCGCCAGCAATGCGGGTAGTTGTGCTCGTACTTCTCCACCCTGAAGGCGCGGCCTTCTGTCTTCAGCTTGATGGCAATGCGCTCATCGACGCTGAGGTATTTGTCGCGGCCTTGCTTTATTGCTTCAGCGGCGCGCTCTCCATCGGTGTAGTACTCGGCCTTCACGTATTCGCCTGCGAAGTCCGTCACTTCAGGCTTGAAACGACCGCGCAGATCCACCAGTGTGAGCGAGCCGATGTTGTGCTGACGTGCCACACGTTGGTCATCCGCACCGAAGCTGGGCGCCGTGTGTACCACGCCGGTGCCATCTTCCGTCGTCACGAAATCGCCGCCGATCACCTTGAAGGCATCACCGCCGCCTTCGGGTGTTGCGTAAGGCAACAATTGCTCGTAGCGCACGCCTTCGAGTTGGTGGCCGTAGAACTCACCGATGATCTGCCAAGGAATGAGCTTGCCATTCTTGTCGTAGTTGGCAAATGCGTCTTCCTCGGCTACACCGAGCGCACCGGAGAGGATGGCGTGCATCGGTTGTTCTTGGTCAGGCCTGAAGTACGCGTTCAACCTTGCTTTCGCCAGCACCACGGTCTGCGGTTCGTGCGTGTAGGGGTTGAAAGTCTTCACACGCACGTAGTCCAGCTTCGGCCCAACAGTGAGGGCGGTGTTGCTGGGCAGTGTCCATGGCGTGGTGGTCCATGCCATGATGAACACATCGCCGAACGCGTCCTTGAAGAGGAACTCGCTCGCGTGATCGGGCTTCACTTTGAAGAGCGCAACGGCACTGGTGTCCTTCACCGGCTTGTAGGTGCCGGGCTGGTTCAGTTCGTGTGAACTCAGGCCCGTTCCCGCAGCAGGTGAGTACGGCTGAATCGTGTAGCCCTTGTAAAGCAGGTCTTCGTCGTAGAGCTTCTTCAGCAGGTGCCAAACGCTCTCGATGTACTTGGTGTGGTAGGTGACGTACGGCTTCTCCAGATCGAGCCAGAAGCCGATGCGCCGCGTCATGTCGTTCCACACATCGGTGTAGCGCATCACTGCCTTCTTGCACGCGGCGTTGTACTCTTCGATCGAGATCTTCTTGCCGATGTCCTCCTTGGTGATCCCGAGCTCCTTCTCCACACCGAGCTCGATCGGCAGACCATGGGTATCCCAACCGGCCTTGCGATCAACACGATGCCCTTTCTGGGTTTGATACCGGCAGAAGATGTCCTTGATGGCCCGAGCCATCACATGGTGGATGCCGGGCAATCCGTTGGCGCTGGGCGGACCTTCATAGAACACGAAGGGCGGCGCACCCTTGCGCAACTCCAAGCTCTGGCCGAAAGTGTCCTCGGCCTCCCATTGCTTCAACACCTCTTCGCCGACCTTGGGCAGGTCGAGCTCGTCGTACTGCGGGAAACGCTTGTCCATCAGGGCTTTTCTAAGGGGCGGCGAAGATAGCCGACCTGTCCTTCCGGGCTTTCGGGCGCCAGATGCGGTCAGCCTTTGAAGCGCACCATCACCGTGTTCCCCTTCTCCTCGCGGCGAATGTCCAGCTGGTCCTTCAATGCGTTCACGAGCGAGGAAAGCGAGGCGTGGCCGTAGCTCCTTGGGTCGAAACCGGGGTCCAAGCGGCGCAAGGCTTGTCCGATGAGGCTGAGCGATGCTTCTTCCTCTTCGCCCTTGGCTACGTTGAAGGCCTTCCTCATTTTCCGCATCAACTCACCGTTCTGGGAAAGAGATGCGGCTGGCCTGGACGAGGGCGATTTGGATTGCTTCCCAGCGGTCACGCGTTTGGCTTCCACGCGCGGATCCTCATGCACATCGAGATTCTCAACGTAGATGAAGCGCTCGCAGGCCTTCACGAAGGCGTCCGGGGTCTTCTTCTCGCCCACGCCCATCACGAAGAGGCCGCTCTCGCGCAGCCTTGTTGCGAGCCGGGTATAGTCGCTATCACTGCTCACGATGCAGAAGGCGTCCACCAATTCGCCGTGCAGGATGTCCATGGCATCGATGATCAGCGCGCTGTCCGTGCTGTTCTTGCCCTTGGTGTAGGCGAATTGCTGCACCGGTTGGATCGCATTGCTATTGAGGAGTTCCTTCCAACCGCTCATGCCTTGCGTGGTCCAGTCTCCATAGATGCGGCGGATGGTAATGGTGCCCTGCTTGCTCACTTCCTCCAGGATCGCTGCCAGCCGCTTCGGCGCCGCGTTGTCGCCATCGATCAGCAATGCGATCGTGGTGTCGTTGATCTTCTTCATCGGCTACAAGGTAGGACCGGCTCAACGCTCACATGGCGCCCTTCATCATCTTGTTCCAGTACAGCCAAGGCAGGCCGTACTTCTTCAGCACCCACATGCTCCACAGCGGCTTGCTGGTGTCGAAGAGCTTGCTCAGCAGCGGATCGCTGTCGCGCACGTTGTCGTACTTGAATTCCGCAAGGAGCATCTTGCCGTAGCCCGTTACGAGCGGGCAACTGCTGTAGCCCTCGTAGCGCTCCTTGGCCAGCGCGCCATCCTGAATGCGTTGCAGGATGTTGGCCACCACCACGGGCGCCTGCTTGCGAATGGCCGCGCCGGTCTTGGCCGTGGGCAGCGCAGCGGCATCGCCCAGCCCGAAGATGTTGGGGTAGTGCTTGTGCTGCAGGGTGTGGATGTCCACTTCGAGCCAGCCCTTGTTGGGGCCGTCGGCGTATGCGAGGGGCGAGTTGCGCACGAAGTCCGGCGCGCTCTGCGGCGGGGCCAGGTGCAGCATGTCGTACTTCATCACGATGGTGCTCTCGCCTTCCACTTTCTCATCGAGGCCGTGGTCCTCGGTGATCACGCATTGGTTGTCGCCGGGCTTGCTCCACGCGAAGTGGATCTCCTTCTTTACCGGGTCGATGCGCACAGGCTTGTAGAAGGTCTTCAGGATGATGCCCTTCTTGCGGATCACGTCTTCCAGCGCGAAGCGGAACGGCTCCACGCCGAAGATGACCGAGCCTGGCGTTGCGAAGACGAGCCTGGTCTTGTCGCGAACGCCACTCTTGCGGAAGAACTCATCGGCCATGTACGCAGCCTTCTGCGGAGCGCCGCCGCATTTGATGGGCGTGGCCGGTTGCGTGAAGACCGCATTGCCTCCTTTGAAAGCCTTCATCACGCGGAAGGTCTTCTCCGGATCGATGTAGTTGCTGCACACGCTATCGGTCTGCAATGCTTCGCGCAACCCGGGCAGGGCGTCGATATCGAGCTTGATGCCGGGGCTCACGATCAGATGGCCATACGTGAAGCGCTTGCCACTAGTAGTGCTCACAGCGTTGTTCTCGGGGTCGAATGACTCAACAGCTTCTTGTATCCAATAAACGCCCTCGGGGATCTGGTCGCGCTCATCGCGCCGCGTGGCCTTCATGCTGAATGCACCCGCGCCCACCAAGGTCCACGCCGGTTGGTACCAATGGTCCTTTGCAGGATCGATGATGGCGATGCTGAGGCGCTTGTTCTTCTTCCGCAATTGCGCAGCGGTCATGATGCCGCCGGTGCCGCCGCCGATGATGAGGACATCGAAAGAGCTGCTCATGTCTTCAGGGTTTGATAGCCCGAAGGTGACGCGCCAACAGTGCTATGGGTGTGACGATCATCACATCGAGGCACTCGCCCACGCCCGCAAGAGCATGCGGCATTCGCGCAGCGCGGCTTGATAAGCATCCTCGTTGCCCGCTGCCTTCGCGCGCATCGCACGACCCATGCGCTTCAATTCAACCGCAGGCCATTGCTCATACTCTCCAAGAAGATTCAGCGGCAGCGACCACGCTTTCAGCGCCGCCGCAATGCCGGGCTTCGCGCATTCGGCACGGGTGAGGCCAAAGGCTTTCTGCGCACGTCGCTTGGTATCCGCAAGCAACTGTTGTCGGCTCTGAGCGCCAATGCTGGCCGTGTGCTGCTGTGCGGCGTAGATCAACGCACCGGTGTCGATCATGGGCGAGCTTTCCTCAGCAATGTGTAGCACAAGCCCGTCCGCGACCAGCTCTTTCAATGTCCGCAGCGGCGGTTGATAGGCTTTGTTCTTCTGCATTCGCTCCACCTCGCGCGCAGCAATACGCCCGAGCCGATCATCCCACGGACGAAAGCCGAGCCGATAGTAGAACCAGTAGGCGCCGCTCTTCAATCCATCGGCATTGCCATGGCCGAGCTGGTAATTCTCCGCCTCGAACACGCCCACACCGAAACGCTGCCGGAAAAGCCTCAGCAGCTGAGCGAAGAACAATGCGCTCTCGCCGCCGCGCAAGGAGGGGAATACGTTGATGCCCACCTTGCTCCTTCCCGGGAAAAGCCATGCGCCGCCATAGCCGAGCGGTACGCCGTTCTTGAAGGCCATGAAACCCACGTAGCTCTCAAGCGCCAGCCGGTGCGCTGCATCCATGTGGAAGAGCGCGATCACGGGGCCGCGACCCATGTCGAAGGCCTGGACCTCCTGCGCGTAGGTGATGGGGTCCGTTTCCCGCTGCATGAGGCAGAGGATGGCGCGCGCATCGTTGATGAGCCGTGTTCGCTGACGTTTGTTCAAGGCCAGTGGTGCTCCTATGCCCTGCGCGATCGTGGCACGCAGGTCAACGCCGCGCTGCAGGCCCTCGGAATGGATGAAGGGTGCGTGGACCGGGCCCCGCAGCGATGTGAGCGACGGAAAGCCGCTGCCGATCTTGATGTAAACCTGCAATCGCGCGAAGAGCGTCTCGCGCAATTCCCCCGATGCGGGATGCGCATCGATGAGGTCAACCAAGTCGTGCAATTGCTTGCGCGGATCCTTGCCGAAGAGCAAAGACATCAGCGATGCTGCATCGCCATCGTGCATGTCCACGGCTTCGCGCTCCGCTTCAGCTAATATGGGGCGCAGCAACTCGGCGGTCTCATCACGAGGCGCATCAACGCTGAACAGGGAAACTTCAAGCGGCCAATGTTTGAGCAGCCAGCGAACCAACGTGAATGAATACAGGCCGACGCTGTCGCTGCCCTGTACCCCGGAACCCTGCAGCTGTTTTCGCAGTCGCGCATCCTGATCCAGTCTCGCTTTGAGCAACGCACGGAAATCCGCCATCAACGCTTTCGTCGCATCGCATGCATGGTGGACGCCGGGGTAGGCCTCGCTGAAGAGCAGTAGATCCTGCAGCTCACGGATGGCCACTGCGGAACGAGGCAATCCGCTCTTTAACCATCGCGATTCGATGAAAGACTGCTCGCCAGCAATCATGGCACGTCGGCGTTGCAGAACATCAGCCTGTGTCACCCCCCCGCTCATGGCCGCAAGTTGGCACGCAACGCGTCTATGATCATGTGGCGAACGGTTGAATTTGGCCCAAGTGGTTACATTTCCTCCGCAACCAAAACCCCTCAACCATGAAAAGACACGTACTCTTCTTCGCCGGGCTTTTCGCCTCTAAAGCCATCTGTGCCCAGCAGGTGCTGATCACGGAGAATTTCGATTCCCATGCTACGGGAAACCTTGTTGCCCAAACAGTCGGCTCGCCATGGACAACCTGGAGCAACGCCCCGGGCGGCGCCGAGGATGCACCGCTCAGTGATGTTGCGGCCAGCTCCGGGACATTGAGCGCGCGCTTCACGAATACGAGCACTACTGGCGGTCCGAACGATGTTTTGCTTCAGCTTGGCAATCGTACCACCGGACGTTACGCGCTTGGCTGGGCCATGTATGTGAGCGCTGGCAAGGGCGGTTATTTCAATATCCAGAAATCGACGACCGCGGGGCAGAGCTGGGCTTTGGATGTGACCTTCCGAGCCAGTGGTGCGATCGAGCTTTCGACCAATGCGCAAGCTGGAGCCGTTTCGAGCTTCACGCAGGACGAGTGGTTCATCGTGGGCATGGTGATCGATCTGAACGCGGGCACGGGCCTCCTCACCATCGATGGGCAAGTAGCAGGCACATGGCTGACCGCTTCTGCTTCCGGAACCGGAGGTGTGGGCCTGAACCAGATCGGTGGTGTCAACTTCTTCGCTTACGCAGGCGGCGACCAGGGCGATTACTTCATCGACGATGTGACCTTCGTTGATATCACGGGGGTGAGCGTCCCTGAATTGAATGAAGCCACGGCCTCAACCTTCCCCAACCCTACCGAGGGCGCGTTCATTGTCGATGCCACCAACCTCTCCAGTGCCGCCACCATGAGCGTGGTTGACCTCACCGGCCGTCAAGTAGTGGCGCCGCGTGCCCTTCTTCGCCGCGGCTCTGTTTCGCGCGCCGAGGTTGATCTCAACGGTCATCCGAGCGGCTTGTACTTCGTGCGCATCCAGGATGGCGGGCGAGAGATCGTGCGCCGCGTGACGAAGCACTGATACACCTCCTTCACGACAAAGCCCGGCGTTGAGTACAGCGCCGGGCTTTGCTTATGCAGCAATGCGTTCAGATGCGCTGCGCGATCTCGCTCACCGGCTTGCGGCTGCGTGCTGTGCGCTCTCGGGTGAGGTATGGCTCAGGGAGCGTCTCGGCTTCGCCCAAACGGCCCAGCACCAGCAGGCAGATGAGTTCCTCCGTCGCCGGATCGATGCCCAAGGCGGTGCGCGCCGCCGCATGATCGAAGCCGCCGAGCAAGTGGCCGTAGATGCCTATGGCCGTGGCTTGCACGAGCAGGTTGCCAACCGCCAGTCCTGTATCGAAGGTCCAGGTGGCGTTGGGTACATGGTTGCGGGCATGGTGCTTCATGCTGCTGATGGCGATCACCGCAGCTGCGTTCGGCGCCCACGGCTGGTTGCCCATGGAGAATGTCGCCTGCAATCCCTCAAAGCCCGCGCTTCCGCGATGCGCGTAGCGGAAACGCCATGGCTGCTCATTCATGCTGCTCGGTGCCCAGCTCGCTGCCTCGATCAAGGTCAGCACCTCGTCATCGGAAAGCCCTTCGGCCGTGAATGCCCGCGGACTGAATCGCTTACGGATCAGCGGCAGCACATCGTGCTGGGTGCGCGCTTCTTTCAGGTCAAGGGAGGCGTTCATGTTCTGGGTCGTCCTTTTCATCGCAACTGCATCTGTCGAAGCATGCTTCGCGCTACAGTTGCATCGGCACATCCTGCAGCAAGATCTCCGCACCACTGGGACCAACCTCAACGCTCAGTGAATCGGTGTCCCAAACACCAAGCGCATCGCGCTTGCCGAGGGCCTGACCGTTGATGGTGGCACTGCCTTCGATCACGAATGCATAAACGCCGTTGCCTTTGCGCTTCACGTCGTACGCGGCCTTCCTATTCGCATCGAACTTGCCAATGCTGAACCAAGCGTCCTGGTGGATCCACACGCCGGCGTCATCGGGATTGGGCGAGAGCACTTGCTGCCACTTGTTCACGCGGTCCTTCGGATCAAGCGTCATCTGCTGGTAGCGCGGCGTCACTTGGCGCTTCTTCGGGAAGAGCCAGATCTGCAGCGTGTTCGCGTCTCGGTCGTTGTGCGGATTGAACTCGCTGTGCTGAATGCCGGTGCCTGCGCTCATCACCTGCACATCGCCAGCATTGATGATGCTCGTGTTGCCCATGCTGTCCTTGTGCTGCAGCGCGCCTTTCAGGGGGATCGTGATGATCTCCATGTTGTCGTGCGGGTGCGTGCCGAATCCCTTGCCCGCGGCGATGATGTCGTCGTTCATCACGCGCAGCACACCGAAATGCATGCGGGTGGGGTCGTACCAATTGGCGAAACTGAAACTGAAGTTGGCCTTCAGCCAGCCGTGGTCGGCAGTGCCGCGCTCGCTGGCGCGGTGCAGGATCATGTTGCCCATGCGTTCGGGGGAGTGTTGGAGGGAGGTGGTCGAAACCCACTGGTTCAAGGGTTTCAGCTCATCGATATCGTTCTTAATCAGCTGCGCTGCTGCAGTGCCACTCACCAGCATGCCTGTGCCCATGAGGCTCTTGCGGAGGAAGTCTTTGCGGTCCATGGTGCTCAAGTGTTGTGATGCAGAGATAACCAACTAGCGGCTGCTTCGTTCGTTGCGGGTGCAAATATATTCCATGGAAACTATTTAGACAAATCGAAGCCTGCACGCTGAAATGACAACTTCTGTTTCCGCATTCTCGGCAAGATCTTGTCGATCCAGATGCAAAGCGGCCCGGCAATACCAGAACAGCTGTCGCGTTCGCGCTCCGCAGACCCCGAACTTTCAGCCGGTTACCTTTGTTCACCTTGCCGTAACGCCAGCCCATGCCCAATAGCAATTCGTTCCCCCTTCTGGAGCGCATCCAATTCCCCGCCGACCTGCGCGCACTCCCGGAAGAGCAACTCCAGCAAGTGTGTACCGAGCTGCGCGACTTCATCATCGATGTGGTGAGCGTGAAGGGCGGCCACTTCGGCGCCAGCCTGGGCGTGGTGGAACTGACGGTGGCACTGCACTACGTGTTCAACACTCCGTACGACCAACTGGTGTGGGACGTGGGGCACCAGGCCTACGGGCACAAGATCCTCACCGGCCGCCGCGAGGTGTTCCACACCAACCGCATCTACAAGGGCCTCAGCGGCTTCCCCAAGCGCAGCGAGAGCGAGTTCGACACCTTCGGCGTGGGGCACAGCAGCACCAGCATCGGTGGTGCGTTGGGCATGGCCGTAGCCAGCAAGCTGAAAGGCGAGAAAGACCGCCAATGCGTGGCCGTGATCGGCGATGGCGCCATGACCGCAGGCCAAGCCTTCGAAGCGCTGAACCACGCGGGTGGTGCTGGCACGGACATGCTGGTGGTGCTCAACGACAATTGCATGAGCATCGACCCGAACGTCGGTGCGCTGAAGGAGTACCTCACCGACATCACCACCAGCCACACCTACAACAAGGTGAAGGACGAAGTGTGGAAGGCGCTGGGCAAACTGAGCAAGTTCGGCCCCAACGCGCAGGCCATTGTGCAGAAGGTGGAGGGCGCGGTGAAGAGCGCCTTGCTGAAGCAGAGCAACTTGTTCGAGAGCCTCAACTTCCGCTACTTCGGTCCGGTGGACGGGCACGATGTGGACCACTTAGTGAAGGTGTTGCGCGACCTGCGCGACATCCCCGGCCCGAAGATCCTGCACACCATTACCAAGAAGGGCAAGGGCTACGGCCCCGCCGAAGTAGGAAGCCCAACCGTGTGGCACGCGCCCGGCCTCTTCAACAAGGAGACCGGTGAGATCATCAAGGTGGTGCCCAAGAGCCCACAGCCGCCGAAGTACCAAGACGTTTTCGGCCACAGCATCGTGGAGCTGGCCGAGAAGAACCCGAAGATCGTGGGGGTGACGCCCGCCATGCCCACGGGCTGCTCGCTCAACCTCATGATGAAGGCCATGCCCGACCGCGCCTTCGACGTTGGCATCGCCGAGCAGCATGCGGTGACCTTCAGCGCCGGCATGGCCACGCAAGGCATGGTGCCTTTCTGCAACATCTACAGCTCGTTCATGCAGCGCGCCTATGATCAAGTGGTGCACGATGTGGCGCTTCAGAACCTGAACGTGGTGTTCTGCCTGGACCGCGGCGGCCTGGCCGGAGCCGACGGCCCCACGCACCACGGCAACTTCGACTTCGCCTACTTCCGCTGCATCCCGAACATGGTGGTGAGCGCACCTATGAATGAGGAGGAGTTGCGGGACCTGATGTACACGGCACAGCTGCCGGACCAAGGCCCCTTCAGCATCCGTTACCCGCGCGGCGAAGGCGTGATGACCGAGTGGAAGACTCCCTTCAAGGCGATCAAGGTGGGCACGGGCCGAAAGCTGCGCTCAGGCACGGACATCGCTGTGCTGAGCATCGGCCACATCGGCAACCTCGCGGCCAAGGGGATCACTGCCCTCGAGGCCGAAGGCTACAGCGTGGCCCACTACGACATGCGCTTCGTGAAGCCCATCGACGAGCTGCTGCTGCACGAGGTGTTCAGCAAGTTCAAGCACGTGATCACCGTGGAGGACCACGGCCTGCACGGCGGCATGGGCAGCGCGGTGCTGGAGTTCATGGGCGACCACGGCTACGCCGCCCACGTGAAGCGCCTGGCGATCCCGGATAAATTCATCGAGCATGGCACGCAGGCGGAGCTTTACCGCGAATGCGGAATTGATGATGTGGCGGTGGTGGTGGCGGTGAAGGAGATGCTCGGAGAGAAGAAGGGCAGCCGGAGCGTCAAGGCTTCGGCTTGAGGACCGCGCTTGCATCATAGCGCGCGTCCGCGTCACGGACCATGAGCGTGTCGCCACTATCGGTGATTGCCGTCGTGCCCAAATCCTCGCGCACATGCAACACTCCCTCTGCGGCACGGCCGTTAAGCATCAAGGCCTCTTTGAACCCGTGCCTGAAGATGTACGCCCCCTTGTGATCGCCGGGCAGGTTGCTCACCAATAGCCTTCCATCGCGCGGCGGTTCTGGTGTTTCTGCAATGATGCGCTCGATGGTTTCCGATGCGATGCGCCAATTCTCCATGCCATTGCGCAAGAGCATGATCCACGACACGGCGGCAATGACGACCAGCCCTCGCGCAAGGCCCTTCGACCGCATGCCATCGATGCACATCGCTATCAGCATGCATAAGAAGGCCGACGGCAAGTAGAGGAAGCGATCGCTCTCGCTGGTGCGCGTGCTCACGCCGCCAACGATGGCAATGATGGAAGCAATGCCGAAGAGCGCGGTGAGAAGGACCGCAACTCGTCGGGTCTGCGGCTCGGATTTGCGCGTACGCCAGAACCAGATGCCAACCACCGCAATCACAACGAACAGCAAGGCGAAACGAACGGTCTGGACCGATGGTTCTTCGCACGGTGGCAGGAAGGAGCGGCCAAGAACCTTCGCGACCATGCCGAGGTAGTTGCTCAGCGGCTTGGTGAAGAACTCCGACCCATACTCGTTCGCGACACGATTGATCAGCAAGGCGCGCACCACGAGATGCACGGCCACCGCGATAGCTGATGCTCCAATCGCCCTATGCCAACCGCGCTTGTCGGCGTGTTGAAGGATGATGAACCAGGCCACCAGCATGAGTGGCAGCAAAAGCGCGCTCTCGTAGCACAGCGTGCCCAAGAAGCCAAAGAAGAATACGCCAATCGCCTTGGGCCACGGCTGCGCTTCACTTGCTGCGGTATTCAATGCGAGCAGAACGAATAGCGCTGCCATCGCCGTGCTCCGCCCGATGATCCATAGCTGCGGTTCCAGGTGGAAAGGGTAGAGCACGAACAGTGCACCAGCCAGCACCGCTGCATCAGGGCGCATGAGCTTCTTCGCGAGCAAGGCCACGAGCCATCCATTCAGCGCGAGCAGCAGCACATTCACGAATCGGAAGGCCCATGCGTCGGGGCCGTGCAGCCGGTATTGCAGCCAGAGCGTCCAGTCGGGCAGCGGTCGGAAGAAGGTGCCGGGGCTGAGGTCTTGGCGCGCGCCCAGCTTGTGGATCACGGAGAAGTCGTCGCTGAAGAAGGAGAAGGGTAAGGCGCGCCAATGCGCCGCGAGCGCGAGCAACACCAGCAGCGGCAGCCACCAGCCAAACGGAATGCTCTTGCCCGCGCGTTGCATGCGACCAATGTAGCCGCGCTATGTTCGTGGCGATGCCGCGCCGACACCTGCTCATCCTGCTCACCGCATTCAGCGCGAGCCTGGTTGTGCGCTGGCCTTTGCTCAATCGACCGCTCAGCGGGCACCACGAGCTCTGCTCGGCACTGGTGCTCATCGCACTGGACAACTGGCATCACGATGGCTTCATGGCTCACCACGGCGCACCGGCCATCACCTTCTCCGGTCCGGCCGACTTGGTCCCGCCGGGCTACACCGATGCCCCTGGCCTGCGCGACGGCACGCTCTACTACCTCTCGCACCCGCCGCTCGCCTTCGACCTGCCGCATACGCTCTTCGCGATCACCGCAACGGAACCGAGCGCGCTGGGCCTGCAGCTCTTCAACATCTTCTTCCATCTGCTCACGGCCATCGGCCTCTACCTCGTTGTGCGCGAGTTGCAACACGAAGGCCCGTCACCGCTCTTCGCGAGCGTGCTCTACCTCTTCATGCCCGCGCCGCTGTGGTTCCACGGCAATGCCTACATGAGCGACATGTTCGTGCAGAACGCCTGGGTGTGGCATGTGCTCGTTGCACTGCGTGCGTTGAAAAGCGAACGACCGATCTCATGGCGATTGGCGGCTTGGTGCGCTATCACACTATTCATCACCACCACGATTAGTTGGCCTGGTGTGTGGGCGGGCCTTGCTCTGGCAGCGATCGCGCTCTGGCAATGGCGCGCCAAGCGCGATGCGACGCGATTACGACTCGTTAGTGCTGCGGTATTGGGCGTTGGCCTTGCACTCGGTTACACCGCATGGCGATGGCTTCAAGTGGTTGATGCCAATGCCTTGCTGGCCTATTTCACCGGTCGCTATGCCGAACGCGGAACAGCGAGCATTCACGGAGCAGCTAGCATCTTCGGCATGCTCGCACTCAACTACCGCATCAGCTGGCTTCCCTTGCTCTTGCCGTTGGCACTGCTGCTGTGGAGGCGGAAAGCTGTCGCGCCCGGATCGAGTTCTCTATGGCTCTTAGTAGCGCTCACCGGTCTGCCCGTTTTGCTCGAGATGCTCTTCCTGCTGGAATACACCGGCCACGACTTCGCTGCGCTCAAGGCCGGCCTTCTGCTCTGCGGGCTCGGTGGGCTCGGGCTTTCAGCGTTGCGCGCAAGGTGGTCGTGGGTTGCGCTCGCTGCCACATGCGTTGCGGGCGTGCTCTACTTCTACCGCACCAACCCACCATCGCAGGTCGATGATGCGCGCTTCACCTGGCAGATGGAACAAGGCAGATCCATCGCGAATGAGGCGCGATCCGATGAAATGGTCTTCACCTTAGGCTTCACGCCCGAGCCGCAAGTGCAGTGGTACGCGAAACGCACGCTGTTCCGGGTGGATGGAGTTGATGGCGCATCAGCGTTGCTTGAATCCGCCGGCCGCACGAAGGGCATCGTGTTCCGGATGGTGAATGACGAACTCAAGCACGAACGCATTCGTTTGCCGTAGTCGTCGCCAACCAGATCTATTCAAGTATCGAATCTGCACGGCCCATACAACTTCACCTCGAAGGCCCGAATACCTTCGCCCCAATGTCCTACGCCAACCTCATGGTGTCCGATGCCGACAGCATCCGCACCATCACCATCAACCGTCCCGACCAGCTCAACGCGCTCAACCGCGTCACCATCGATGAGCTGGACCGCGCGCTCACCGAGGCCGACGCCGACAAGAGCGTGCGCGTGCTCATCATCACCGGCAGCGGCGCCAAGGCCTTCGTGGCGGGCGCCGACATCAAGGAGTTCGCGCACTTCAGCGTGGATGAGGGCAAGGCCCTCAGCGCCGATGGGCACACCAAGCTCTTTGACCATGTGGAGCGTATGAACAAAGCCCGTAATCGCCGCAGTGAACGGCTTCGCGCTCGGCGGCGGGTTGGAACTGGCCATGAGCTGCCACTTCCGCGTGGCCAGCGAGAATGCGAAGCTCGGTCTGCCGGAAGTGGGCCTGGGCGTGATCCCCGGCTACGGCGGCACGCAACGCTTGGCGCGTCTCGTAGGCAAAGGCAAAGCGATGGAGATGATCTTCCTCGGCGGTGCCGGCATGATCAAAGCCGATGAGGCCCTGCAATGGGGACTGGTGAACCACGTTGTTGCACCCGACCAGCTGATGACCAAGTGCAACGAGCTCGCCGCAGCCATCGCGAAGAACAGCCCCACGGCGTTGGGCGCTGCCATCCGTGCGGTGAACGCCGGCTACGAGCCCGGCGCTAACGGCCTCGCGCGAGAAATCGAGGAGTTCGGCAAGTGCTTCGGCACGGCGGACTTCAAGGAAGGGACGAGTGCGTTCATGGAGAAGAGGAAGGCGGAATTCACAGGCGCTTGAGTACAATGGACAGGAATGGACGCGTATGGACTGCTCGGTCCATACGCGTCCATTCCTGTCCATTTGAGATTGCCGGTTCTTATTCGAATTGCAAGTGAGCGCCCTCCGCAAACTCGCCGGCCAAACGGCCATCTACGGGCTGAGCAGCATCGTTGCGCGCTTCCTAAACTTTCTGCTCACGCCGCTGTACACCAGCAAGGGCGTGTTCGAGCCGGAGGAATTCGGCATCATCACCTCGCTCTATGCCTGGGCCGCTTTCGTGACCGTGGTGATCACCTTCGGGATGGAGACCACCTTCTTCCGATTCGCCAACAGGAAAGAGCTTGATCCCAAGCGCGCCTATGCCACCGCCTTCTTCTCGGTAGCGAGCCTCTCGCTCTTCTTCACGCTGTTGTGCGCGCTCTTCCCCGACGCTATCGCCGGCGGCATCCGTTATCCGGAGCAAGGCCAACTGGTGCTGATGCTCGCCATCGCGCTGGGCCTCGATGCCATGACCGCACTGCCCATGGCGCGGCTGCGCAACGAGGGCCGTCCGTGGCGATTCGTGTTCGTGAACATGACCAACGTGGGCATCACCATCGCGCTCAGCCTATACTACTTCACTTACGCCAAACAGCACAACCCGAGCATCGGCGTGGAGCATGTCTTCCTCATCAACCTCATCGCCAGCGCGGTGAAGTTCCTCTTGCTGGTGCCGCAGTGGCCAAGGCTTGGCGCATTCGACAAGACTCTCCTGCGTCCGATGCTCGTCTTCGCCGCGCCGCTCGCCATCGCGGGCCTCGCCGGCATGGTGAACGAGACCGCCGACCGCGCCGTGCTGAAGTACCTGCTGCCCGCCGACATCGCCGATGAGCAGATCGGCATCTACGGCGCGTGCTACAAACTCTCGATTCTCATCACGCTCTTCATCCAGGCCTTCCGCATGGGCGCCGAGCCCTTCTTCTTCAGCCATGCGAAAGAGAAGGACAGCAAACAGACGTTCGCGCGCATCATGAATGTGTTCGTGGCCGTGTGCATGAGCGCCTTCCTGTTGGTGATGCTCTTCCTCGATCTCTTCAAATGGTTCATCCCGAACGAGGCTTACCACGAAGGGCTGCGCGTGGTGCCCATCCTCATGCTCGCGAACGTCTTCCTCGGCATCTACTACAACCAGAGCGTGTGGTACAAGCTCACCGACCGCACGCGCGCCGGCAGCACCATCAGCATCGTGGGCGCCGCGATCACCTTGGTCTGCCTCTTCGCGCTGATCCCGAGCATGGGCTACATGGGCGCGGCCTGGGCCACCTTGATCTGCTACGCCAGCATGGCAGCTATCAGCTACGCATGGGGGCAGAAACATTACCCGGTGCCGTACAACATGACGCGCGTGCTGGGGTACATGGCGGGGGCGGTGGTGGTTTGGTGGGGGTGTGAGCAGATAGATGTCGAAGGCGTGATGAAGTATGGAGTGAGAGGCTTGGCACTATCGCTGTTTTTCATCCTAATCTGGAAAAGAGAGCGACGGAGGCTGTGGGCTTGAGCCACCTTAGGGGGCAAGACCGAGTGCCTTGACTCACACACATTACATCCACCAATTGACACACAGTGCAGAGATGCAAAATGAGGAGCGAGGGCACCAAGAACTAATTGAGTTCTTGGTTCGGCAAGATGAACTGGCTACGCAATGGCTGTCTGCATTTTACCCATTGACTCCGCAAATTATCAGTGGGCGCATGTGGTACAGTGAGCTGTTGAGCGGCAATATCCGGATATCGTGGTCCGACGCTCTAATTGCCAAGTACAGTGAGCGGTTGGACTGGAAGTCCTTAAGCCGCAATGTGGTCGTTCCTTGGTCTGAAACTTTGATTGAGCGGCATCGAGAACGCTGGGATTGGACTCTGCTGAGCGGCAATAAGGCTCTGCCTTGGTCAGATCACCTACTCCTTCGCTTTGAGGACAACTGGAACTGGTTTACTCTTAGCTGGAACCCTGCAATTCCATGGTCAGAGTTCCTCCTTAACCGCTTCCAAGCGAAGCTCTATTGGCCTGCGCTTTCTAGACAGTCATGGTCCGCAGATCTAATACACCGCTTCCGAGACAAATGGGATTGGGAGGCTCTGAGCACGAACGAAGATCTGCCTTGGTCAGAGTCTCTTGTCGAGGTTTATATTGATAAATGGGTGTGGGGTCGAATGTTGTGTTGTTCGACCGGGGCCAGGACCAACGCATTGATTGAAAAGTTCCGGGACAATTGGGATTGGCATGGACTAAGCCGGAACGCTTCACTGCCTTGGTCTGTGGCTTTCATCGAAGAACACCTCGACAAATGGATTTGGGAAGGGGTGGACTCGCATATGTGGGCCAGCCTAGAACAATCAGAGGGACTGAAGCGCTAAGTCGCAACGCTGCACTTCCATGGTCTGAAGCCCTCATCGACCGTTATCGTGACAAATGGAGTTGGTGGGGGCTTAGCTGGAATTCGGCATTGCCATGGTCTGAAGACTTGATTAAGCGATACGATGCTCAATGGGTTTGGAAACAGCGCCCATTTGAACAGGCAGGGCCTGCAGCGCCGCCTTGGCCCGAGAGTCTTATCGGGCGAATTGGTGCCAATTGGGATTGGGCGATGCTTAGCTCTATTGGAACGTTGCCGTGGTCTATTGCGCTGATTGAGCGCTACCACGACAACTGGGACTGGAAAGCACTGGCGCGCAATATTGGGGCGTATGATGCGGTGGTCAAACCATATGCAGACGACGCTTTTGTGGTTGAATTAATGCGCAGGATAGCGGACTCCAGAATGGCATGATGGCTAATTAACCAACATCAAGTCATCTACTCATTCCCGCGCAAGGTGCCGGGCTGCGCAATAGCGAATCCGCCAAGGAGCAAGGCGCAGCACAATGAGGAACTGCGAACCGCAGCAATTTTCATGATCGAACAAAGCTAGCCGACCACCTTACTTTTGAGCCATGGCCGCCAACAACCGCATCCGCAAGAACGCCAAGGGCATGCAGATCGACGTGGAAGTGCTCTTGGTGAAGGAGGGCGCGTACTGGGTCTCCTACGCGCCTTCGCTCAAGCTCTCCTCCTATGGCGATTCAAAGGAAGAAGCGAAGCGCGGCTTCAGCGAAGCACTGGAGATCTTCATCAGCGACACGCTGAAGAAGGGAACACTTGAGCGCCTGTTGATCGAGTACGGTTGGATGGGCTCCGGAAGCTTGGCCACACTGCCCAAGCTGTCCACCTGAGTCGTGGTCGCATACTTTTGAAACATGGCGCAGCTCACTTACCGCATCCTGCTCACCCAAGAACCCGAAGGCGGCTATACCGTGAAGGTGCCTGCGCTGCCGGGCTGCATCACCTATGGCGAAAGCATCGAGCACGCCATGGCTATGGCGAAAGAAGCCATCGAGCTTTATGTGGAAACACTACAAGCGGAAGGTGATCCGGTGCCTGACGATAGCCGTACCCTGGAATACGCGCTTGTTGTGGGCTATTGAAGAGCCATGACCGGCACACCGTCGCTTACGCCTGACGAACTAGTCCGGCTTCTTCGGAAGCATGGTTTCGAGGAAGTGCGGACAAAGGGCTCACACAGCATCATGAAGAATCGGACAAATGGGAAAATGACCATCGTGCCCATGCACAAGCGCGACTTGCCGAAGGGCACATTGCTCGCGATCCTGAAGCAGGCGGGCATCGACAAGGAAACCCTGCTGTAGTTCCATGGTGCACTTTGCGCCGACCATTGCTCTCACACAAACCATTCATGAGCACCCTGACCTTTTCCGGCGTCGCCATCCGCCTCATCAACCGCAGCCACCACCCGCTACCCCATTACGCCACCGCTCACAGCGCCGGCATGGACCTCCGCGCCAACCTCGATGCGCCCATGGTGCTCGCCCCCGGCCAGCGCGCGCTCATCCCTACTGGTCTCTACCTCGAACTGCCCGAAGGCACCGAGGCCCAGGTGCGTCCGCGCAGCGGCTTGGCCTTCAAGCACGGCATCACGGTGCTGAATGCACCGGGCACCATCGACGCCGATTACCGGGGCGAAGTGGGCGTGCTGCTGATCAACCACGGCCAGGAGCCGTTCGAGGTGAAGGACGGCGAACGGGTGGCACAGCTCGTGATTGCCCGTTACCTCAGGGCCGAATGGCAGGAAGTTGCTGACTTGTCCTCGTCGGAACGCGGGGCTGGCGGCTTCGGCCACACTGGAACAAATTGAAGACCTTCGCGACGCGAAAACGGCAGGGCAACAAGCCCGCTTGACTGAACCAAGGAATGAAGATCATCGTCCCGATGGCGGGCATGGGCAAGCGGATGCGTCCGCACACCCACACCACCGCCAAGCCTTTGCTGCCCATCGCGGGCAAGCCCATTGTTCAACGCCTCGTGGAGGACCTGGCCGCCGTGGCCGGTGAGCCGGTGGAAGAGGTCGCCTTCGTGGTACACCCCAGCTTCGGCGTGAAAGTGGAGCAGGGACTGGTAGCCATCGCCGAGCAGATTGGCGCTAAAGGCAGCATCCATTACCAAGAAGTGGCCCTGGGCACGCCCACGCCATCCTCTGCGCCGAGAGCGCCTTGAGTGGCCGCATCATCGTGGCCTTCGCCGACACGCTCTTCCGCGCCCAGCTGAAGCTCGATAAGGACTGCGACGGCGTGATCTGGGTGAACAAGGTGGAAGACCCGCGCCCGTTCGGCGTGGTGAAGCTCGATGGCGAAGGCATCATCACCGAGTTCGTGGAGAAGCCCGTTGACTTCGTGAGCGACCTGGCCATCATCGGCATCTACTACTTCGCTGATGGCGAGCGCCTCCGTAAGGAGATGCAATACCTCATCGACAACGACATCAAGGAGAAGGGCGAGTACCAGCTCACCAACGCCATGGAGAACATGAAGCGCAAGGGCGCGCGCTTCAAGGCCGGTGCGGTGGATGTATGGATGGACTGCGGGAACAAGAACGCCATGGTGGACACCAACACTAAGGTGCTCGGCTTCCTGAAGAACGATGCCGCGCTGGTGAGCAAGAGCCTGAAAGCGTTGAACAGCGTGGTGATCCCGCCCTGCTTCATCGGTGATGGCGTGGAGCTGGTGAACAGTGTGGTGGGCCCGAACGTCTCCATCGAGAGCGGCACGGTCATCGCCAGCAGCGTGGTGCGCAATGCGATCTTGCGGGGCGGTGTGCGTGTACAGGATGCCGTGATCGACAACAGCATGATCGGCGAGCGCGCCCAAGTGACCGGCAAAGCCATGGACCTGAGCCTGAGCGACGACAGCACCGTTGGCTGAGCCATACCAGATGAAGAGAATCCTCCCGCTCCTCCTGTTGCCCATGCTGCTCGCTTGCGGAGGCACGAAGCCCGTAGCGACAACTGAACAAGGCGTGGATGGAGGCTCAGGCGCGCGCGGCGATAACGACAAGCGCGCCGAAGTGATGCGCCTGTTCATGGAGGCCACACAAGCGCGGCTCCAAGGCAATCTGCCGAAAGCACTCAGCCTTTATGGGCAATGCCTGAAGGCTGATCCGCAGAATGGCGCTTCCTACTTCGAATTGGCCAAGCTTTATCACCAAGGCCAGCGATTCGATCAAGCGGTGAGCCATGCCAAGCAGGCCATCGCCGTCGAGAAGAGCAACATCTGGTACCGATTCCTCTTAGCGGACCTTTATCGCCAGGACAACAAGCCGCAAGAAGCGGTCGGCGTTTACAGAGGAATCCTGGAACAATGGCCCGAGCGCTACGAAGTGCACCTGGATCTCGCCGCCGCTTATGCCTATGCGGGTCGCCCCGCTGATGCGTCGAAGGCTTATGCCGAAGCAGAGAAGCGCTTCGCTTGAACGAGGACCTCGTGCATCACGCCTTCAATACGCACATGGCGCTGGGCCAATGGGCTGAGGCCGAGAAGCTGCTTGGCCGCGCGGTGACGGCGAATCCGAAGGCTGCAGAATACTTGGGCATGCTCGCCGAGGTGTACGATGCGCAAGGCAAGCATGAGCAAGCCCTCGAGCAATACCGCAAGGCATTGGCGATGGATCCCGGCAACAGCATGCTCCGCATCTCATTGGCCGAGCACTACTACTCCACCGGCAGGATGGACGAAGCCTATCATGAATTGGGCCTCGCGTTCGCTGATCCCGACGTTGACATCGATGCCAAGATGCAGGTGCTCATCGGTTTCTTCGAGATGACCGAAGGCGAAGGCGAGAAGCCCGATGACCGTCCTGATCTGGTGCGTCGGAGCTACTCGTTTATCGAGGCATTGGAGAAAGCGCACCCCGAGAGCGGCAAGCCGCACACCATCCACGGCGACTTCCTCCTGCGCGATGGGAAGATCAGCGAAGCGCGCGATCAATTCCGCATGGCGCTTGAGCTGGAGAAAGACCGCTTCCCGATCCACGCGCAGGTGCTTCAGCTCAGCCTACAGATGGGGATCATGAATCACTGGTGAAAGAAGCGGCGCGAACCATCGAGCTCTTCCCCACCGCGCCCGAGGCATACTTGTACAAAGGCATCGCCCACTCGCAGCTCCATCAATACGAGCAAGCGATTGAGGAACTGGTCACCGGCCGCGACCTGGTGGTTGACAATGCGCCGCTGACCGCGCAGTTCTGGAGCAGCCTGGGCGAAGCGTACAACGCATCGAAGCAATTCGCGAAGAGCGACCAGTCTTACGAGAAGGCGCTGGCGATCCTGCCGAACGACCCGACCGCGCTGAACAATTGGGCCTATTACCTCAGCCTGCGCGGAGATCAATTGGAGAGGGCCGAGCGCATGAGCAAGCGCAGCAACGAGCTCGCGCCAGGGCAACCAAGCTATCAGGACACATACGCCTGGGTGCTCTTCCGCATGAAGCGCCATGCCGATGCGCGCGAATGGATCGAGAAGGCCATTGCCGGCTCGCCGAACGCCGACGGTGAATTGCTGGAGCATTACGGCGACATCCTCTTCGAGCTGGGCGAGCAGGCGAACGCGCTGGAGAAATGGAAGCGTGCCAAGGAACGCGGCGGAGCGAGCGAACTCATCGACCGGAAGATCGCCGAGGGGCGCCGCGTGGAATGAGCCGCATCGGCATAACACTGATCGCTGCAGCGGTACTGGCCGCATCGTGCAAGACGCGTCGCATCACCATCGTGAACCGCGAGCTGCCGCCGCGGTCAGCGGAGAAGGTGCTTGAGCGCGCAATGGCCATGCGACAGGCTCCGGTGCATCACTATTCAGCGAAAGCCGACGTGCAGTTGGACCTTCCGGACCAGAACCGAAGCTTCAAGGCCCAATTGCGCAGCGTGCAGGACAGCGCGGTATGGATGAGCGTGGTGCCATTGCTCGGAATCGAGATGGCACGCGTGCTGCTCACCCCGGATAGCTTGAAGGTGCTGGACAAGGTGAACGACCTCTACTTCGTCGGGGACACCGGTATCGCGAAGGCCAAATTCGGGTTGACACCGGATCTATTCCTGATCCAGCAAGCGATCAACGGCACGGCCATCGGCCTTGACCCGCACGAGAAATACCGCAGTGATCGGGAGGAAGGGCATTATGTGCTCACCAGCCGCGAGAAGCGCCGTTTCGTGCGTGCCGCCGAGGATATCAGCCCGGGCGACACACTGGCCCGCGACCGCGATATGCGCGAGCGCAGGTTGGAGCGCACGCTTCGCAAGGCCGAAGAGAAGGACGCTACCGTGCAGCGTTATTGGTTCGAGCCCGACAGCTTCCATGTGGCGCGCGTGCAGATTGTCGACCTCGCGCACGACCGCACGGCCGAGCTGCGTTATGAACAGCGCGGCGGGCCTGAAACCAACCATCTTCCAACGCGCATCCGCATCACGTTGAGCGAGCCAGGCAAGGTGGCCAGCGCGTTCCTCGAGCTTTCGCGTATTGACGTCGGCGCACCGCCCGCAATGCCTTTCCGCATACCCGAGAAGTATGAGCCGATGCCTTGACCGTCCGCTGCGCCTGATCGCGCTGCTGCCCCTATTGCTGGCAACGGCGCTCCTTTGGGGGCAGTCGAAGAAAGAGCTTGAGAAGCGCCGCGACGCCCTGGATAAGCAGATCCGCACCACCACCGCGCTGATCGAGCAGGCGCGCAAGGAGCAGCGCGTCACGCAGGAGCAGCTTCAGCTCCTCGAGAGCCAGATCGCGGCCCGCGCGCAATTGATCCGCGCCATGGATGGCGAGGTGCGCGCCGCCGATGATCGGATCCGTGCCGATGAAGAAGCCATCGCTGCCATGAAGGCCGACCTCGCAGCACTCAAGGAAGGCTACGCGCTCATGATCGCCGCCGCCTATCGCAACCGCAGCGCCTATGATCGTCTCAGCTATCTCTTCGCCAGCAGCAGTTTCCAGCAAGCCTTCCGGCGCAGCCGCTACATCAACCAATTGGCCGCTCAGCGCCGTCGGCAAGCCGCGCTCATCTCAGAGACGCAAGCATCGCTGGATGAGCGCGTAACAGCATTGAAGGAGCAGCGGCAAGAGAAAGCCACATTGCTGAGCGAGCAGGTGCAGGAGAAACGCAAGCTCGATACCGACCGCGCCGGGCAGCAGCAGGCGCTCAACGGACTGCGGAAAGAAGAGGGCCGCTTGCGCGATACACAGAAGAAGCAGGAGAGTCAGCGCCGCGAACTGGAGGCGGCCATCCGCAAGGCGATTGAGGAGGCCGTGAAGCCGAAAGCGGGTGCGAAAGGCGCCAGCGGCAAACCCGCCAAACTCGACATCACGCTAACGCCCGAGGCACGCGAGCTGAGCAACGACTTCGAGAAGAACAAGGGCAAGCTTCCGTGGCCGGTAGAGAAAGGCGTGATCACCGGCCGTTATGGCAAGCAGCCGCATCCGGTACTCAAAGGCATCGTGATCGACAACAACGGCATCGACATCACCACGGAGAAAGGCGCCAGCGTGCGCGCGCTGTTCCGCGGCGAGGTCACCAGTGTGATCGTGTTGCCCGGCGCGGGCAAGGCCGTGATCGTGAGCCATGGCGCCTACCGCACGGTGTATAGCAACCTGGCCAGCGTGAGCGTGGCCAAAGGCGATAAGCTGAGCACCAAGCAGGCCATCGGCACGGTGCTCACCGGCGACGATGGCGCGGTGGCCCACATCGAGGTCTGGCGCATCACCGCCGACGGTTTGGTGAACGTGGATCCCGCACTGTGGCTCTACCGCGAGTAGGCGGCCCGAAACGGCTACTTTTGACCGCGCTTCAACCGCACATCCATGAGCCTCTTCCCGTTATCCATCCTGCTGGGCATGATTGGTCCTTGGCAGATCGTCCTTGTCGTGGTGGTGCTGCTCCTCCTCTTCGGCGGAAAGAAGATCCCCGAACTCATGCGCGGCTTGGGCCAGGGCATGAAAGAATTCAAGAACGCCAAGGACGGCGTTGAGGGCGAGAAGAAGGACGACGCGAAGTAGCCCGGCCGTCGTGAGCATCCCGAAGACCTTTACCGAGGCCCGGAAGGCCATTGCCGCAGGCACCACTGTTCGGCAATTGGTTGAAGCCGCCTTGGCCGAAGCCGAGCGCCGCAAGGACCTCAACGCCTTCCTCGAGCTCTTTCCCGAGAGCGCCTTGGCCAAGGCCGATGAAGTGGATGCGAAGCTGAAGGCGGGCAAGGCCGGTGCACTCGCGGGCATGCTCGTGAGCATCAAGGACAACATCTGCTACAAGGGCCATCGTGTGGGCGCATCGTCGCGCATACTCGAAGGCTTCACCTCGTTGTACAGCGCAACCGTTGTGGATCGCCTGCTCGCTGCCGATGCCGTGATCATTGGCCGCACCAACTGCGACGAGTTCGCCATGGGCAGCAGCAACGAGAACAGCGCGTACGGCCTTGTGAAGAATCCAGTGGATACCACGAAGGTTCCCGGTGGAAGCAGCGGCGGCGCGGCAGCCAGCGTTGCAGCGGGCATCGTGCATGTGGCCCTCGGCAGTGATACCGGCGGCAGCATCCGACAGCCAGCATCGTTCACGGGCACGGTCGGCTTCAAGCCCACCTATGGCCGCGTGAGCCGCTATGGCCTCATTGCCTTCGCCAGCAGCTTCGACCAGATCGGCCCCTTCGCGCACGACTTGGACGACACAACAGCGGTGTACAGCGTGATTGCTGGCAGTGACGCGCACGACAGCACCACCAGCCGCACGCCGAACGACCCCATCGCTCTCAGCGATCCGGGCAAGTTGCGCATCGGCTACTTCCGCGAAGGATTGGAGCGCGCGGGTATGGACCCCGAAGTGGTGGCCCACTTGCAAGCGCAGATCGATCGCTTGCGAAACGAAGGCCATACGGTTGAGCCGGTCGAAGTGCCGCTGCTCGACCATCAGGTGCCCACGTACTACATCCTCGCAACCGCAGAGGCCAGCAGCAACCTCGCGCGTTTCGATGGCATCCACTTCGGGCACCGCAGCGCATCTGCCAAGGGTGTCGAAGAGACCTATCGACTCAGCCGCAGCGAAGGCTTCGGCCCGGAGGTGAAGCGGCGGATCCTGCTCGGCACCTTCGTCTTGAGCTCTGGCTACTACGATGCGTACTACGCCAAGGCCCAGCGCGTGCGCCGTATCCTGCGTGATCGCACACTCGAAGCCTTTGAGCGCTACGACCTGCTCATCGGTCCCACCTGCCCCAGCACCGCATTCGCGCCCGGCGAGATCACAAACCCCGTGGCCATGTACCTGCAGGACATCTTTACCGTGCAGGCCAACCTTGTTGGTGCGCCGGCTATCAGCCTGCCCACCGGCACGCACAGCAACGGCCTACCCTTCGGCGTGCAGCTCATGGCGAAGCCCTTCGATGAGGCGCGCTTGCTGGCGGCGGCGAAGACATTGTTCCTGGCGTAACGTCCACACCTTGTTGTGAACGAACCGCCCGCATACGATGGCGGCCCTTCCTGCGTAATACGGGTACCTTCGGCTCCATGTCTTTTATGCCCCGATACCTCGCATTCGCGCTGCTGCTTCCGCTGGTCGCAGTAGCGCAGGACGATCAAGGCCCTCTGGCCCTCCCTGCCGACGACCCTATCATGGCGCGGCTCGACGACCTGGCCAATCTGCATTGGATCAAGCATTCGCCCTTCACCACCGATACCGCGCACCACAACAAGCATGGCTTCGCGGCCGACCATGTGCCCACCTGGAGCGAAGCGGAGATGCGCCAGCGCTTGGCCGTGCTCGATGCCAACACGCCCTTCGAGCTGGTGTATAACCGTGTGGTGCAGTCGTACATCGACCTCTACGTGGTGCGCAAGCGAGAGATGAGCTCGCGCATGCTCGGCCTTGCTGAACTCTACTTCCCCACCTTCGAGCAGCACCTGGACCGCCACCGCATGCCGCTGGAGATGAAATACCTGGCGGTGATCGAGAGCGCGCTGAATCCAAGCGCGCGATCACGCGCGGGCGCAGTTGGCCTTTGGCAATTCATGCTGCCCACCGGCAAGCTCTATGGCTTGAAGGCCGACAGCTACATCGACGAGCGTCACGACGTGTACAAGAGCACCGAGGCCGCCTGCCGCTACCTCAGTTACCTGCACAAGCTCTATGGCAATTGGGAACTGGCCATGGCGGCCTACAACTGCGGTCCGGGCAATGTGAACAAGGCCATCCGTCGCGCAGGCGGCGTGAAGGACTACTGGAAGATCTATGATTTCCTGCCGCGAGAGACACGTGGCTATGTGCCGGCCTTCATCGCGGTGAACTACCTGTTCGAGCACCACGCGGACCATAACCTCTACCCCATCGCGCCCACGTATTGCGCCTACGAAGTGGACACCGTGCAGGTGTGCTTCCCGCTTGATCTCGCAGCGATCGCAGTGCTCAGCGGCGGCACAGTGCAAGAGCTGCGCGAATTGAATCCGATGCTGAAGCTTGGCGTAGTGCCCGATGTGGATCAGCCCATCACGGTGTACTTGCCGAAGGATGCCGTTCCCATCTTCATCAGCAACGAGGATGTGTTGCGTTACAGCTACTACGCTGCGAACCCCGGGACCAAGCCGCCTGTTGCTTTCGATCGCCCCGTTCCCGCCACCGAGCGCCACGCCGAGCGGCACCACACCGTGCGCAAGGGCGAATCGCTCGGAAGCATCGCGAAGCGCTACGGCATGAGCGTGCAGCAGCTCCGTCAACTCAACGGCCTGCGCAACGACATGATTCGGCCTGGGCAGAAACTGCTGCTCAAGAAAAGCGCATCGGCAACGGAACGGACGGCCCAAACCTCGCCGCGCTCCGATGCCAGTGGTTACCACATGGTGCAACCGGGCGATACGCTCTGGAGCATCGCGCAGCGCTATCCTGGCGTGAGCGTCGACGACCTTCGCCGCATGAACGATGGAATGACCAACGGATTGAAGCCGGGTTCTCGCATCCGCGTGAGCGAACCGAAAGGATGATGCGAGCGCTCCTTGCAGCATTGACCATCGTGCTCATCGGCTGCGATGAGCGCACGCGACCGCTTCCGAACAGCGGGGGCGGGCAGGATGAAGTGCTCGTTGTGATGGCGAAGGGGCATTGGGAGGGCCCGCCGGGCGCCGCGGTTCGCGCCATCCTGGAACAGCCGATACAAGGCATGCCGCAACCCGAGCGCATGTACCGCGTGGCCCAGTGCCAACCCAAGGATTTCTCCTCCCTGCTCGCTGTTCACCATAGCGTGCTCTACTGCGATATCGGCGCCGACAGCGCTGCTTTCGAGGCGAGGCGCGATGTGCACGCGCGCGGACAGCTCCTACTGCGCTTGGCGGCGCGGAATGCTGAAGCATGGCTGGATGCTTGGAATGAGCAATCCCTGGATGCTACCCGATCGCTCGAGGCTCATCAGCGCACGCGAATCGCTGGGCGATTGCGCAAGGAGCGCGATGAAGCACTTGCCGGACAGCTGAAGAGCCGCATCGGAGTCTCGCTCGATATCCCGACGGGTTATCATCTGCGCAAGCTCGATGACGGGTTCGCCTGGATGCAGCGTGATCGCGTTGTGAGCGGCAGCGGTCTTGAGCACCACGTGATTGAGGGCATCCTCGTGCATGCGCACCCCTACTTCAGTGATTCCACATGGAGTGTTCCATTCCTCGTGGATCAGCGCGACTCCGTTACGAAAGTCGGAGTGCCCGGGTCAGAGCCGGGGTCCTATATGATCGTGCAGCGATCCTTCGAGCACATGAACCTCATGCCTGTTGGGAATGCGGTTAAGCTCGATGGCCGATTCGCGTATGCGATGCATGGGCTTTACGGCATGCACGGAGCCAAGATGGGCGGGCCTTTCGTGAGCCTGAGCACCGTTGATCCGAGCGGACAGCGTGTGGTCACTGTTGAAGGCTTCGTGTATGCTCCGCAGTTCGATAAGCGCGCCTATGTGCGTGAGTTGGAAGCGTTGCTGTATTCACTACGCTTCGATGAGGGGCTTGCAGCCGGCGCGCAATAGCTGGTCAACCGCTTCCGTTTTTCCACAGGCCGGGTGCTCGTGTGGAAAAGTTTCGCGCGCATCCGATCCACATCCATCTATTTTTCCGCTGTCGCTTACGCCATGGAAGTCGCCAACATCCGCCGATTCGCTCATCAGCATTGCCGTTTCAAGCTGCGCAGCGGCAAGGAAGTCTTCGGTGTTGTATGGGAGGTGGAAACAAGCGAAGCGGCTGGTGTCGATGGCACCAAGCGTCTCTTCTTCGCCAGCGTGCGCGACTACGAGCGCCTCACCAGCGGCGACTCGGCCCAAGTGATCCCGATCGCTCCGAGCGAGATCGTCTCCGTCGAGAGCCTCGCGAGCTAGTCGCGCTTCACCAAGCCCGCCTGTTCAAGGAAGAAGGCGTACACCAAGGCTACTTCCTTCAGTCGCTCGAATCGTCCTGATGCGCCTCCGTGTCCTGCTTCCATGTTGGTATGCAGCACGATCGGCGCGCTTGATTGCTGGTGCTCGCGCAAGCGCTGAACCCACTTCGCCGGCTCCCAGTACTGCACCTGGCTATCGTGGAATCCGGTGGTGACGAGCATGGCCGGGTATTCCGCATCGGCGATGTTGTCGTACGGTGAATAGGAGAACATGCGGTCGTAAGCCTCCTTCTCTTTGGGGTCGCCCCACTCATCGAATTCGCCCGTGGTGAGCGGGATGCTCTCGTCGAGCATGGTGGTCACCACATCAACGAAAGGCACCTCGGCGCACACCGCCTTCCAGCGGTCGGGGCGCATGTTCACCACGGCACCAACGAGCAACCCGCCAGCGCTTCCGCCGTGGCAGAAAACGCGCTTGGGGTCGGCATACCTCTTCGCAACCAGGTGATCCGCGCAATCGATGAAGTCCGTGAAGGTGTTCACCTTGTGCTCCATCTTGCCGTTCTCGTACCACTCGCGCCCCATCTCTTCGCCGCCACGGATATGCGCGATGGCGAAGACGAAACGGCGATCGAGCACGCTCAGGCGCGCCCCGCTGAAGGTGGGGTCGATGCTATAACCGTAGCTGCCGTAGCCGTAGAGCAGCAGCGGCGATGTGCCATCGATCGGTGTTCCCTTTCGGTACACGATGCTCACCGGGACTTGTGCGCCATCGCGTGCCGGCACCCAGATGCGCTCGCTCGTGTAATCCTCCGCCTTGAACGTGCCGATCACTTCCTGCTGCTTCAGCAAAGTGTTCTGCTCGGTGAGCAGGTCGTGCTGATAGACGCTGCTTGGCGTGGTGAGCGATGTGTATCCATACCGGAACAGGTGCGTGTCCCATTCAGGATTGGTGCCGCCATAGGCCACGTAGGCCGGATCATTGAAGGTGATCTCGTGCTCGGTGTTGGTGCTGAGCCTGCGCACGCGCAGATGCGTGAGCCCCTCGCGGCGCTCGGTGATCACCAAGTGGTCTCGGAACGATTCCACATCCTCCAGAAGGACCTCGGCACGGTGCGCGATCACCTCCTTCCATTTCGACTTGTCGCCGGTCTCACGCTCGCCGCATTCCATCAAGCGGAAGTTGAGCGCCTTCCAATTGGTGACGATGAGCCATTTGCCGGGAGCGCCATTCGTGCCGGGCACATGCTGCACGCTGTGCTCGTGCTCTTCTTCGCGCTTCAGGAATGTGCGGAACTCGCCTAGCGGCTCCTCCACAGGCAACAAAAGATGCTCATCGCTGAGCGTGCTCCCAGACGTGATCATCACGAAGCGATTACTGCGGCTGCGGTACACATCGCAGCTGAAGGCCGGGTCCGTCTCCTCGAACACGAGCACATCGTTCGCGGCATCGGTGCCGAGCACGTGCCGGTAGATGCGGTAGCTGCGCAGCGTGTTGTCCTTGCGGCTGTAGAACACCGTACGGTCGTCGGCGAAGGCGCAACCGCCGGCCGTGGCCTCGATCACATCGGGCAGGTCCTTGCCGGTAGCCAGATCGCGGAAACGGATGTCGTAGATGCGGCGCCCCACGCGATCGGTGCTGTATGCCGCCAATCCGTTGTTCGGGCTGATCTCGAAGTCGCCAAGATCGAAGTAGGTGGCTCCCTGAGCGAGTTGGTTCTCATCGAGCATCACGCTCCATGCGACATCATTCTCCGCTGGCCAAGCATCGCTATTAGCTGATGCGCGCAAGTGAATTGGATACTCCTTGCCCGTGTCGTAGCGCTGCTGGTACCAGTAGCCGTTCTCGCGGTAAGGCACACTGATGTCCTGCTCCTTGATCCGCGCCTTCATCTCTTTGAAGATGTCCTCACGCAGTTGCTTCACAGGGCTGAGCACGGCCTCGGTGTATGCGTTCTCGGCGTTGAGGTGGTCGATCACCGCGCGCGTGAGCGAGTCCGGCTCGGCGGCGTTGCGCTGTTCCTCGCTGAGACGCATCCAGTGGTACTCGTCGTTGCGCGTGTGGCCATGCGCAGTGATGGCATGCGGTTTCTTCACAGCAACGGGGGCCGTGAGCTGGTCGGCTTCGGTCATGGAAGTCGGAGGGTTGGTGCAGCCCTGCGCCGCTATGGCCAGGGCACATGCGATGGGAAGGCGGCTTTGCATCTTGTTTCGGGAGGCCGAATGTACCCGCTGAAGGGCCCTAGCCAAGCGCGGCATGCAGCACGGCGGGCGAGCGCATCTCGCCAAGCCCATCGATGTGCAGGCGGTAGTAGAGAAGCAAATGATCGAGCAGGTCTCCGCGCTGCGTGGCGGAAATGCCCGCTGGGCCGCTCCAATGCTGCGCATTCAACAGTTGGGACAGCGTGGTGCTCAGCGGGGGGGCGAGGAGATTCCCGTGGCGCGCTCCTCCGGTCACGAATCGGCCTTCGTGAAGGTCGAAATGGTCGTTGCCCGGTTCCGGGACTTCGGGCCTGAAGCCGAGAGGGCCGCACAATCGGAGCAGCAAGAGGTGCGGCAGCCAGCGGAGGTCGGGCGCCGAGTCGATGGCTTCAATCGCCTCTTCTACCACGGCATGCAGCTCTTCATCGGCGCTTTCGCCGCGGAGCACGCGCACCAGCAGCTCCTGCGCGAAAAGGGCCACCGCGCCGCGCACGGGGTCGTATGGGATACGCAAGAAGGGTTGCCGCACGCGCACCGATCGCGCGGCATGCAGCTCGCGGTCGGGCCTTTCATCGGCGATAATCTCAATCCGGGCCAGTGGTTGCAGGGCTGAATGCGGTCCCTTTGCGCCTATTCGCACCACATACGAACGCGCGCCCCCGTGGCGGGTCCAGGCTTTCAGTATGGTGCTCCTATCGCCATGGGCGATGGCGAGAAGGGTGAAGCCTTCCGCGGTTACAAGCATGACATGGGTCGTGATCAGCGCGCCACCAGCACCTTGGTGTTGCACTTGTACAGGCCTTCTCGGTCACTTGCGAAGATCAGGTAAACGCCCGTGGCCACGCGATTGCCGCTCATGTCCGCGCCATTCCAAATGGCTTGACCACCAAGGCTCGTGGTCCTGAACACAAGGTTGCCGCTCACGTCGGTGATCTTCACTTCGCTGTTCGCGGCCAACCCATCGATGGCCACTGGGCCGGTATAGCCCTCGCGAACGGGGTTGGGGAAGACTTTGGCGCAGGTGGCTTCGGCCGAGGCGTCGATTGCATCGCTACGGTATCCCACTATGCCGCGATCAGTGCCGAAGAAGACCTCGCCCGTGTTGCCGTCAATGGTGATGTCATTGATCGTGTTGCTTGGCAATGGGCTATTCGCATCGGTGAAGTGATGGATCTGCGTTCGCCCATCGGTGCTCACCAGGAATGCGCCACCCGTTTGCGTGCCGATCCATTTGCGGTTGGCGCCATCCACCGCGATGCAGCTCACGAATTCAGTCTCTAGCAGGATCTGCACATTGCCATCCTGCTCGATCAAGATCTGCTGCGCGTCCGAGGGACTATCGGTGAAGAGGTCGCTCGGATTGTAGAAAACCGCTATGCCCCTGCTGGTTCCCACCCACACCTGCCCATCATTGTCCTCGGCCACACAATACACATCGGGCGCGGGCAGTCCCCCGGTCCCAGGGGTGTTGTTGATCAGCTTCCATTGATCGTCGCTGGCGTCGGTGACGGTGCCCTTGTCATTGAAGACGATCAGCGAGTTTCCCCGGGGGCGAACGATCCACTTCAGTCCATTGCGCGCGGCAATGATGTCGGCGAGAAGCAGGTTGCCATTGAGCAATGAACCAGGGGTGAAGCTCTGCCATTGCCCCGAGCGCGTGAGCACGGAAAGCGGCTTCGCGGCCCATGCATTCGTGATCCACAGGTTGCCATTGGCATCATACGTGAGCCCGCCCACATTCACCTTTCCGGAACCATCGTTCGTGACGATGCCGAGCGAGCTATTGGTTTCGTTGTGTATGGCGATCGGCTGCCGGTCGCGGAACTCGACCAATCCATCATCCCATGAGCCCGCATAGGCGTGACTGGGGTCGCGTGGATCAACCACAACCGCAACAATATCGTTCACTGCCCCGCCGAAGTTGTTGCCGCCCGCCAGCAAGCTATTGTTGAATGGCGTGTCGGTGCGCCATTCTCCATTGGCATAGTGGTGCACGCCTTCCTTGGAGAAGTTGTTGCCCCAGTTGCCAGAGGGTGCTGTGGTGGCCACGAAAACCGAACCTCCCTTCGCATCGAGGCGATAGGTTCCTGCGTTTAGCGGGCCATTGGGGCTGATCACCGAGCCCACATCGCCTCCGATGGCCTTTCCTAAACCGAACTGCCTATCGGCCACCCAAACGAAGCCGCCCGCTGAATAGATCGCTCGCGATGGCTCCATGTTCAGGCCGCTGTAGTTGTAATACTGTGATGCGAACTGCATGCCCAAGCCATATGAACGACAATCGTAACTCATGGCCACTACCATGTTCTGTCCGCTTGCCGATACGCGCATATCGTTGATCCGCTGACCGTACAATTCAGGCAAGCGGTCCCACGTATTGTTCGAGTTGAGAAGCAGGATGGTGTCGCTCTCAGTTGCCGGGCCCTTGTAGGTGATGATCGGCCGACCCTCGAACGCGACAGCCAGATGGAATGGTCCATTGGCCATGGCCTCCCCCATGTCGGTGCGTTTGCGCCAATTGGTGAACGCCGCCAGATTCGGCTCGGATCGGCTTGCCGTGAACAATCCCGTCGCGGTCGCAGCATAAATGGAGTCGGCCGTGAATGCCAATCCATTCACTTGAACCTGACTGCCTCCAGGACCAATGAGCCAAGTCTCCTTCACTTCGCGTCGCTGCAGGTCAAGGACAACGATTCCGAATCCGCACGCCAAATAGGCCGTGGTGCCTTCGCAATGCACGCGATTCACGGCCTTGTTGCCAAGAATGGAGCTTCGCTTGATGTCGCCCAGATTGAATCCTCGGCCATTCTGAAGCAGGTCGATGTTGCCGTTACCGTAGTGGATGATGAGCATGCGCAGTTGCTCATTCCAGGCCAGCCCCCTGATGTCCACATCGCTGAGCTGGTTCGTCTTATTGACCCGGTCAACCTCGCCTGTGATATAGTTGTAGGAGAACACGCCATTGGCCGTGGTGGCATAAACCAATTGCCCGGCCTCCACCACATCGATCATGCGCAGGTAGGGCAAATGGTCTCGCCAAGTCCCGATCGGACTTTGGGCCAGGGCCGTGGTGCTGCTGAGCAGCAGGATGGCGTAGAGTATGCGTTGCATGGTGCCTGAAATGCTAGCCCCTAACGTGGCGTTTGTATGATCCGTATGGGGCAAGGTAGCCTTGGAAGCGCGGAAGCCCCGCTTTCGGGCGGAGCTTCCTTTGGAGGTCACGAGCGGAGTCGAACCGCTGTAGCAGCTTTTGCAGAGCTGAGCCTAGCCACTCGGCCACGTGACCCTGAATGGCGGGCGAAGATAGTGGGGCAACGCTGTTGGGGGTTGTTGAGCTTGAATGTTGAAGGCTCGAACACTCTGAAATCACCCTTCGAGCGTGATGACCGCTGCCTCAACGTCGCCTTCGATTGGCGGTCGCTCCTTCGTTAGCCGCACGCGCCATGGCCCATGCTGCGGCCATTCGGCTTTAAGGCCGCTGAGGATCCGCGCCGCCACATGCTCGATCAGCTTGCTGCGCACGGCCATTCGTTCCAATACAATAGCTATCACGCGGCCGTAGTCCACCGTATCAGCCAGGTCGTCGCTCAATTCGGCCTTGCTGAAATCGCCTTGCACGGTCACATCCACACGGTAGTGGCCGCCTATGCACGCTTCTTCCGGCAAGCAGCCATGATAAGCGTACGCCTTGATGCCGTTGACCTCGATTAGGCCCATGCGCGGCAGATGTCGAGGCCCGCTTTCAGCCGCACAATCACTTCATCGCGGCCAATGAGCGCGCTCACATCGAACATGCCCGGCCCTTGCATGCGGCCAGCAACGAAGAGCCGGTAGAGCGGCATCACCTGCCCCACTTTCATCCCCGTGAACTGAAGCACGCCGTTGAAGACCTGCTCGTAGTCGGCGCTGCTAGTCGCGCTCGAAGCGGTGAGCGCAGCGATGTACCCTTCAATCGCGGGTGCCGCCTCGGGCTTCCAGCGCTTCTTCAATTCGGCCTCGCCTTCCGCATTGCCATTCAAGGGTGAACCTGTTGTGAAGAGGTAAAGCCCTTCGAGCATGTCGTCGATGAAGGTGGCGCGTTCCTTCAATAGTGATGCAGCTGTGGTTGCGCGCTCCAATGTGGCATCGATTCCGCGCTGCTTGAGCGTTGCTTGCAATTGCGCGCCCAGCTCAGCATCGGGGCGCATGCGCAGGTATTGCTGATTGAACCAGCGCGTCTTATCCGGATCGAAGCGCGCGCCGCCCTTGTGCACCCGACCGAGATCGAAGTGCTTCACCATCTCGTCGAGGCTCATCAGCTCCACATCGCCGCCGGGGTTCCAGCCCAGCAACGCCAGCATGTTGATGAAGGCTTCCTTGTAGTAGCCGCGTTCGCGATAGCCGCTGCTCTTCTCGCCGCTGGTGGGGTCGAGCCAATCGAGCGGGAACACGGGAAAGCCGAGTTTGTCGCCATCGCGCTTGCTCAGCTTGCCTTTGCCATCGGGCCGAAGAATCAACGGCAGGTGCGCGAACGCCGGACGCTCCCATCCGAAGGCTTCGTAGATGAGCACATGCAAGGGCGCGCTCGGCAGCCACTCCTCGCCACGGATCACGTGCGTGATGCGCATCAAGTGGTCATCGACAATGTTGGCCAGGTGATAGGTGGGCATGCCGTCGCTTTTGAAGAGCACCTTGTCGTCGATGTTGCTGCTATGCACCACCACCACGCCTCGGATCAGGTCCTCGAAGCGCACTTCTTGGTGGCGCGGCACCTTCAGGCGGATCACGTGCTCATCGCCGCGCTCCAAGCGCGCCTTCACCTCGTCGGCGCTCAAGGTGAGCGAATTCTGCATGTGCTCGCGCGTTACGGCATTGTAAGCTGGCGCTGCAACACCAGCGGCTTTCAGCCGTTCGCGCATGGCATCCAATTCCTCGGCGGTATCGAAGGCGTAGTAAGCCTTGTCGTCAGCTATCAGCTTATCCGCGTACTGCTTGTACAAGTCCTTTCGCTCGCTCTGGCGGTATGGTCCGTGCGGGCCGCCCACCCAAGGGCTTTCAACAGGAACCAGACCGCACCATGCGAGGCTCTCGCGGATATAGTCCTCGGCTCCGGGCACGTACCGCGTCTGGTCGGTGTCCTCGATGCGCAAGAGGAATTCGCCGCCATGCTTCTTGGCGAAGAGGTAATTGAACAGGGCGGTGCGCACGCCCCCCATGTGCAGGGGGCCAGTGGGACTTGGCGCGAAACGGACGCGGACGGACATGCTCTTTGCGTAAGGGGCCGCGAAAGTAGCCGCCAGCCGTTCTACGGCTGGATGACCAGGCGCTGCTCCCAGCGCTCCTGCCCCTTACTGAGACGAACAACGTAGCTGCCGGGCGCTGCGTCGGAAACCACCCAAGCAGCAACGCCCTGCGTGCAAGTCATGCGCTGCTGAAAAGCGGTGCGACCGCTCACGTCGAGCATCTCGATGAGCACTTGACCTTCCATGTCGGGCACCACGAAGAAGCCCCCTGCGCTCGGGTTGGGATACACGCTGAAGCCCGCTGCGCCAACGTTGCGCACACCATCGCAAATGTCAACCACGAGCTCGGAACCCAATGGATCCAAGTCGCCGCAGACGCCTTCTGCTGCGAAGTAGTCGAGCACATCCAGTCCTGTGGTCACGCCGGGTTCAACCTGAAGCAGGAAGGTAAGCGGGTCGATGACCAGGCTGTGTATGCGGTACTCGCCGATAGCTGAAACGGTGAACTCCGGGTCGCCATTGCCATCGATGACCACGAGATCCGGACCCGTCGTGAGCACATAGGTCTGGATGTAGCCGTCGGGCACGACCGCATCGCCATTCGACGAAGTGAAAAGAATGGCCTCTCCATTCTCCAAGCAAATCACAGCGCCCGGACCATTCGTGGTTCCCGCATCTGCGTCGCAGGCCACGGCGCACTCAATCACGGTGTAGGCAGCACCCGCAACGTCGAGGCTCGCACAGATGATGCCGCCGCCTTGAATCAGCAGCGCATTCAGATCAATTCCCGTTGTGACGCCGAACTCAACCATGCTCAGGTCAAGGGTTGCAGGGTCATATACAAGCGTATGTATGGTGTGCAAACCTGTTTCCGTTGCGTCGAAAACAGGTTCGTTGTTCGCATCAACGATAGTGAGGCCAGCGCCCTGGGTGAGCACATAGATCACTTCGTATCCTTCCGGGACAATCGCATTGCCGTCTGGAATGCCCACCAGTTCAACGCTGCCACCAATATCAAGGCAGGGAATGAAATCGACACCGCCCAAGGAGCCCGCGAACGCATCACAGCAGAACCCAGGTTCAACGTAATGAGCCGGTGGGTTGTCACTCAGGCTTGCGCATGCTCCTTGAAGGGTGATTTGCGAAAAGAACTCATCAACCTGCATGCTGGCCCAGAACTCAACGAAATCAAGGTCGAAAGTCGTGGGGTCGTACACCAACGCATAGATGTGGTAAAGGCCTGGATCCGTCAAAATAGCCATGGGCTGCGCCATCGTGTCAATCACGGTCTGCGACAAGCCGAAGGTGAGCAAGTAAAGAACCTCGTATCCCGGCGGAACAACCGCATCTCCGTTGGGCGTGACCACCAGCGCCGTGCCTTCGGGGTCGAAGCAGACCTGCCCGCCTCCAGAGAGTGCTCCCGCGAACGCATCGCAATCGCCCAAGCAATCGGCATTCACTTCAATGAGAACAGATAGGCTGTCCGTGGCGGGCGCCGTGGCCGCACCCTCCTGCGCGCTCACGATGTACCACACTTCATGCACGCCAACGCCTGCTTGCTGCGGGTCGAAGGTGTTGCCAGACACCCCTGGCCCAGAGAATGCGCCACCGAGAGTACCGGTGGGAACCAGCTGGGCCGGGCCGTCAGCAATGCACATTGGCTCCGCGGGAGCGATGAATGAAGGATCCGGCAGGATCACAAGCTGCACGCCGAAGCTTACCGGGTTGTTGGGGTTGGCGATTGGCCCGAAGCCGCCGCACGATAGTGAGAAGGGCCACACGTTCACATTCACCGACATGTTCACCGTTGCCGGGAATACGCCAGCCTCCAAAGGTGTGCCCGAAATAGCGCCGCATCCATTCACGGGAGGCGTGTAAGTGGCCTGGTCCGATACGCCCGTGATTCCATTAGGCAACAGAGAAAAGGCGATGCTGTTGATCTGCGTGATGCGCACCGAGGCGGTGGTCTGCGTGGGGTCGAAGAGTGAAGCGGGGGTGCAGGCGGTGGTAACATGGAAGGATATCGCATCGCTGTATGGCTCGCCAACCCGGCCATCGATGAATGACGATTGACAGAGGCCGCCCCATGCAGGCAGCTGACCGATACATTCAACCGGCGTGCACTGGGCAAAGGCCTGTGCGAGTGGAATCGCGAAAAGCAGTACCGCGTAACAATGTCGCATGCACGTGATGGGTTAATGCCGACAACATCGCCGACCTAGCAATGATAACGAAAGGATGATCCCGCGATCAGAGCTGCACGCCCTTGAGCAACAGGCGTTGCCAAGAGGCGTTCTTGCGCAAATACGCCTTGATGGCTGGCGCGGTTGGAATCAGCTTCAAGCGATTCTCCTCGACCCACATGAGCGTCTTCTCCATGACCACGTCGCCAACACCCATTTCCACAACAGGGCGCGGAACATCCAATGTACCCAAGAAGATGCGATCGCCATCGCGCTCATACTCCATGCGGGCGCGGTATTCGCCAACACGAAGGATAAACTGTCGCGAATCGGGTTCGTCGACCAAGGGAAGTGACTGGAGGTCGATCGTGTCCGTTGTTGCCTTGCGTGCCATGGTATGGGAGCGCGAAATTAACAGCCAATACAACGCCCGCGAACGTCGCGCCCCAAAGGAGCCGCCAGGGGTCCGATCGTACAGTAGCCAGACCGCGGCCATGGATCTACATTGGCCCTATGAAACCCATCATTCTTGCCTTGGTGGCCACGTGTTTGAATTCGTTCGCATTGGGCCAGTGCGGCGCATGCACCATCGGTGACACATGTATGGTGTCCCCGCCCTATCCAACCATCTGCCCCCCGGTGGCGCCCGTCGGCATCGTAGGTGTCCCTTATGAGCTCGATGTCACCTTCTGGATTCCGCCAACATTCCAAGACAACACCACATCGCTCAACGTCGTGCTTCAAGAGCTCACGCTACTCAACTTGGAACGGGTTCCCCTCGGACTCACCTTCGAGGCAAGCAGCCCAACGCTCACCTACTACCCGCAAATCTCCCCTATGGATGCGTGCGAGTCTGTGGAGTTCCCGTGCAGGCCAACACCGACAGCATACTTGTGATTGGTCAGGCGCAGGGCACTGCTGGTGGATTGCCCATCAACCAGGTGGTTACGCTTCGTCTCCCAATCGTAATCCTTCCCGCATCAGCCGATACTGTTCCTGACTTTTTTTTCGCCCCTGATTCGTTATGCGCGCCGATGACAATCTCGCTTTCTGAAGCTCAAGGAGCGCCGGGAATGACCACCTCGTTTTCTTGGAGTTTCGGCAACGGTAATGCATTCAACGGAGCGGCCCCACCTGATCAGGCGTACCTCGTCGGAGGAAGCCATCCTATCACATTGCAGCGCTCCTTCTCGGTTCCCACGATGACGCAGTTGGCCGTTACGGAAGTTTCCAATTCTTGGTGCGGCGACCTGGATGAGCCCAATCTCCCCTTGATCGGATGCATTGGCCAGCCCGACCTCTACTTCACCCTTACGGATTCGCGTTTGGCGGTCTGGCGGTCGACCATTGTGAACAACGCGCAGAGCACCACTTGGAACAACCTCTCTATCCCACTGGGCTTCCCTCCGTTCACGCTTCGCATCTATGATAAGGATGATCTGAGCGCCGATGACTTGCTGGGCACATTCCCGATCACCGAAGCCGAAGGCGGCGCTGGTTTCAGCCAGAACGGCACGACGGGCTCGAGACAAGTGCAGGTGCAAACGGTACTATCAATTTCTTACACCGATACAGCAGTTGTCTACCCGCTGCCCGAGGTGACGCTTGAGGCCGACTTCGAGAACGGACTCATGTGCGCTTCACCCAGCAATCTCGCTTGGTATGAATGGACCTTGGATGGCGTGCCGCTTCAAGGCGTCAATTCATCCTGCGCTCCTTTGGCAAATGGCGCGTGGGTCGTTACTGCGACAAGCGCAGAGGGCTGCGTCGGGGACGCCTCGCAGACGGTGAATGGTGTCGGTATAAGAGAGAGCAGTATGGCGGGCAACGGCTTGAATCTCGAGGCCTGGCTCGGGGCCGAGGGCTTGTTGGTCCGACTTGGACAATCGACATCGGGCGGACGGCTGCAGCTTTTCGACGCGTCGACCCGGCTCGTGTTAGCCCACGATTTTGCTTCAGGCACCGTGATGCCGTTCTCGGTTCCGGTTCCATCTCTCGCCAATGGCTGTTATGTGCTGAGGGCTGAACAAGGCGGGCTAGACGCCGTGCGCCGAATCGTAGTAGGGCGTCCGTAGTGCGAACGCACCAAGGTCTTTCTCCTACATTTCCAACGCCGAAAAACGAAACACCATGTGGTCAAGCTTCTATCGTTGCCTGTTTGTGACCTGTGCATTGATTGCTGCCGATTCGTTCGCTCAATGCGATGGCTGCGTCCCGGATCAAACCTGCACCACCTCTCCTGCCTTCCCAACGCTGTGCCCCGAGACGGCGCCTCCGGCGACAGTCGGGGTCTATTATGAGCAGGATTTCACTTTCTGGATGCCCCCAACCTTCACGGATCCTGGTTCTGGGTTCGATGTCACCCTATTACAGCTTACGGTCACCGATGTTTCCGGAATGCCTTTCGGGCTGCAGTTCACGGCCAGCTCACCCACTGGCGTCTATTACCCGCAGGACGACCCCTTTGGTTGTGCCCGTATTTGTGGCACGCCCTTCGGGGCCGGTGACTACATGGTAACCATCAGTGTGATTGCAACAGTGAACGCCAGCGGCTTCACGCTTGATGTGCCCACCTCGTTCCCTGTTTCAATCACTGTGCTTCCTGGGTCTGGCGGAAACGCGAGTTTTTCCTATGCACCTACTACAGGCTGCGGGACGGTTACGGCAAGCTTCCAAGCGCTGATTGATGGTACGCCCTCACCCATGAGCTATGCATGGAACTTCGGGAACGGCGCCACCAGCAATAGCGCAAACCCGCCCGCCCAAACATTCGCTCCGGCAGGCACCTACACGGTTTCGCTGCAAACCACGATTGGCGGATACGTGCTTCAAACGGTAACGTTAGCGAGCACGAACAGCAACTGGTGCGGCGACGTCGAGGAGCCCAACCTGCCCTTGGTCGGCTGCACGGGTTCGCCCGATCCTTATTTCGTGCTCACCAACGCAACTGGTGGTACCTACACCTCAAGTGCTTTCACCGATGTCTCATCGGCAACATGGACGAACCTCGGCCTGCTGCTCGATAACCCACCCTACTCGATTTCATTCTACGATGAGGACGTGATCAGCAGCGATGATCTGTTGGGCACTTACAACATGACACTCACCGGCGCAGGAACACTCTTCTTCAACGTGGCAGGAGGAACCGCCGGCAGCCTGTCGATCACCAATGAGCCGCAGCAGGTTTTCAACGACACGGCATATGTCAGCGTATTCCCGTTACCGAATGCGGCAATCACGCAGAATGGCGCCACGACGGAGCTTTGCGCGGTTGATCCGGATTTGGCCTCCTATGTCTGGCTGCTCGATGGACAACCGATTCCCGATGAGACCGGCGCATGCGTGTTGCCCACCGGTCCTGGTGTTTGGCAACTGGTTGGCACGAATGGCTTCGGCTGCGCCGATACGAGCAATGCGATCGTGGTTTGCCCTGTTTTCAATATCGCGCATTCCGGCAATGTGCTCTTCGTGCCCAGCGGATACACGAGCTATGCCTGGACATACAATGGCACGCCCATCCCAGGAAGCGCGGCATTCGTATTCCTCCAGGGCGATGGCACCTATGCCGTAACGGTTGATGCGGGCAACGGGTGCATCATCAACCTGAGTTTCCTTTGGGACACCACTGAACTATCTGACCACGCCGCTGCCCAACCTGCCCGCTTTGCGGTCTTCCCGGCACCAACCGCTGGGCCGTTTACCATTGCGGCCGACGGGCTGTCCTCCTCCACTGTGCATCTCGAGTTGCTCGACATCGAAGGTCGTGTCGTGAGGTCTTGGGCGCAAGGCCTACCAAGGGCAAACTGATGGAGGCTGTCACCATAGAGCTCTCATCGGGCTCTTATGTGGTGCGGTTGCACGACGGCGACCACATGCTCTTCCGGCGCCTCATCAGGCAATAAGGCGCGATATGGGTCGAAACGACTTGTGCATCGCCCTAGCTTTGCATTGAACGGCGCTGCCGCTCCATCAGAATGAACGCCGAGTATCAGCATCTGGTCTCCAAGCTGGATGGCTTCATCCGCAAGTACTACAAGGATCGCCTTATTCGCGGCGGGCTCTATGCCGCGGGCCTGCTTGTGACGGTTTTCCTCGTTGCCGCGCTTCTGGAGCACCTCGGCCATTTCGGCACCAGCGCGCGCTTCTGGTTATTCTGGGGGGCCCTTGGCGCAATGGGGTTCATCCTTGGGCGCTTCTTCGTCATCCCACTTATGAAGCTGATGCGGCTCGGTCGCATCATTTCTCATGCGCAAGCGGCCAGCATCATCGGAAGTCACTTCCCGGATATCCGGGATAAGCTCCTGAACACATTACAGCTTCGCGACCAAGCCGATGCTTCGGCCTCGAGCAGTGCGCTGCTCGAGGCCGCAATAGCTCAGCGGAGCAATGAGCTTGGCCCTGTGCCCTTCTCGTCCGCCATTGATCTCCGGCGAAATAGTCGACACCTGCGTCTTGCGCTCCCTCCCCTTGCCGTGCTATGTGTTCTGCTCTTCGCCAGACCGGGCATCATCACGGATCCAACAAGGCGGATACTTCAGCACAATACCGAATTCGTTCAAGAGGCCCCATTCCAGTTCGTGATCATCAACGATTCGCTCACTGTTCCAGAAGAGCAGGATTTCGAGCTGTTCATTGAGCTAAGGGGCGAGGCCGTTCCAACGCAGGTCGCTTTGGTCGCCAATGGCTCTACGGCGCCTATGGTTGGTCACGGGGGAGCTCGCTTCAAGCATCGATTCAGGAATGTAGACGAGGTGGTGGTTTTTCGTCTTGCCGCTGATGGATTTACGAGCGACGAGTACCGTCTTAGGCCCATTCCGGATCCCGCGGTATTGGAGGTCCGTGCCGCCCTCCGCTTTCCCGACTATCTGAATCTGCCCCTGAGCATATAGGCCAAGCGACCGAATTGACCGTGCCCGCGGGCACAGAGGTGACTTGGAGCATTCGCGCGCGCAGCGCTGATGCGCTTGCGCTGCGACTTGCGGACACCGTGCTTGCAGCATCTATGGATGCTGGAGCAGGCGTTTTTCACGCCCGCCAGGTTTTGCTCAATAGCCAGAACTACACCATGAAGGTGAGCCGCAACGGCCAGCCCGGCAGAGATTCGCTCATCCATCGCGTCGAAGTGATTCCCGACCTCTTTCCAGCTATCCATGCCGACCTTCATCAAGATTCCGCTGCAATCAAGCTGCTGCACTTCTCGGGTGAGGCGTCCGATGATCACGGCATCCGGCGCTTGTCCTTTCACTTTCGCTTCGCCACAGGCGGTGACAGTGTTCCTGTGCAATTGCGACAAGGATCCTTGTCGCTACCATTGGATGCACGAGCAACCCGGCAACGCTTCTTTCATACTTGGAACCTGAGCGAGCTTTCAATCTCTCCAGGGGACCGCATCGAATACTGGTTCGAGGTGTGGGACAACGACGGCGTGAATGGCAGCAAGAGTGCACGAACGGCCATGGGCATTTTCGCAGCTCCATCATTGAAGGAGCTATCCGAGCGCCAAGATGCGCGAAGCGAAAGCGCGAAAGAAAAGCTGCGAGAGAGCATGCAGGAGGCCAAGGAGCTTCAACGCGAGCTCGACAAACTGCGCCGCGAATTGCTGGAAAAGAAAGAGGCGGATTGGCAGGACAAGCGACGCCTAGAGGACATCATCGACCGCCAGAAGAAGTTAGAGCTACAAATAGAGCGCGCAGCGGACGATGTACGTCATAATCAGCTTGAGCGGCAGGAATTCAGCCCCGCAGACGAGCGCCTGATGGAGAAGCAGCAACGAGTACAAGAGCTGTTCGAGAATGTCCTCAGCGAGGAGATGAAAGACCTCTATAAAAAGGTCGAGGAGCTCATGCAGCACCTTGATAAAGAGATGCTTCAAGAGCAGCTTCGGGAAATGAAGCTTGGGCAAGAGGATGTGGAAAAGGAGCTTGACAGGGCGCTGGAAATGCTCAAGCGAATGGAGGTGGAGCAGAAAGCCGAAGACCTTGCACAGCGTCTAAAGGATCTCGCAAAACGTCAAGACAAACTAGCCGAAGAAACCGAGGCCGGCAAGCGATCTCAGGAAGAGATTAAACAGGAGCAAGAGGGTTTGAATAAGGAATTCGAGGGTCTGCGCGAGCAACTGGATGAGCTGGGCAAGAAGAATGATGAGCTAGAGCAGCCCATGAGTCTTCCGGAAACAGACCAACAGGAGCAGGAAATCGAGGATCATCAGAAACAAGGCAGCGACCAACTCGAGAAAGAGCAGAACCAAAAGGCTTCCGGCAACCAGAAAAGCGCAGCAGAAAAAATGGAGCAGCTGGCGTTCAAGATGCAAAGCGCCATGCAATCCGCCGAACAAGAACAGCAAGAGGAGGACGCCGACGCGCTTCGCCAGTTGCTCGAGAATATCGTCCATCTAAGCTTCGAACAAGAGTCCCTCATGAACGCCGCCGCAGCCACCAGCATTCGCGACCCGCGCTGGGTGCAGCATGGAAGGGTTCAGCGCAAGCTTCGCGACGACGCGAAGGTTATCGAGGACTCCCTCTTCGCGCTAAGCAAGCGGGTGCCGCAAATACAAAGCGTCGTGAATCGAGAGATGAACTCCGTGAATGACAACATGGATGAAGGCCGCAGGCTATTGGGTGAAGCGCGCGCCAACGAACGCTTCAAACCCATGGCAGCCGATAAGCAGCAGCGGGCGATGACCTCACTGAATAATCTCGCCCTGCTATTGGATGAGGCCCTTCAACAAATGATGCAGCAGATGAATGCGCAGAGCAAGCCGGGGAGCGGAAGCTGCAACAAACCCGGAAAGAAACCAGGCGGTCAGGGGGGTCAGGGTATAGCGAAAATGAAAGCACAACAGCAGGCGCTTCAGAAGCAGTTGGAAGAGATGCGGAAGGCCCAAGAGCAAGGAAGGAAGCCGGGGGAAAAGCCAGGCCAACAGAATCCCGGGGGAATGGGTCTTCCGGGCATGAGCCAACAACTAGCTCAAATGGCGGCACAGCAGGCGGCGATTCGGAAGGAAATGCAGCGGATTGCTCAGGAAATGAACAAGGATGGCTCGGGAGCCGGCAACGAAATCAACAAGCTGGCTCAGCAGATGGAGCAACAAGAGCGTGACCTGGTCAACAAGAACATCTCGCCGGAAACCCTGCGCCGCCAGCAAGAAATAATGGTTCGCATGCTTGAGCATGAAAAAGCAGAACGTGAGCGAGAATTGGATCAGAAGCGGACCAGCCAAGAAGGGCTCATTATGCCGCCAGCGAATCCATCCTTGTTTGTTAAACAGCAACTGCTCAAGACGAGAGAGGCTGAACTCTTGCGAACACTGCCCCCTGGCTTAAAACCCTACTATCGAGAGCGCGTGAACGCCTATTTCGGTACTTTTGACCGACCCTGATACACATGGCCGCCCTAACAAGCGAAATGGCTTTCACCGAGCGAATTGAATTCCCGGCCAAGGCAGAGAACATCTCCTTGGCAGAGAAACTCATTGATGATGCCTGCGCCAAGCATGGTGTTCATGAAAGCCGGTATGGCAACATTCTGATTGCCCTCACCGAGGCTGTCAACAACGCGATTCACCACGGCAACGGATTGGACCCTTCGAAGACCGTGACATTGGGTTACAGGATGCAGGACTCGAGCATAGTATTCATGGTTCAGGACCAGGGCGCTGGCTTTGATTTCAATCACCTTCCAGACCCTACGGATCCACAGAATATCGAGAAGCCCCACGGCCGCGGGGTTTTTCTGATGCGTGCGCTTGCCGATTCTGTTGAATTCGCAGAGAACGGGGCCATTGTTGTCATGTCCTTCGGCCTTCAGCCTGTGCAGGAGTAAACGATGAGCGGCATCGCCTTCACGGCGCAAGGAGTTCCGCACGCCTTCCGCGATAAGCCTCGCGTCCGGCGCTGGCTCCACTCTGTGGCTCAGGACCATGGTCGCTCAATCGACGTATTAAATCTCGTGCTCTTGAGTGACGAGGACCTGCGTCAATACAACATGCGCTTTCTTGACAGGCACTATTTCACCGATGTTATCGCATTCGACAACAGTGATGGCGCAGCCGTCAATGGTGACATTTTAATCAGCTACCACCGCACCAAAGAGAACGCGAGTGGATTTTCCGTCAGCCATCAAGAGGAACTCCGTCGTGTTATGCTGCACGGCCTGTTGCATCTGCTCGGCCATCAGGACCGCTCTGAGGAACAAAAAGCATCCATGCGCCGAATCGAAGACGCTCACTTGAAGCGTTACTGACAGGTCAATGATTCGCCCTGCGCTCTACAAGCTCTACGGCCCGTTTCCGACTTGCTTCGCTCTTCTGCTTCACCTCGGCCCATTGCGCTTCTGTGTCGGTGGTGAAGCTGGTTAACGCGGCATCCATTGCAACCTTAATGGCCGTCAGCTCCTCGCGTTCGGCGCGTTGTGCGGCTGTAGCGGCTTCCGCATCAGGACCAATTTCCCGATTGAGCATAGCTAGACTCTTGCTCACGTGACCATGTGCCTCCTTAAGGCTAGCACTCATTTTCAGAACTTCTTCTCTATCGGGCGCACCGGCGTTCTGCCCAAACACAGGCATCGTGCAGCAGAAAACTGCAATAGCGAATGATGCAAAGAGCTTCTTCATGTCGAGGTGCTTTGTTTAGGGTGCGCAAATTATCTCACGCGACCCAATCTCAGACGAACGCTTGTTCTAGTTCGTTGCCCCAAACAGGCCAACCATGTATCATCCGGTAGATTTGCCCACCCCGGACATCAAATGTCTTGGCTTGTGACACACTACGACATACTCGTCATTGGCGGTGGCCACGCCGGCTGTGAGGCAGCAGCAGCAGCAGCTAACCTAGGGTCGCGCGTGCTACTGGTGACAATGAACATGGGCGCCATCGGCCAAATGAGCTGTAACCCGGCCATGGGTGGAGTGGCTAAGGGTCAGATAATCAGGGAGATAGATGCAATGGGTGGGTACAGCGGCATTGTGAGCGACCACAGCGCCGTGCAGTTCCGCATGCTAAACCGCAGCAAGGGTCCCGCCATGTGGAGTCCCCGTACGCAAAACGACCGCATGCGCTTCGCTTGGGAGTGGCGTAAGACCCTGGAGAGCCTGCCCAACGTGCACTTTCTGCAGGACACCGTGGTGCGCATTCGCACCGATGGCGGGGATGACCCACGCATCACCGGGGTGGTCACCGGTATGGGGCTCACCATTGCCGCGCAGGCCGTGGTGCTCACCAGCGGCACCTTCATGAACGGGGTGATGCACATCGGCGAGAAGCATTTCGGCGGCGGCCGCGCGGGCGAAAAGGCCAGCCATGGCATCACCGAGCAACTGGTGGAAATGGGCTTCGAGGCCGGCCGGATGAAGACCGGTACCCCGCCCCGGGTGGATGGTCGCAGCATAGACTACAGCCTGCTGGAAGAGCAAATGGGCGATGAGCGTCCGGGCAAATTCAGCTTTTCGGAAAGCACCCACCCCCTACCCCACCAGCTGAGCTGCTGGATCACCTACACCAGTCCCGAGGTGCACGACATCCTACGCACGGGCTTCGACCGCAGCCCGATGTTCGCAGGGCGCATTCAGGGTGTGGGGCCGCGCTATTGTCCCAGCATCGAGGACAAGATCGACCGCTTCGCCGACAAGGACCGCCACCAGATCTTCGTGGAGCCCGAGGGCTGGGATACGGTGGAGACCTACATCAACGGCTTCAGCACCAGTTTGCCCGAGGAAGTGCAGGTGGCGGCACTGCGCAAGGTGCCCGGCTTCGCGCAAGCCCGCCTCTTCCGTCCGGGCTACGCAGTGGAGTACGACTACTTCCCCCCTACCCAGCTGCACCACACGCTGGAAACGAAGCGCGTGCAAGGGCTCTATTTCGCCGGCCAGATCAACGGCACTACGGGCTATGAAGAGGCGGCCTGCCAGGGGCTGATGGCGGGCATCAACGCCCACCTGAAGCTGCACGAAAATGAGCCCTTCATCCTGCGCCGGGACGAGGCCTACATCGGCGTACTCATCGACGACCTGATTACCAAGGGCACCGAAGAGCCCTACCGCATGTTCACCAGCCGGGCCGAATTCCGCATCCTCCTGCGCCAGGACAATGCGGACATCCGCCTCACCCCCCTCTCCCGCGCCCTGGGTCTGGCGGATGATGAGCGCATGCGTCGCGTGGAGTTGAAGCAGCAATACGTGCGCGATCTGGTGGCCACCATACGCCGCGAAAGCGTGGACCCCGACGCTGCGAACGAGGTGCTTGTTCCACGTGGAACATCCCCGTTGAACCAGAGGGTGAAGCTCTTCGATCTGCTCCTACGGCCACAGGTGGCGTTGGCCGATATTGAACATCTCGCACCTGCCGTTCCCGAACTCAAGGAGCGCATGGGGACCCTGTCTGCTGAGGTGGTGGAGCAGGTGGAAACCGATGTGAAGTACGAGGGCTACCTAAGCAAGGAGCGAGAGATGGCCCAGAAACTCAACAGGCTTGAGGATGTCCCCCTAGAACTGGAAATGGACTATGCGCGCCTGACCTCATTGTCATTTGAGGCACGCCAGAAACTCGACCAGATCAAGCCGCGCACCCTGGGCCAGGCCTCGCGCATCAGTGGCGTTTCGCCAGCCGACCTTAGCGTGCTTCTGGTGTATCTCGGCCGTTGAACCAACACCCACGTTCCACGTGGAACAAACACCCTTGGAGCCCGTAACTGCCTGTCCCATCTGCGGCTCTGCCAGACGTGTGGCCGCGCTAGAGGTCAAAGACCACCATCTCACACAGGATGTTTTCTCCTTGGTCGATTGCGCTCCGTGTGGCTTCCGCTATACGGACCCGAGACCCGCACAGAACAGCATCGGTCGCTACTACAGCGGTGAGGACTACTTCTCGCACGATGCCACTTCGAAGCGCCTTCTTGCGCGCATCTACCGCAGCGCACGGCAGCGTGCCCTGGCGCAGAAACGCGCCTTAATCCGCACCCACGTACCCCACGGAAAGCTCCTGGATGTTGGCTGCGGAACAGGAGACTTCCTGGCCTTTCTCTCCGCCCGATGTTACCAGGTGGAAGGGGTGGAACCGGTGCTGCGCGCCCGTGAAGCAGCAATCCGCCAGCGCGCCTTGAAGGTGTCCGCCGCCCTCGAGGATGTACCTGCCCAGGAACAGTTCCAAGCCATCACCCTGTGGCATGTCATGGAACATTTGCACGACCTGAACGCCTCCGTGAAACGACTTTACGCCCTGCTCGCCAAGGGCGGATATCTGCTCGTGGCGGTGCCTGACCGGGGTTCCTGGGACGCCGCCCACTATGGACCCCGATGGGCCGCCTGGGATGTACCCCGGCACCTCTGGCACTTCAGGAAGCAGGATATCGCCCAGCTGCTCGGGCAACACGGATTCGAGCTCGTACAGACCAGACACATGTGGCTCGATGCGTTCTACATCGCACTGCTCAGCGAGCGCTATCTCGGCAGGCCGGCCATGGTCGCCTGGCCGCTCGCGGTGCTGAAAGCTGCCTTCTCGAACCTCGTGGCCATCGCTTCAGGCCGTTCGACTTCCAGCACGCTTTTCATTGCGAAGAAGCCCTGAGGGGCACTGGGGCGGTTTTCCGCCCTCTGGTGCATTTGGCCATTCTGAAGAGTGGTGCAAGGCATCCGGCGTGCGATATGAGCCCTGTGGCCGCTTCTGAGTGCTCTTAATATTCTAGTCTAATTCCTTGTTTATCAACGTCTTGCGCGTATTGCGGTCAGTTCAATGGCCAACGCGTTCCTTGCTGCGCCATTGCCCCCCGCTCCCAGTACATTTGCCGCCCAAATTCCCCTTCGTATGAGCACGACGACCCTTTCGCCCAGCCGCATCGCAGACACCCTGAAAACGCTTGGCGTGCAGCCGGCCTCCAGCGGTGTTTCCACCGGATCGAATTGGTTGAAAGGAGGGGGGGACGCGCTTGAGAGCTTCAGTCCGGTAGATGGCTCGTTGATCGGAACTGTGCGCAGTGCCAATCGGGCTGAATACGAAACGGTGGTGGCCACGGCGCGGCAAGCTTTTGCTGAATGGCGGAACTGGCCGGCACCCAAGCGCGGCGAAGTGGTCCGGCAACTCGGCGAAGAATTGCGCAGGCACAAAGCCGACCTCGGCAAGCTTGTGAGCTACGAGATGGGCAAGAGCTACCAGGAAGGCCTGGGCGAGGTGCAGGAGATGATCGACATCTGCGACTTCGCCGTGGGCCTGAGCCGGCAACTACATGGCCTTACGATGCACAGCGAACGCCCCGAGCACCGCATGTACGAGCAATGGCATCCGTACGGACTGGTGGGCATCATCACGGCCTTCAATTTCCCCGTGGCCGTGTGGAGCTGGAACACCGCGCTGGCATGGATCTGCGGCGATGTATCGATCTGGAAACCGAGCGAGAAAACACCGCTTTGCAGCATAGCCTGCCAGCATATCACGGCGGAAGTGTTCAAGCGCAACGGTGTGCCCGAGGGCGTGAGCTGCGTGGTGAACGGCGCACGCGAAGTAGGGGAGTGGCTAAGCCACGATGCGCGCATCCCCCTGGTGAGCGCCACAGGCAGCACCCACATGGGAAAGGCCGTGGGCGCGGCAGTGGGTCAGCGTCTTGGCCGTTCGCTGTTGGAGCTCGGCGGCAACAACGCAATCATCATCAGCGACAAGGCCGACTTGGACATGTCCCTCATCGGTTGTGTGTTCGGTGCCGTGGGCACGGCCGGCCAGCGCTGCACCAGCACGCGCCGCCTGATCATCCACGACAAGGTGTACGACGCCTTCAAGCAAAAGCTCATGAGCGCGTACAAGCAACTGCGCATCGGCGACCCGTTGGATGAGAAGAACCACGTGGGGCCCTTGATCGATAGGGCCGCCGTTGAGATGTATCTGCAAGCCTTGAAGGCGGCGAAAGAGCAGGGGGGAATCCTTGCGGTGGAAGGCGGAGTGGTTGCTGGCGCGGGTTACAAGAGCGGCTGCTATGTGAGACCCGCCGTGGTGGAGGCCACGCCGGAGATGCCCATCGTACAGGAGGAGACCTTCGCGCCGATCCTCTACCTGTTGCGCTACAGCGGCGACGTGCATGAGGCCGTGGCCATCCAGAACAACGTGAAGCAGGGTCTCAGCAGCGCCATCATGACGCTGGACCTGCGCGAGGCCGAACGCTTCCTGAGCGCAGCCGGCAGCGATTGTGGCATCGCCAACGTGAACATCGGCACCAGCGGCGCGGAGATCGGCGGCGCCTTCGGCGGCGAGAAGGACACCGGCGGCGGGCGCGAGAGCGGCAGCGATGCGTGGAAGGCATACATGCGTCGCCAGACCAATACCATCAACTACGGCAACAAGCTGCCACTGGCGCAAGGAATCAAGTTCGACATCTGAGCCATTTCCTTCATGCTACATTCGCCTGACTTTGCTAAACCGCAGCATTCTTCTCGCCACCATCATCGTGGCGATTCTTGCCTCTTGTGTCCATTCACAAGAGCGCATTCGCCTTGGCCGGTGGAGGGTGGTGCTTGATCTTGGCGGGGGCACGAAGCTTCCCTTCGACTGGACTGCTTCACATGATTCCTCTGGCGCTCCTTTCATTGAAATTCATAATGGCCAAGAACGCATCAGGGTCGAGTCAATCGTCCTGCATGACGATTCCTTTCGCGCAGAAATGCCATTATTCGATTCGGAATTTGTGGGTCGTGTTTTCGGAGACTCGCTGATTCACGGAGAATGGAAGAATCGGCTGAAGGGGGACAACTACCGCATACCATTCACGGCCACGGCAGGGCCCAGGGGCCGATTCGCTTCACTCTGTGCCTCGGGAGCAACGCCATTTGCTGGCTCGTGGGCAACCCAATTCAGCCCGGGCACGCCAGACGCCTACTCCTCCATCGGCCAATTCTCCGCAGAACCGAATGGAATCGTGACCGGCACGTTCATGACCGAAACAGGCGACTACAGATTCCTTGAGGGTGCTGCTTGCGGGGACTCCATGTACCTCAGCGGCTTTGACGGGAATCATGCGTTCCTATTCGCTTGTGCTCTTCGTGGCGATAGCCTCCACGGCCGTTTCTGGAGCGGCACGCATTGGCAGGAGCCGTGGGTGGCCACTCGGGATCCGGATTACCGCCTTCGGGACCCGGATTCATTAACCGCCCTGCGCGATGGTTATGATAGGGTTGATTTCAACTTCCTGGATCTTGATGGTATTGAGCACTCACCGAACGATAGCTCTTACAGCGGTAGACCGCTTATCGTTCATGTCATGGGTAGTTGGTGCCCAAACTGCGTAGACGAGACCATTCTCCTCACCGAACTCTATGAGGCCCATCGAGACCAGGGGCTCCGTGTGCTGGCAATAGCCTTCGAGAAGCATAGCGATGAGCGGCGGGCAATCCTAGGCTTGCGGCGCTTCAAAGAGGAGCTTCATGTGCCTTATCCGATACTCTATGGAGGGAGTGCCGCCAAGGACATTGCGGCTTCACGATTGCCATTCCTGAATCACCTCATGAGTTACCCGACTTGCATCTTTATTGATCGGCGCGGTGAGGTGCGGCGCATTCGAACCGGCTTCTATGGCCCGGGCACTGGTGCTCACTATGTCATCTACAAACAGCAACTTGAGTCCTTTCTCAAGCAATTGCTTTCAGAAAAGGCCTAGCTCCTATTTCGTCGGCTTATCAATACGAATCCGATCCTCGCGATTGGCTAGTTCCCATGCCGTATGGAACACCAGCCGTGTACGCCGCTCCAATAGATCGAACCGGATCTTCTCTACGTCGTCGCCAGGCTGGTGGTAGTCCTCGTGAACACCGCTGAAATAAAAGATGCACGGAATGCCCTTACGAGCGAAGTTGTAATGGTCGCTCCGGTAGTAGAAACGATTCGGGTCATCAGCCGCATTGAACGCATAGTCCAGCTCGATGCCAACGTTGTCTTTGTTCGCCGCTTCATTCACGGCGTGCAAATCGCTGCTTAGCCTATCACTCCCGATGACATAAACATATGGTGGGCCTTCGGCATGCGCGCTATCCGTCCTTCCTATCATGTCGATATTCAGATTCGCTACGGCCTTCTCCAGCGGAAGCACAGGATGGTCGCTATAAAAGCGCGAACCAAGAAGGCCCTTCTCCTCTCCGCTTACTGGCATGATTAGGATGCTGCGGCGGGGGCCGTAACCCTCGGCCTTGGCCAGAGCAAGCGCTTCTGCTATTTCCATCAACGCTACGGTTCCGCTCCCATCGTCGTCTGCGCCATTGTAAACAACCCCTCCTTCGACACCGATATGATCGTAATGAGCCGTGATTATCACGTGCTCATCCTTCTTATCGCTGCCCTCGATATAAGCTAGCACATTCTCCGCAATCACCTCTTTCATCTTAGGCTTTCCGGTAATCAACATCTTCGTTTTCAACCTTGATCCGTTCGGCATAGCATGCAGCCCCTTGGCCTTCTTGGCCCCTGCGATCTTCTCCAGCGTTGTTTGCGTGATGAAGAGTATCTGACTTCCATTTGGCTTGCTCGCATGATTGGCCATCTCGTCGGCTAGGCGCATTCGACTTCCTTCCGGGTGCACAAAAACCTGAAGCTGCTCGAACAATTGATCAGGTGCGACAACGAGCACGATATCCGCTGAACGGACGGCTTCCTGTTCGAGTATTGGCCGCAGGTCGGTCATGGCCACATCTGCCGCCAATTGCAGCAGGATGTGGTTGGCGGCGCTTTTTGGCTTCTGTCGCAATGCGTTGGCTCGAAGCACCTGAAGCTCTTTGACACTAACCGACCCAGTGAACTCCTCTGTCAAGTACAGAACCTCATTCAGGAATTCCAAAGTCCGACCCTTGTACTGAACCGAGATTGATCCCTTGCGCTCTTCCACGAGACGATAAGGCTGATAATAACCTTCATCCATCCCTGGTAGGTTAAGCGGTGGTATGCCACAGGCGCGGAAGCGCTCGCGGAGATATGCCGCTGCCAATTTCTGACCAGCCTTCCCAGTATCACGCCCCATAAATGAATCACTGGCAAGTACTTCAAGGTGCTCTTTCAGCTCGGTCTTGGTTATTGTCCTCGCGTACCTGACAGAAACTGCTTCAGGCTGCGCTATGACCAGTGTCGCCCAGAAGCATATGACTAGTGATATAAGTAACCTCATGCGCCTTCGATTTTGTCAACTCTTACCTGGTGCCTTCCTCCTTCGAAGCGAGCACCTAGATAAGCATCCACTATCGCGAACGCTTCTTCGACTGAGACGAACCGTGCAGGTATCGCCAGAACGTTCGCATTGTTATGTTGCTTCCCTAAAGCCGCTATCTCCGGGTTCCACGCCAAGGCTGATCGAATCCCAACGTGCTTATTTGCCGCAATGCTCACACCATTTCCACTTCCGCAGATCAAGATGCCACATTCCGCCTCGCCTCGTTCCACCATGCCCGCCACAGCATGCGCCGGAACAGGATAGTCAATGCTATCACTTGAGTGCGTACCGAGATCCTGAACAGAATGGCCTAAGGCCAGCAGTCGTCCTTTGATTAACCCCTTGAGCGTGAATCCTGCATGATCCGAACCAATGGCGATACGGCTTGTCATGAGGCGCAAGATACCGGGCTTTCAACAGCCCACCAGTTCATTGTTGCCAGACCTGGTTGACAAAAGCTTGTGGCATCGGGGTTTTCAACAGTCCATCGGGAACCGAAGCCGAACAAGCCTAATTTCTCCGCGATTTCGAACAAGATGCCCACTATTCCGACCGAGTCAGCGAATGCCCGTTTGCAAACGACTCGCACTCCCTTTGGTTTTCCACAATGTTCAATCAGAATCAGGAATCATTGGCTATCAGAAGCATTCCTATTCTCGACTCCGCGATAGCGGTTGGTGTATGGTGAATTACTTTTGATAACTGGTTCGAGCAAGCACCAACCAGATTAAGCATCAACCGATCCAACAGCTCTTACTATATCATCAATCCTTTAAAGAAGATTGAATACAATGCGGTTCGCTCTTCTAATCGTTGTTGGCTTGTTCATGCGCGGTGCATTGGCACAGGATAGCTTAGCCCGATACTTCCATCCGAATGGGCTGCTGAGCAGCGAAGGAATGGTGGTGAATGGAAAGCCTGAGGGAAACTGGAAGAGCTATCATGAGAACGGTTTGTTGCGCTCCGAGGGCTTCCGAAAGAATGGCCTTCTCGATAGCGCTTGGCGGTTCTTTGATGCACGAGGCCGATTAGAAACGGTGATCAACTATAGGGAGAACAAGAAGCAAGGGGCCATGACGCGGTACGACACCTCGGGCATCGTGATCAGCATGGAGCCTTTCCAAGACGATCTGCGCGATGGAATGGCTGCATACAACAGAGCCAACGGAACCAGGCACAAAGAGATTCCATTCAGGCAAGGGAAGGAGGATGGACGCGGGATTGAATACGCGGAGGATGGGCGCATCGTGGCCATCCTGCATTTTGGTGCGGGCATGCTGAGGCGTCGAGAGGATATCAATCGACTGGACCGAGCGGGTCTTAGACAAGGCCCATGGAAGGAATTCTATCCGGATGGCAAAGTGCGTTGGGAAGGGAACTTTGTGGACGATAAGCGCCATGGCATATTCAAGGAGTACGATGCGCAAGGGGGGCTGAAGGGGATGCAGAAATTCGATGTTGGTGAGATTGATGCCGATGCCGCGGAGAAACTCACAGTAGAGATCAAGCGCACCTTCCACAACAATGGCAAAGTGGCGAGCATCGGCAGCTATTCGAAATCAGGCAAGCGCGAAGGGCTATTCCGGGAGTTCGATTTGAAAGGCAACACCACGGGTGCCAGGATCTTCATGGGGGATCAATTGATCAGTGCAGGCCTGGTGAACAACCTCGGTGTAATGGAAGGCCCTTGGGTGGAGTACTTCGCCACTGGTGAGAAGAGAGCGGAAGGCAATTACGTGGAGGGCAAGAAGGAAGGTGATTGGACCTATTACCACCGTAGCGGCAAGGTTGAACAGAAAGGGAAGCACCAAGCAGGATTACCGCAGGGGAAGTGGACCTGGTTTTACGAAAGCGGAGCTATGCACCGGGAAGAGAACTACAGGCGCGGTAAGGAAGATGGTGCTTCGACGGAATACGATGAGGAGGGCAAGGTGATCACCCAAGGCGAGTACATCGATGGCAGGCGTGATGGCAAATGGGTGTATGAGGTTGGCGATCACCGGGAAGAGGGCACATACAAGGACGGCTTGAAGGATGGACCATGGGTGTACGCCTATGGTGATGGTAAGAAGTATTTCACCGGTTCTTTTCAGAATGGAGAGCCGGATGGCAAGCACCGTTGGTACTGGCCCAATGGGCGCATGAAGTTGGAGGGCCGGTATAGTGGAGGTTTGGCTCAAGGCGATCACACCTATTTCAATGAAGATGGCTTGATCACCTTGGTGGTTCGTTATCGCGACGGGATAGAGATGCGAATCGATGGCACGCGGGTTCCGCCACCCTATCAGTCAGGAGAGGATCAGCCGTGAGCCAGAAACGCGATCAGACATCAAGCCCAGGCGCTGGAACCACCGGACTCTTGGTGGAGTTGCGCCGGCGCTATGATCAATTGCTCGAGGGGAATCTCGCGGGAATTTTCAGGACGACACTCGACGGGCGGTTCATCGAATGCAATGACACCATGGCCCATGTGCTGGGCTACTCGGGAAAAGCCGAGCTTCTTGCATGCAACGCCAGTGAGCTTTATTTCAGTTCGGAGGATCGGAAGAGCTACCTCGAAGAGCTTCGGCGCGATGGTCGCTTGCTGAATTACGAGATACGACTGAAGCACAAGAGCGGCAAGGAGGTGATCGTGCAGGAGAATGTCTTCTTCGACACCACCGGTAGTGAGCCCACGGTGTTGGGGATGTTCATGGACATCACTTCGCTGAAACAAGCGGAGGCGGAACAACGCACCATGATGGCGGGCTTCCGTGGCCTGGTTGAACGCATGCGCGACGGGCTGATCGTTGTACAGGATGGCGTTGTGCAATACGCGAATCCTGCTGCCATCGCTTTCGTCGGCTCTGACATCGGAGGGCGGCCCATCGACTCGCTGTTCCCACAGCAAGACAGGGAAGCGATTCGCAGCATGATCAAGGAAGCGCTGGTTGGAAACGATCGCGAATCGATAACCACCCTAGGCGATACGGAGCTATTGGTTTTCTGCGGTCCAACTCTTCATGGCGGACGCCCTGCGGCACAGATTGCCCTGCAGGACAACGCCACGCGTGACCGGGTCTTGCGCGATCGGGTTCAACTCCGGATCGCGCAAGAGGTGAATCAGGTGCTCCGTGAGGAGATCGAGATGCATCGGCGCACCCAGGAGGAGCTGCGGCAATCGAAGCGCTTCGCGCGCAGCCTGATTGATAGTTCCTTGGATATGATCATGGCGGCGGATCAACATGGACGTATCACGGAATATAATCCGGCAGCCTGCATGCGGTTCGCCTATGAGGCCGATGAGGTTTGGGGATTGGATACGAGACTGCTATACGCGGACCCGGAGGAATACAATCGCGTGCAGGCAGAGCTGGAGCGGCACGGTGTGTATGCAGGAGAAATCCGCAATCGGGACAAATACGGGAACGTATTCACCTCGTTCCTTTCAGCATCAAAGCTGTACGACGAGGAAGGCCGCGTCATTGGGGTCATGGGCGTCTCTCGCGACATCACCCGTATGATGAAGGACCAAGAAGCGCTCAAAGCAAGTGAGGAGCGCTATCGCGACCTCATCGAGAGCGCGACGGACCTGATTCAGAGCATAAGCCCAGACGGCAGGTTGGAATATGTGAACGAAGCGTGGAGGCGCACGCTGGGCTACTCGAAGCAAGAGGTCTCGACCATGGCCATTGGAGAGATCATACACCCACCGCATGCCGATGCTTGGCGCAACCACCTCGAGTCGACCATGCGCGGCGAACGATTGGGCGTGATTAGGACCGTGATGCGTGCGAAGGATGGGCAGCCGATCACCGTGGAGGGGAGCATCAGCGTACGTCGCGAAGATGGTGTGCCGGTTGCGGCGCGATGCATTTTCCGGGACATCTCAGGTGCGCTGGAAGCTCGGAAACAGCTGGACGAGCATGAGGCTAAATGGAAAGCGCTGTTCGAGAGCAGTGAGCACATGTTTTGGACCGTCGATGAAGGGATCCGGATCACATCGTTCAATCAGGGCTATAGTGACATGATTCACAGGCTCTATGGTGTACGCCCGCAGCTGAACCGTGACCCTAACAAGCCGCGCCAGCGATTCGCCAGCGACGAGTATCATGCGCTTTGGGAGGAACGCTATCGCGAGGCCTTTGGGGGGCGGGCCAATCGATTTGAGACCGACCGCTTCGATACCGAAGGCAGGCGCGTATGCAACGAGGTGTTCCTTAGTCCGGTGGTGACGGACGGGCGGGTCGTCGAGGTTTTCGGAATAGGCCATGAGATTACAGAGCAGAAGGAAGCCGAGGACACCGTTCGCGATCAGGCCGCTCGCATCAAGGCGATTTTCGAGAGTTCTGCCAATATGATGATCTGGACCCTCGATCGCGAACTGTGCCTCACCGGGTTCAACCCGCACTTCCAGCGGAGCATCCGCGAGATTCACGGAATACAGCTCGAATTGGGCGACTCCTTCCCGGATCGCATGGCTGAGCGCCTCGCGCCCGCCCATGTGAAGCCGCTCCTGATAAAGTATGGAAACGCCCTGCGTGGAAAGCCTCAGCAATTCGAGGTCGAGCTCATCGACCTGCGCGGAGACCCCGCTTGGGTGGAGAACTTCCTGAACCCGATCGTGGTAGATGGCGAGGTGAATGAAATCGCATGCCTGGCATATGGGATCACCGATCGGAAGCAGGCGCAGCGCGCACTGGAGCAAAGCGTGATCGAGAAGGAGATCCTCCTGAAAGAGGTTCATCATCGCGTGAAGAACAACTTGCAGGTGATCAGCAGCATCACGAAGTTGCAGGAGCGCCGTGAAGGCTTGGACACCGCGGTGCGTGAAATGCTGCATCACAGCCGCGACCGTGTGCGCAGCATGGCCCTCATCCATGAGCGGCTTTACATGAACAAGCAGTTCAGCAGCATTGATCTGGCCGATTACATCGAGGGCCTTACACAGGATCTGGTGAGCAGCTACAGCACCGGAGCGCGCGTGCAACTCAGGCTCGATCTGCAACCCGTCCACCTCGGTATCGATCAAGCCATGCCTTGTGGGCTGCTCCTTAATGAAATAATCAGCAATGCGCTCAAGCATGCCTTCGCCAGTGATCGGGCGGGCGCCCTAGAGGTCTCATTGAGCATCGAAGAAGACACTGTTCGGATTTCGGTGGCAGACAATGGGCCCGGCCTTCCCGCAGGTTTCGATGAGGAGCGCGACGGAGGCCTGGGCATGGAACTCGTGGGCATGCTCACGGCGCAATTGGATGGCAGCATGCAGCGCAACAACCGCAGCGGCCTGTCCTATTTACTTACTTTTGAACGGGATAACCGAAAACCACATGGCGCAGACGAACGTCTTGGTCGTTGAGGACGAGAGCATCGTGAGCAAGGACATTCAGCACAGCCTAAAGAAGCTGGGCTATCATGTCGTAGGCGCGGCAAGCACAGGAGAGCAGGCCGTGGCATTGGCCAAAGAGCATATGCCCGACATCATCCTCATGGACATCATGCTCAAGGGTGAAATGAGCGGCATTGAAGCGGCCGAGGCCATCCGCAAAGAGGCCAGCATACCCGTCATTTTCCTCACGGCCTATGCCGATGAGAGCACCCTGGCCAAGGCGAAGGTGACGCAGCCGTACGGCTATATCATCAAGCCATTCAAAGAGATCGACATCCACACGTCGATCGAGATGGCCCTATACAAACACAAGAAGGAAACAGAGGTGCTGCGCGAGCGCGACATGCTCTACGCGCTTGTCGAGAACAAGGACAGCAATAAGGACATCCTCTTCGTGAAGAGCAACAGCCGCCTGGTGAAGCTCAACACCAAGGACATCTACTTCGTGGAGGCGTTGAAAGACTACGTCGTCATCAACCTGCTGAATACGCGCTACACGGTTCACAGTACCATGAAGGACATCGAGGCGAAGCTGCCCGAGAGCGAATTCGTCCGTGTTCACCGCAGTTTCATTGTGCGCGTGGACAAGATCACCGCCATTGAGCAGCCCAACCTCATCCTCGAGAACGACAAGAAGGTGATTCCTATCGGCGGCAGCTACAAGGATGACCTGGCGAAGAGATTGAATCTGGTGTAGGGAGCATCATAATCAACTACGAAGCCCGGATGATCAGCGTCGTCCGGGTTTCTTCTTTCCCGGCCTCCGCTCGAATTTCCCGCTCGTCGTCACAGGCCCGCGCGCCTCTCCCGCAAGCACGAAATCGACCGTGCGCTTGTCCATGTCCACGGCCTTGATTACAACAGTGACCTCGTCGCCCAAGCGGAACTTGCGGCCCGTGCGGTGGCCAGAGACCAAGTAGCGTTGCTGATCGAACTTGAACACGTCGCCGGGCAGCTCGCGCATCTGGATCAAGCCCTCGCAAAGGCGCTCTCGCAGCTGCACATAGATGCCCCAATTCGTGAGCCCGCTGATGATGCCCTCGAACTCCTGCCCGATGCGCGCCAACAGATACTCCGCTTGTTTGTACTTGATGCTCGCGCGCTCCGCATCGGCCGCTTGTTTCTCCATGCGCGAACTGTGCTTGCAGCTCACATCGAGCGCTTCGCGGTCCAGGGGCTTGCCGCCGGCGAGGTAGTGCGCCATGGCGCGATGCACCAATAGATCCGGATAGCGGCGGATGGGGGAGGTGAAGTGCGTGTAGTGCTCGAAGGCCAATCCATAGTGACCGATGTTCTCGGTGCTGTAGATCGCCTTCGCCATGCTGCGGATGGCCACTTGCTTGATGGTGTTCTCTTCGTCTTTGCCGCGCACTTCTTGCAAGAGGCGGTTGATCGCATGCGGTAGGTCCTCGCCCTTGGCTACGACGAGGTTGTGCCCGAAGCTCTTTGCTAATCCGCGCAACTGCTCGATCTTCTCCGGGTCGGGCAAGTCGTGAACACGATATACAAAAGGTCGCGTCACCCCGGCGGAGGCCGGGGCGCCCTTCTTCTGCTTGCCCACCCACGCCGCCACGCGCTTGTTCGCGAGCAGCATGAATTCTTCGATCAGCCAATTCGCTGGACCCATCACCTTCTCGTACACGCCGAGCGGGCGCCCTTGCTCATCGAGCTTGAACTTCACCTCGTTGCCGCCGATCTCCAGCGCGCCATTCTCGATCCGCTCTTTGCGCATCACCTGCGCGAGCCTGTGCAAGGTGAGCACCTCATCCTTGAAGTCGCCTTCTCCACCGTCGATGATGGCTTGCGCTTCGGCGTAAGCGAAACGGCGCTGCGAGCGCATCACCGTGCGGCCGAACCATTCGTTGCTGATGCGCGCTTGCTCATCCATCTCGAAGATGGCGCTGAAACTGAGCTTATCGGTGTTGGGATTGAGCGAGCAGAGGTCGTTGCTGAGGCTCTCTGGCAACATGGGCACCACGCGATCAACGAGGTAAACGCTGGTGGCGCGGTTCGCTGCCTCCATGTCGATCACGCTGCGAGGCGTCACATAATGGCTCACGTCGGCGATGTGGATGCCCACTTCCCAATGGCCATTCTCCAAGCGGCGAACGCTCAGCGCATCATCCAGGTCCTTGGCATCGTCGGGGTCGATGGTGAGCGTTGGGATGGCGCGCACATCGCGGCGCTTGGCGATCTCTTCCGGCGTTACGCCATTCTTGATCTTCTCACTGGCCAATTGCACGCTCTCGGGGAAATCGAGCGGCAGTCCGAACTCCGCGAGGATGGCGTGCATCTCCACGTGGTGCTCGCCGGCACGGCCCAGCACGCGCGTCACCTTGCCGCGCGGGATGTCGCGGCTGTCCTTCCATTCGCCCAGCGCGATGATGGCCTTGTCGCCCTCTTGTGCATTGAGGCTCTCGTGCGGCGGAATGAAGAAGGGCCGCTGCACGCGCTGGTCATCGGCCACCAGCATGAGGCGCCCCTGCTGCTTGTGTATGGTGCCTACGAATTCGGTGCGGCGCCGCTCCAGGATGCTCAGGATCTTGCCCTCGGCGCGCGAGCCGCGGCTGCTCATCACCTTCACCAGCACGCGATCGCCATGCAGCGCAACGCCCACGTTCTTGTTGTGAATGAAGATGTCCTCCTCGCCGCCCTCCACGCGCACGTACCCAGCGCCGCTCGCGATGATGTCGATGCGGCCCTCCACGCTGTCCTTGCCCCCCTGTGCAGTGTATCGCCCCTTCTTGCCGCTCTCGATCCGGCCCTCGTCAAGCAGCGCGTCAATGGCGTCGAAGAGCAGATAGCGCTGGCCCTTGTCCTTGAAACCCAGCTGCAAGGTCAGCTGCTGGCTGGTGATTCCCGCATGTCCCGAGCGGCGAATGGCGGCCAGCACGTCTTGGGCAAGGCGGGAAGTGGAGGGGTCTGGGCGGGAATCGCGCGAGGAAGGGCGTTTGGGCATCTGGGGTCCTGATGAGAGGACCGGCGCCGAAGGTATCCGCCGCCCTCCGCCCCCCGCACAACCCACAGGTGTTGATAACCCGCTGAGGATCTCTACATTCGCGGCCCGTTTCGGGAAACAGGGCCATGCTCGAGAGCGCCAAAATCTTCAGCGGTACCGCCACCAAATACTTGGCGGAGCAGATTGCTGCGGCCAGTGGCGAGCGCTTGGGCGAGGTGGCCGTGAGCCGCTTCAGCGATGGCGAGTTCCAGCCCAGCTTCGAGGAAACCGTGCGCGGCGAGCTGGTCTTCATCGTGCAGAGCACCTTCCCGCCCAGCGACAACCTCTTCGAGCTGCTGCTCATGGTTGATGCCGCCAAGCGCGCCAGCGCCAAGCGCATCGTGGCCGTGATGCCCTACTTCGGTTTCGCCCGGCAGGACCGCAAGGACAAGCCCCGCGTTTCGGTGGGCGCCAAGCTGGTGGCCAACATGCTCACCGCCGCCGGCGTGGACCGCATCATGACCATGGATCTGCACGCCGACCAGATCCAGGGCTTCTTCGAGGTGCCAGTCGATCACCTTTTCGCCAGCACCATCTTCCTGCCGCACATCAAGTCCATGAACCTGCCCGACCTGGTGATGGCGGCGCCCGATACCGGCGGCACCAAGCGCGCCAATGCCTACAGCAAGCACTTGGGCTGCGACATGGCCATCTGCTACAAGCAGCGCAAAGTGGCCAACCAGATCGAGCGCATGACAGTGATTGGTGACGTGAAGGACAAGAACGTTGTGCTCGTGGACGACATGATCGACACCGCGGGCACGCTCACCAAGGCCGCCGACATGATGATGGACCTCGGCGCCACCAGTGTGCGCGCTGTTTGTACACACGCCGTTCTGAGTGGCGACGCTTGTGCGCGCATCGAGAACAGTGCGCTTACCGAGATCATCGTCACAGACACTATTCCCACTTCTGCCGAGAAGCTCGCGCAGACCAGCAAGATCAAAGTGCTCAGCGTATCGCAGCTCTTCGCGGATGTGATCCGCCGCGTGCGCAGCCACGAGAGCATCAGCAGCCATTTCATCATCGCGTAAACAACAGAAGGCCATGAACACAGTAGCCCTCAGCGGCGCCGCCCGCAACAACACCGGCACAAAGTCCGCCGCACAGCTCCGACGCGCTAAGCGCGTGCCTTGCGTGCTCTATGGCGGCGGCAACACCGTTCACTTCAGTGTGGAGGAGGCAGCCCTGCGCAAAGTGGTATTCACCGCCGACGTCAACAGCATCGAGCTCGACATCGACGGCAATAAGACCCTTGCCATGGTGCACCAGAAGCAATTCCACCCCGTTGGCGACAATGTGATCCACGTTGATTTCATGGAGCTGAAGGAGGATCGTGAAGCGCGCGTGCGCCTCGCTGTTCGTCTGGTGGGCCAAGCCCCCGGTGTTCGTGAGGGCGGCAAGCTGAACCAGACCATGCGGAAGGTGACGGTGAAGGGCCTTCCTGCTCGTATTCCGGCACACCTCGATGTGGATGTGAGCGGCCTGAAGCTGAACCAGACCATACACGTGAGCGATCTGAAGCTCGATGGGCTTACAGTGCTGGAGAACGAAACCGACGTGGTGGCCACGCTTAAGATGCCGAAGAAGGTGGAGGAGGCCGCAACTGCCGCAGCCGCCCCCGGCGCCGCTCCCGCCGCTGGTACGCCTGCCGCAGGTGCCAAGCCAGCCGCCGATGCGAAAGCCGCGGAGGCGAAACCTGCCGCGAAGAAGTAATCGCATCAATCAACTTCGAATGCTACGGGCCCTCGACCTTGTCGGGGCTCGTTTCTTTGCGATCCACATGAAGCACTTGATTGTTGGCCTTGGCAATCCAGGGCCGGAGTACGCTGGCACAAGGCACAACATCGGCTTTCAGGTGCTCGACCACTTGGCCGCTGCTGCCGAAGCGCGTTTCGCCCCCGACCGGTATGGCGACCGCGCCGAGCTGCGCCACAAAGGCAGGACCTTCATCCTGATCAAGCCAAGCACGTTCATGAATCTCAGCGGCAAGGCCGTTCGTTATTGGATGGAGCAAGAGGGCATTCCGGCCGAGCGCGTGCTGGTGATCGCAGACGACTTGGCCATCCCTTTCGGCACCATTCGCATCCGGGCCAAAGGCGGAGCAGGCGGGCACAATGGGCTCACGAGCATCATCGAACTGATTGGTACAGAGGAGTTCCCCCGCTTACGCTTCGGAATAGGAAGCGATTTCCCGAAGGGCCGGCAGAGCGAATACGTCCTGGGCGCATGGAATGAAGCGGAGCGCAAGACCCTGGGCGAGCGTATCGAACTCGCAGCGAAAGCCGTGCTCCAGTTCGGACTGCTGGGCGTCGCGAACGCGATGAACAACTTCAACAAGCGCTGAACACCGCGCCCCTGATGGCGCTTACTTTGTCACCAGAACACCACAACATGCTATCCAAGAAAATCGAAGCAGCGCTTAACGGACAAGTGGCCATCGAGGCCGCAAGCAGTCAAGCATACCTCGCCATGGCCTCGTGGGCCGAGAACCAGGGCCTTGGTGGAACGGCCGCCTTCCTCTACCGCCACAGCGACGAGGAGCGCATGCACATGCTCAAGCTCGTCAAGTTCATCAACGAGCGCGGTGGTCGCGCCATCATTCCCGCCCTGAAGCAGCCGGGCACAAGCTTCAAGACCATCACCGACATTTTCCGGGCCCTGCTCGATCACGAGACCAAGGTGACCAACGAAATCAATGGCGTTGTGGATCTCTGCTTGAAGGAGAAGGATTACACCACGCACAACTTCATGCAGTGGTACGTGCGGGAGCAGACCGAGGAATAGGCGCTTGCGCGGACGCTTATCGATAAGCTCAATCTGATTGGCAACGACAAGGGTGGTCTCTATCTGTTCGACCGCGACCTGGTTGCCATGAAGGGCGCCGAGAGTGGTAATTCGAAAGGCGGCGAATAGCGCGGTCAATCACCACGGCCAGTCGCCTCCGATCCTTAGGGCTTGCTCCAGCCCGGCTTCAATGAGCCTTTCCCTCAGTGCTTCTTCTGTGAAATGCGCTGGAAGCGCAGGCTCGGCGGCAAGCAGATAGAGCAGGGCGCCCACGAATCGCGCATTATTCACCATCGCTTGCGGCTCAACCAGGTGGATGTCGTCGCAGCTACTGTGGTAGCAGCCGTAAACGTGTTTGCCCAGGTCGCTAAGCGGGTAAATGACCGGAACACCAGCGAGCAGGAAAGGCTGATGGTCGCTGTGGAGCCACACTTCTTGGCTCACCCGGCCAGCGAAGGCTGCGCTATCCACTTCGCGAATGGCCGCGCATGATCGCGTGACCACTTCCGACCATTCCTTGGGCCCCCCAATGCCGAAACCCTGCGGGTTGCCGCTCATGTCAAGGTTCACCATGCAGCGAATCCGAGAGATCTCGCCGACCTTCTTGTAATGCTCAACGAGGGCGCGCGAGCCGAGCAGGCCTTGCTCCTCACCCATGAACAGCACGAATCGGATGGTGCGCTCAGGCTTGAAAGGCATGCCAGCCATGGCACGCGCCATATCGAGAATGGAGAAAGAGCCAAGCCCATTGTCGGTGGCACCCGTAGCCAAGTCCCAACAGTCGAGGTGCCCTCCAACAAGAATCACCTCTTCGGGCTTGGTGCTGCCTGGTATTTCCGCGATGATGTTGTTTGCCTGCACGACGGAACTCGTGTTGCTCATGTCGATTCGTGCGGAGAGGGCCGCGCCTTTCGCGAGCTCTTTCCTTAGGGTGGCACCGTCGTCTGATGAGAGGCAGATAGCGGGCGCGGGAATCAGAGCGCCATCAATCGATGCGGTGCCCGTGAGCAACACCGGTCCTTCGGCTTGATTCACGAACAGCAAAGCAGATGCGCCGTGATCCATGGCGAGCTTGGCTTTCTCGCTACGGTGCAAATTGCGAGCGCCTTCCCCGGCATCGGCCAAGCCGATATTCACAAGAACAGCGCGGCCCTTGGTGGATGCGCCTAAGCGCTCCCAGTCTGCATGAAGGCCATTTCCCGCATCGAGCAGGGGAGCCTCCACATGCGACTCGAGCGGTGTATTCGCTAACGCCACCGCTGCCAGGTGCCTGAAGCCTTCACCATCGCCGACGGTAACCCGCACCGCACCACGCGACCAGGCTTGCGCGCTGAATGGGAAGCGCGATACATGCGGCAAACCGCTCATGCGAAAAAGGCTGTCTGCAGCTTTCTCTGCCATAGCCCCTTGCGCACTGCCGGTTAGCCGATGGCCGATGGCGAGCGTGCTCCAGCGAAGCCACTCGTAGCCACGCGACCCTTGCTGGCAGGTGCGGTCGTATGCCTTGAGGTATTCGCCTTGGCAATTACCGTTAACAGGAATGTGTTGACAGACCGCGGCAAAAACCAACGGAGAGAGGCGAAGCAGGCGGATACTTTGCCTGATGCTGAGCGTGATCGGCATGGGATTGGGCAGGCGCGCGATCAAATCTATGAGTACAGCAGGACCGGGAGTGCGAGTGAAGCGCTTATTGCTAGCGTTGCCCCTGCTGCTATGCTCGGCGGTTCAGCAGCCGCGCGATGCCGAAAAGGATACAACATCCATACTGCAGGCCAACTACATCTACAACATCGCCAAGCTGGTGGAGTGGAAGGACGAGGGCATGCGGCAAGGCAACTTCATCATCGGGGTTATTGGCGGCGCAAACCTCTATCAGGAGCTGATCAAGCAATACAGCACCCGCGCCATCGGTAAACAACCGATCGAGGTGCGCAAGCTGCCGCGAAGCGCCGACGCGGAACGGTGCCATATCCTTTTCGTTGGGAAGAGCGAGCTCTCGCTCTTGCCTGAGGTATACAAGCGAATGCAAGGCAAGCCGACAATGGTTGTGACGGAATACACCGGCGCATTGGAGGATGGCGCGGTCGTGAATTTCGTGAAAGTGGACAACCTCTTGAAGTACGAGATCAGCTTGTCCAATGCCAAATCGCACGGCCTAGTGGTTGGCCTAACCCTGAAGAATCTCGCCCATCGCGTGGTGGAATAGCATGGTAACCCGCGCATATATCCTCTTGCTTGCCATCATCGTGGGCTTCGCTGCGCGCGCTCAGGACCCATTGGTGGAGGCGTTGCGCAAGTACCAGTCTGGCGACCTGAAGGGCGCACTCGCCCTGGTGGATCAGGCCACCTCGAGCGATCGGCATGCGCGGAATGCGGAGGCTTGGCTCTTGCGCGGTTTCGTTTACAAAGACGTTTACAAGGGCGCGGCAGGAACGCCGCAGGGCGATAGCGCCAGGGATACGGCCTTGACGAGCCTTTACACATGCATGCGGCTCGATACGGATAGCACCTATAAGGAGAACGCCGTACAGGCATATGACTACCTCTCCCGGTCGTGCTTCAACGAGGCGGCTAAAGCGCTGTCCGATGGACTTGATGAGCGCGCTGTGAGCCTTTTCGACAACTACCGCGAGGCGGTGTTGCGCTTGCAGCCTAAGGCCGACCTGCGCAACCGGGAGATCGAATTCTCAAACGCCCTGGGCACACTCTATACGAAGCGGCACAATGAGGACCGCGCACGGATGGAATGGTTCGAAAAAGCCACTGAGACATTCCGCGGCGTTCTGCGAATCGATCCCGGGAACTATGGCGCCAATTACAATCTGGCCACGCTCTTCTACAATATGGGAGTCTCTCGCATCAGGACGCTGCAGGCCGAAGCGGACATCATCACCATGCAACAGGTGCAGGAGGTAGCGCGCGAGTACTTCCAACTCGCTCTGCCGTTCATGTTGAAGGCGCACGACATGAATCCAGGCCGAAAGGAAACCCTGCTTGGGCTCGAGGGCATCTATTACAGCCTGCAGGACGAGATGAACTCCGAGAAGTTCCGCCAACTGTACGAGGCGCTGCCGCCACAACAAGACCGGTAACATGCGCTTCCGGCTCACCATCGGGCGCAAAATCGGGTTGGGCTTCGGCCTGTTCATTTTCTTCGCCCTGCTCGTTGTTCTGCTCACCAATCGCACCCTGGAGCGCAGCCGGGGAATCAACGAGGAGATCAATGATGTGTATGCGCCATCGGTTGATGCACTGGTGAGGCTGCGCAACCTCACGGTCACCTCACACATGCTCATCAAGCATTGGGCCCTGCTCGAGAGTCGCGCCGATGCACCCGAGAAGACAGCGCTCGTAGCCATCACCACGATCGAGCTGCCGCGGGTGCTTGATCAGATTGACACCCTGATGAGTGCGTGGGAGCCGTCTGAGGTGGCCATCATGGGGAATGTGAGCGCACGAATGGATGAGCTGTTCGTGCTGCATGATCGCGTGAAGGCCATGCTGCCCTCGCTCGAGAGCTACAACGACCCATTCATCCACATGGAACGCACAGGGCTTGCGGAAGAAGGAGGCCCCATTGATCAGCAGCACGCGCTCGTGATCGCCGAGCTGGACCGATTGCTCGACCTGCAAGAGCGGAAGCGCCGCGAACTCAGCAGTGGCATGCTGCGCAGCTTCGACTCGCTCAAGTTCTTCGTGCTCTATCTGGGACTAGGCCTTGTGGTGGTGGGCGCCATCGTTGCCTTCCTGATTATCCGGGATATCGTAGGTCCCCTGCACCGTTTGCGCAACGTGATGCTCAGTCTTAGCCGTGGCGTATTCCCCCGCTCCCGTGTTCGTACATCGAATGACGAGGTGGGCGACATGGGCAAGGCGGTAACCTCCGTTGTCGAGAGCCTGCGCCGCACGACCGAGTTCTCTCATGCAGTTGCCGCTGGCGATTTCTCGGCCGAGTACCAACCGCTGAGCGAGGAGGATGTATTGGGCCATGCGCTCTTGAAGATGCGCGATGAGCTTGGCCAGCGTGAGCGTGAGCTGGAGCTGAAAGTAGCCGAGCGCACCGAAGAGGTCGTGCGGCAGAAGGAGGAGGTGGAGCGGCAGAGCCGAAAGGTGGTTGAGCTGTACAAAAACGTCACCGACAGTATCCGCTACGCCAAGCGGCTGCAGGATTCAATTCTTCCGCCGGAGCGGCGCATTAAGGAGCTGCTTCCCGATGCCTTTGTCTTTTACCGGCCCAAAGACATTGTCAGCGGCGATTTCTATTGGATGGAGCAAGTGGGGGACCGGGTGCTTTTCGCTGCGGTGGACTGCACCGGGCATGGTGTTCCAGGCGCATTCATGAGCCTTGTAGGGCACAACGGGCTCAACCAGGTAACGAAGGAGCGGGGTGTTTGGCGCCCGGGCGAGGTGCTGAAGGAGCTCAATCGAATCGCCTACGAAGCCCTGCACAAGGACCGTGAGCAGCACCTCATACGCGATGGCATGGACATGGCGCTCTGCAGCTACGACCGGGAGAAGCGGATCCTGGATTATGCTGGCGCGAACTGCCCGTTATATGTAGTACGACAAGGCGAGACCATGGCGCTGCCCGCGACCAAAATGGCGATTGGGGGATTCGAGATGAATGGCCGGGCATTCGAAGAGCACCGCGTGCAGCTCGAGGAAGGAGACATGGTGTATGTGTTCTCCGATGGTTATGCCGACCAGTTCGGCGGGCCCAAGGGGAAGAAGTTCCTCTATCGCCGATTCCGCGAGCTCTTGGTGGAGGTGAGCCAGCAACCACCGGAACGGCAGCGGCGCATGCTCCACGATGCATTCAATGCATGGCGCGGCGCGCACGAGCAGGTTGATGACATCTTGGTCATCGGCATGCGCGCGTAAGGCGGTCCTACTGGAAGCTCCAGCCCCCCCCGCCCGTATTCGTCTCGCGCGGGTTCATGCAGATAACCGGGATCTGCGCTTCATTGGTGAGGATCTCTTGCTCGTAAGGCACGCCAAGCACGCCGAAGATGTTGCCCTGAGCCAGATTCATGATCGCGATCAGGTCGGCATCAACAGCCACCGAGTGTTTCACCACGGCTTTCACGAAATCACCGCTGTCTTCATCGGCGATTACCGCATCATGTCCGATGCCCCTCTCGTCGAGGTACTGGTTGGCGAATTTGATGTGGTTCTGAAGTTGCTTGTGCAGGAATTCATCCTCTTCGCGCGGCACGATCAAATGCACCCGGCTATTGAAGGTGCGCGCCATGTCGGCCACGATCGTGAGCTTCTGTCGAGTCTCCTTATGCAAATCAAGGGGCACCACGATGCTGTCGTAGCCGCCCTCTTTGATCGGACGCTCCTGCACTACGATGAAGGGTACGCTGCTGCTGGTGATCACGCGCAGTGCTCGGCTGCCGGTGATGAACTGCATGCCGCGCATGCCATGCGTGCCCATCACGATCAGGTCCGCAGCGATTTCGGCAGCAGCATCGCCGATGTCGTCATAAATGGAGCCCACGCGCACCAGCTTGTGCACCACCACACCAGCCTCCATCGCCTGCGCCCGTTGCTGTTCCATTTCCAGCTTGCGACGAGTCTCCTCAACCTCATCCTGTTTGGCCACCACATGCAGCAAATACACCTCTGCGCCGGTGTGCTTCGCCAAGCGCATTGCGTGCCCGATGGCATTGTCTGCCACCTTGGTGAAGTCTGTGGGCACTAGGATTTTATTCGACTTTCCGCTCATCGGCTATTTGGTATAGGGGGTCCTTGCGCGGCGAATGTAGCCGATGGGAGCGTCCCTCTTCGTTGAGGTGGAGTTTCATAAGGCGTACAGCAAACGCAGATGAACGCCTGTAAATGCCTATCAACCGAATCGGCCTCGGGAGAGGGGCGGTCTTTGCCTCCGGATTGGGCAATTCAGCTCACTCCTCAAATAGCAAAAGCCATGACGACGATGAAGAATAAGGTGCAATTGGTTGGTCGATTGGGCAAGGACCCCGAACTGAAATCGGTTGGTGCAGGAACCCCCATGCTGCGTATGAGCATTGCTACCAATGAGCGGTTCAAGGGCGCCGACGGGGAATGGAAGGACGACACTCAGTGGCATCCTGTGGTGGCATGGGGGAAACAGGCCGAGCGATTGGCCGCACAACTGCGAAAGGGCGCAGGCATCGTAATCGAAGGCCGCTTGGTGCATAAGACCTACGAGGCCAAAGAGGGGGGCAAGCGTACGAGCACAGAAGTCATCCTCTCGGACTACCAGCTTCTTGCGCCTAAGCAGGAGACGGTTCCTGCTGAAATGACCTAAGGGTTGCGCACCACTCGCAGATATTGCCGGTGTCGCCCATCAGAGAGCACGGCCGTATATAACCCCGGCGGCAGGAAGGATGCCTGCACGCTTTGCGTGGAGCTGCCGGCCTCAAGCGACGCGCGGAGCACCTCTTTTCCGAGTCCATCGAAAAGAACCAGAACCCCGCCCGTGGGCATCGCTCGAACGGATAGGCGGTCGTCGAATGGCCAGGGCCAAACCCACGCGTCCGTAGAGTACATCGCCTCGTTCACCTGTATGGCCACCGAAGGGAATACTTGGCGGCATATCGTACTTACGCAAGTGTCCGGAAGCAGTGGTCCCCAGGCCTTCAGCGTACCGCACAAATCGTACGGCTGAAAGGGACTATAGGCGTGCGCTGCAATAATCCCGGTAGCGTGCGCGCCATCGCCGAAGTCCCAATCAACACGATGGTTCATTCCAGAAGTGAGCGAGGTGTCAAGCGCCCCTACCCATTCATTGTGCTGCAGGATCGCAAAGCCCTGGCTCACCAGGTCGGAGCAGTTCATACCGCCCGGCCCCATGTATAGCCATTGACAAATCGTGGCCGTGCAATTCGTGGGTGGGGCACCGACCACCGTCAAGCATACTTGGAAGGGCCCGCTCCCGAAGAACTCGTGCGCAGGGCTTGGTGTCGATGCGATAGAGGAACCATCGCCGAAGCTCCAGAACGCACTTGCGATTTGCCCGCCCTCGAATTGACTTTCATCGACGAAGGTTATCAGGTTGCCTTGAATCGCGCCAATGGAGAAGTTGGCCTCCAATTGTGCGCATAGGGCATGAGGCACGGGAGCAACCACTTTGCACACGACAGTGCTGCAGGGTTGCGATGCGATCTGGTCGAACGCATCAACCGCCAAGCACATGGGATAGGGCTCCGTTCCTAGGTAGGGTATGGTGGGCGAGCCATAGGCCGAGACCCATTCCACGCCCGAGAAATAATGCCAGACCGTACTGCTCACTTCCGTGGAACCCGAGGTGATCTGTGGCGTGAAATGGCATGCATAGTTGTCGAGGCGGTCAACCACGAAGTCAACCTGCATGCTTGGGTCGCACGATTGCAGGATGCCGCTTCCACGTTGGGTATTCCCGGCAACGAGATATTGGGCAGATGATGCCCGGCCGGCTAATGAGAGCAGGATAGCGCAGAGTATGCGCAAAGAGGTAGGTTTAAGGTGGAGCATGTGACTAAAGGCGGTGCAGCAGTTGCACGCGAAGCCCGAAACGCTGGGGCGCGGCATATGCATCGATGCTTGGGTTGAAGATGGACAAAGGGGCGCAGTAGAAAGGCGTGCCGGAGAGCGTAAGGCGCTCACTAAGGCAGAAGCCCGATCAACCCCACTAGTGCCGACATGTTCAGGGGATAGCGCTGGTTCAACTGCTCTGGTGACAGGTTCGTTGCCCTCACCAGGCCATCGGCCGGGTCAATCGCAAGGCTCGATGTCGCGCGTACTTGCGTGTACTCGAGCACCGCGCCCGCGCGCGGTCCAAGAACGAATCGTCCAATTCGTTGCTGCCAGGCAAACTCGACGGGCAGTCGCAAGTGGACCCTGTGATCCGCCCCTTCGGAGACACGCTCCTGTTGGGTCATGGTGATAATCGTATCAGCATCAACGAAGACGATACTCGCATTGAGGGTTACCAATTGATTGACCACCACTTGCTCCTGAGCGCGCTCATATCGCTGAGTGTGCCGGAATGCCTGCTGCGAGCGCTCGAATTCAATACCACCCCAAAGGCCGAGGCCACTCGGCCAGCGGCGCCCTGCCGCTATTCCCATTCCTGCGGCCGCAATAGGTTTTCCATTGCCCTCCAGTGCATGCACGAGCTCGTTTGGCCCCCCTTTCCAATTCTGTTCACGCCACTGCACGGATAGGGATGGGCCCACCCACCATTGACCACGAGGCTTGTGGTAGTCCTCTGTCCGGAGACCACCCACCCCAACCTGTGGCGCAGTTGGTGTGAAAGAGCGCCTGGCTATAAGCGCGAGCGGGACCGCTCGTTCCATTCCAGAATCGACATCGGAGCGGTCGATAGTGCTTGTGGGCGAAGTCTCGCGCGTAGATCCCAATGTTGATTGATCTCCGAAACCAAGAGCTTCGGTTTCTGAAGTGCTGCCAATCGCGGAAAGCCCATTCATCGTGCATGCTGGAGGTGTTGCTGGGGCGGGCGTTTGATTGAGGGCTTCAGTAGTAACTTGTCCAGTTGGCGCATCCGACGGTTGACCGGCATCTACACTCCGCGTTACCATCGGTGTTCCGTCTGACCCATGGTGGCTTGTTCCGCCCCCTGCCCGCTCATTGGTGGAACGTCTGCCGGAGTCGCCAATCGCGTTTCCGGTTTCCCTGTGCGACCAAGTAGCGATGGGAAGCCCTATCAGAAGCGCAAGAAGCGCAACGAGCGAGCGCCGCCGCCAAAGCAGGGCTCTGCGGCGTTTCCGATGAGCTGCAAGAATGCTGGCGCCGAGCTCGCGCGGCGGCTCAGCGGCAGCGCTCGTGAGCGCTCGCCTGAAAAACTCATCAATGTGATGCGTCTCCCGCATGTACCGGTGTTGTTTTCTTGTGAATCATGGCCTGCAGCATGCGCCGCGCCTTGGCCAACTGGCTCCTGGAGGTGCTTTCGCCGCACCCGATTAGCGTTGCGATCTCCGCATGGTCGAATCCCTCAATGGCGAACAGGTTGAAAACCATGCGATAACCGTCGGGCAAGGCGGCAACCATTCCTGTGATTTCTTCTGCGCTCAGCACATCCAATGCAGCTGCCTCGACAGGTTCCTCTGGTAATTGATCGAATCCGAACCGCTCCATCTGGAAGCTCTTCTTCCGATAATGGTTGATTGCCGTATGCACCATGATCCGGCGCACCCAGCCCTCGAGGGAGCCCTCAAGCCGGAAGTCCCCAAGCTTGCTGAAAACACGGATGAACCCTTCCTGCATCAGGTCTTGGGCCTCGAGTTCGTGACGGGCATAGCGCAGGCATACCGCATACATGCGGCGTGCATACCGGGCATAGAGCATCTCTTGAGCGCGTGATTCGCCCTTCAAGCAGCCTTGCACCAGCTCGCGATCAGTCAGTTCACGCAACCAAGGGCCTTTCTAGGTCCAAGACAACGGGCCTGCGCGCAGCGCGGCTTGGCATGGTTCGGCAGGTGAAAGTAAGCCGGACACACCAAGGCCGAACCGACAGCAAGCAGCAAACAAACGGCTGCATACGCCAATACATGGGTATCAAACGAATCCGGGATGGGCCTTGGGAAAATGTTTGCGGCGTCGGTCGGCAACAGCACCGGTCGGCGGAAACCGAAAGTCACAAACACCCAAACACCCAGTACCATGAACACGCTGAAGAACAAAGTCCACCTCGTAGGGAACCTCGGCTTCGACCCTGAAGTGCGAGAGATCGCTAAAGGCCGCAAGGTTGCCCGCCTATCGGTTGCCACCCACGACAGCTACAAGAACGCCAGCGGCGAGCGCGTAACCGACACCCAGTGGCACACGGTTGTGGCCTGGGGCCAAACCGCCGAAATGGCCGAACGACTGCTCCGTAAAGGCACTCCCGTGATGCTCGAGGGGCGCTTGGTGCATCGCAGTTACGAGGCTAAGGACGGGAGCAAGCGGTACATCACCGAAGTGGTCATGAGCAATTTCCAGCTCCTGCCAAGCAAGCGGGAGGAAGCGGCTGCGGCCTGAGCGCGCAGCAAGGGGCTGAATTTGTAGCCCAACAGCAACAGGGCGGCCGATTCGGTCGCCCTGTTCCGTTTCCGGAGGTGCCTGAAGTTGGGGATTTGTAAATATCCGCCTTCAACATCACGTGTCGTCGGTCCGTGTCGATGGCTAATATGAGTTGTGCAGGATGCTTGCGCGGGTGCTTGTGCTTTCTACTTTTGCGCCCCCTCAAAAGGGGAACCTTCCCTGGTAGCTCAGCTGGTTAGAGCACATGACTGTTAATCATGGGGTCGCTGGTTCAAGTCCAGCCCGGGGAGCGAAGAAGGCCGCTTAAGCGGCCTTCTTTCATTTGAAACACTTGAACATGCAGCTCATCACAGTAGGCACCGTCGCGTTCGACCGCATCGAAACACCCTTCGGCGTGGCCGAGAAAACCGTTGGTGGCGCGGCTACTTACATAAGCCTGGCCGCGTCGGTCTTTCTGGATAAGATGGGCTTGGTGAGCGTTGTTGGCGACGACTTCCCTCAGGAGGTGATGAAGGAGATGCGTGAGCGGGGCGTGGACCTTGCCGGATTGGAGGTGCTCAAGGGCAAGGAGAGCTTCTTCTGGGCCGGCCGCTATCACTACGACATGAACACGCGCGACACGCTGGAGACGCGATTAAACGTGCTGCTCGATCTGGACCCGAACCTTCCAGAGGAATACCGGCAAGCGCCCTACGTGATGCTGGGCAATCTGGATCCCGGGGTGCAGGAGAAAGTGCTCGATCAAATGAACGACCGGCCCGCCCTGGTCGTGATGGACACGATGAACTTCTGGATGGATAGCGCCATGCCGAAGCTCAAGGAGGTGATCGCGCGCGTGGACGTGCTCACCATCAACGATGCTGAGGCGCGGCAGTTGAGCGGTGAGCATAGCTTGGTGAAGGCGGCGGCGAAGATCCTGGCCATGGGGCCGAAGTACTTGGTGGTGAAGAAGGGCGAGCATGGCGCGCTGCTCTTCAACAATGACCGCATCTTCTTCGCGCCAGCGCTGCCACTTGAAGAGGTGGTGGACCCAACCGGTGCTGGTGATACGTTCGCGGGTGGCTTCATCGGCTACCTCGCGCGCACCAAGGATCACAGCTTCGAGAACATGAAGCGCGCGATCATCGTGGGCAGTGCGCTGGCCAGCTTCACGTGCGAGAAGTTCGGCATCGAGCGCTTGCTCGAGGTGTCACGGGAAGACATCGATGCGCGCATCCAGCAGTTCATCGAACTGGTGGACTTCGACATCGAGCTGGTCAAGGCGTGATCAGCCTAAGCGCGAGGCCACGGCATCCCAGTTCACCAGGTTCCACCAAGCAGCCACGTATTCGTTGCGCTTGTTCTGGTAGTTGAGGTAGTAGGCGTGCTCCCAGACATCGATTGCCAATAGCGGCTTTCCTCGCAATTCGCTCACATCCATCAACGGGTTGTCCTGGTTGGGCGTGCTGCCGATATGCAACTTGCCGTCGTTCAGAACCAGCCAGGCCCAGCCACTGCCGAAGCGCTTCATGGCGGCGTCAGTGAAAAGCTCCTTAAACTTCTCGAATGAACCGAATGCACCGCTGATCGCGTCGCCGATCATGCCCGAAGGCGCGCCGCCCCGGGCCGGGGCCATCAATTGCCAGAAGAAGTTGTGGTTCCAAGCGCCACCACCATTGTTCCGGGCCTTGGCACTCAACTTCGAAACGCCGCTGAAGAAGCTGGCCTCATCGGTCGCGCCGATGCCCTCGGCCACCAAGGCCTCATTCACATTCTTCACATAAGCCGCATGGTGCTTGGAGTAGTGGATCTCCATGGTGAGCGCATCGATATGCGGCACGAGCGCAGCATATGGGTACGGCAGGGGAGTCTGTGCGAAGGAGAAGGGTTCGGCCATTGGCTTCATTGTGCCGCGCGCCGGTGTGCATGCTGCGGCTTGTATGATTGCTGGTCCGCTGATCGCGGCACCGGCCATGGCCTGTAGAGAGCGTGTGATGAATTGCTTGCGGTCCATGCCGCCAAGGTATCCGCGAGCGCGCCGGGTTCGACGATCATTCGAACTGCACGAGCACCTGCCCCTTCTCCACGGGCTTGCCCTTCTCGGCAAGAATGGCCTTCACCAAGCCATCGCTAGGAGCCTTGATCATGTTCTCCATCTTCATTGCTTCGAGCACCAGCACGGAATCGTTCTTCTTCACCGCATCGCCGGGCTTCACCAGCACATTCAACACAAGGCCTGGCATTGGCGCTTTCAGATCGCCTGCCTTGCGCGTGGCCTTATCCAGTCCCAGCGTTTGCATCAGGCGGTCCTGTTCTTCTTCCATGCGCACGGTGCAGGTGCGAGCGCCGATGCGCAAACGAACAGTCTTGTTCTCTCTGTCCTCTTTCAGCACAAGCACGCGATGGCTGCGCCCGCCAATCACCACGCTGAATTGGGCCGGGCCGATCTGCACAACATCGGCATCTCCTCCTGCGGAGAGGGACCATGGTGCATTAGGTGTGGCACGTTCGAGCACCACTTCATCTTTGGTTCCGGTGATGCTGGCGAAAAGCTTGGCCATGGGCTCCTATTGAAGGCCGACGAAGATAGCGGCGCCCCCGATCAGGCCCCGAATAGTTCCGGATCACCCTTCTCGTAGGCCTCATCAACGGCCAGCATGTTCGCGGGCTGCTCACGCGCAGCAACAGCCAAGCGATCGCACAGCTCGTTCTGCGGATGGCCGTTGTGCCCGCGGATCCAATGGAAGCGCACCTTGTGCTTGCGGTACACTTGGAGGAAGCGTTTCCAGAGGTCGGGGTTCTTCTTCTTCGCGAAGCCCTTCTTCTCCCAATCGAAAACCCAGCCCTTCTCCACCGAATCAACCACGTACTTGCTGTCGCTCACCACCACCACTTCGGTGTTGAGGTTCTTCAGCGCCTCCAGGCCCACGATCACCGCAAGAAGCTCCATGCGGTTATTGGTGGTCATGCGGTAGCCGCCCCAGAGCTCTTTGCGGTGCTGGCCGCTCTCGAGCACCGCACCATAGCCGCCGGGTCCGGGATTGCCGCTGGCCGCGCCGTCGGAATAAAGGGTCACGCTCATGGCACGTGCGGGAAGAGGTATGGGATGTTGCCTGCGAAGAGCTTCACCGCGATGGCGAGCAGGATGATGCCGAAGGCTTTTCGATCACGATGAGGCCCACGCGGCCCAACGCGCGTTCGATGCGGTTGGTGAGCAGCAGCACCAGCACAACGGGGATCATGTTGAGGATGATGGCCACCAGGATGTTGGGGCGATCGAATTCGGCGCGCAGCGAGAGCACGGTGGTGATGGTACCAGCACCTGCGATCACCGGGAACGCCAAGGGCACGATGCTGAAGACCTTCTGATCCTCATCGGCGGGCGTAAGGCCCGGCGCGCTCAGATCTTCCTTGAAGAGGCGAACGCCAAGGATCATCTCCAACGCGATGAAGAAGAGCACCAATGAACCCGCCACGGCGAACGAGCGCACATCGATGCCCACGATGTTAAGTATGGTCTCGCCCAAGTACAGGAAGGCGATCATGATGCCCATGCTCACCAGTGTGGCGCGCGCGGGGTAGATCTTGCCCGCCTTCTGGCGCACCTGCAGAATGAGCGGTATGCCGCCCACGATGTCGATCACTGCGAAGAGGATGAGGAAGGCCTTGCCGATTTGGGGGAGGTCGAACATGGTTCAGCCGGTGATGAGTTTCTCGACGACCCGTGGATAATGCACATGCTCCAACGCGTGGATGCGTTCTGCCAACGATTCGGGCGTGTCGTCCGGGAGCACAGGGCATTTCGCTTGGAAGAGCATGCGGCCCTCGTCGTAGCGCTCGTTGACGAAATGGATGGTGATGCCGCTCTCAGTCTCTTTCGCTGCAACCACCGCTTCATGCACATGGTGGCCGTACATGCCCTTGCCGCCGAACTTGGGCAAGAGCGCGGGATGGATGTTCACGATGCGGTCGGGGAAGGCGCGAACCAGCTCGGCGGGGATCAGGCGCATGAAGCCGGCGAGCACGATCAAGTCGATGCGGTGTTGTTGAAGCTCGCCCAAGAGCGTGCCATCGCGCAGTTCCTTTCCGCTGAACAAATAGCTGGGAACATGCAGGTCCCATGCCCGCTGCAGCACCCTGGCCTGCGGTTGATCGCAGGCCACCAGCACCACTTGCGCCAATGCGTGCGCGCGGAAGTGCTCAATGAGCCGTTGGGCGTTGGAGCCCGAACCGGAAGCCAACACAGCGATTCGCTTCATGGGTTGCTCGCAGCAGCAATTGCTGTCAGCGAGGCTGCGAAGGTGCGACCTTCGGTGCATGACCGATCATGACACCTTCGTCCCGCTCCACTTCAAGCGGCACAGTCCCGAGGAAATGCTCGCACGAGCGCAGGCTTTCCATGCTGAACTGGATCGGCGACGAACGGTGCGCCAGTTCAGCGATGAGCCTGTGCCGCTTGCCGTGATCGAAGAAGTGGTGCGTTCCGCGAGCACTGCGCCCAGCGGCGCCCACAAACAGCCGTGGACCTTCGTGGCCGTTGGCAATCCGGAGCTCAAGCGACGCATCCGCGAAGCGGCCGAAGAGGAGGAGCGCATCAACTATAGCGGGCGCATGAGCGATGAGTGGCTCGAGGACCTCAAGCCATTCGGCACCGATGCCAACAAGCCATTCCTGGAAACCGCGCCTTGGTTGGTAGTGGTATTCAAGCGTGCATTCGAACTGGATTCCGACGGCCACAAGCACCAGAACTACTACGTGAACGAGAGCGTGGGCATAGCCACGGGGCTATTGCTAGCCGCGGCCCATCATGCCGGTCTGGCCACCCTTACCCACACGCCAAGCCCCATGAACTTCCTGTCCAAAGCGCTCAATAGGCCCGATAATGAGCGGCCTTACCTCTTGATACCCATAGGCTTTCCAGCCGAGGGCTGCCAAGTGCCATTACTCACACGAAAGCGGTTGGATCAAGTATTGGTCGTGCATAAGTAGGCTGCACTGGTACAGGCTTGCCCGTTTGGAAAATGTCTTTCCTTTGGGGCCTCACAACAAAAACGAACCGACATGTCGGACATCAAGTCAAAGGTCATTGCGATCATCGTGGACAAGCTGGGCGTGGACCAGAACGAGGTAACCATGGAAGCCAGCTTCACGAATGACCTTGGCGCTGACAGCCTCGATACCGTGGAGCTCATCATGGAATTCGAGAAGGAGTTCAACATCGCCATCCCGGACGACCAGGCCGAGAAGATCCAGACCGTGGGTCAGGCTGTGGAGTACGTGGAGAAGAACGCGAAGTAATCCCCGCGCATGCCACTTAGGCGTGTAGTCGTTACCGGTTTGGGCGCGCTTACGCCCATCGGGAACACCCTCCAGGACTACTGGGCGGGGCTATTGAGCGGACGCAGCGGTGCTGCGCCCATCACTCGCTTCGATGCCAGCAAGTTCAAGACGCGTTTCGCCTGCGAGGTGAAGGGATTCAATGCCGAGGATTTCCTTGACAGAAAGGAAGCCCGGAAGATGGACCCCTTCGCGCAATACGCGCTGGTGTGCTCCGATGAGGCACTGAAGGATAGCGGTTTGCTGGAGAGCGGCGTGGACCGCGACAATGTGGGCGTGATCTGGGGCAGCGGCATCGGCGGGTTGAAAACCTTCCAGGATGAGTGCATCGCTTTCGGAAGGGGCGATGGCACACCGCGCTTCAATCCCTTCTTCATTCCAAAAATGATCGCCGATAGTGCGGCGGGGCTCATCAGCATGCGTCACACGCTGCGTGGCCCTAGCTACGTGACGGTGAGCGCGTGCGCATCGGGCAACAATTCGATGATTGACGCCTACAACTACATCCGCTTGGGCACATGCGTGGCCATGGTTACCGGAGGCAGCGAGGCAGCGATTTATGAGGCGGGCGTGGGCGGCTTCAATGCATTGCATGCCATGAGCACCCGCAACGATGATCCAGCCACGGCCTCGCGTCCCTACGACAAGGACCGCGATGGCTTCGTGCTCGGCGAGGGCGGCGCGGCCATTGTTCTCGAAGACATGGAGCACGCCATTGCGCGTGGCGCCAAGATCTATTGCGAGGTGGTGGGCGGCGGCATGAGCAGTGATGCTACCACATCACCGCGCCGCACCCCGAAGGCCTTGGCGCGGAGCTCTGCATGCGGCATGCGCTGAAGGATGCGAACATGCGCCCTGAAGAGATCGACTACGTGAATACGCACGGTACCAGCACCCCAATTGGAGACCCGCAGGAGGTGAAGGCTATCCAGCGCCTTTTCGGAGAGCACAGCTACAAGCTGAACATCAGCGCCACCAAGAGCATGACCGGGCACTTGCTCGGCGGTGCCGGCGCGGTGGAGGGCGTTGCAGCGATCATGGCCGTGCATACCGACACGGTGCCGCCAACAATCAATCATTTCACGGACGATCCCGAGATCGACCCGAAGCTGAACTTCACTTTCAACAAGGCGCAGCAACGCACGGTGAATGCCGCGCTGAGCAACACCTTCGGCTTCGGCGGCCACAACACCTCGGTGATTTTCCGCAAGCACCGGTAGGCCCGCTTGATCAAGAGCCTTTTCAGCCGCGCGCGCAACCCGGAGGAGAAACGGGTGCGGGCGTGGTGCCGCCAGCAGCTGGGGATCACCCCCGGCGACCTGCCCTTGTATCGCCAAGCGCTGCGCCATGTAAGCGCCGTGTCCGAAGACCGGCCGGACCTGCCGGATAACGAGCGCCTCGAATTCCTCGGCGATGCGGTGCTCGATGCCATCATCGGCAATCTGCTATTCACCACCTATCCGGATCAAGGTGAAGGATTCCTCACGCGCATGCGGAGCAAACTCGTGAGCCGCACCCAGCTGAACCTGCTGGCCAAGCGTATTGGCATTGAGCGCGTGATTGAGACCACCGTGGCGCGCGCGCATGAGAGCAGCGTGCCCGGCAACGCCTTGGAGGCGCTCATCGGCGCGCTATTCCTGGACAAGGGCTTCGAGCGGACGCGAAAGGTTGTGGTGGGCCTGATCAATCAGCACTTCGAGTTGAAGGAGATCGAGAAAGAGGACCGCGACGGCAAGAGCCGCCTGCTTGAATGGGGCCAGAAGCGCCGCAAGAAGGTGGAGTTCGTGGTGCGCGAAGGAAGTGGTGGCGGGCGTGGCAGGCACTACATCGCCGAGGTGCGCATCAACGGCGATGTGAAAGGAACCGGCACAGGCAGTAGCAAGAAGATCGCGGAGCAGGATGCCGCGCAGAGCGCCTTCCGCAGCATGCGATCGCGCAAGCCGCAGCGGGAGGAGGCGCGCCAATCCACCACCCGATCGTCAGGTCCGATCCGCGGTTAAACACGGGGGATACCTTCGCCCGGTCATGCCCAGGCACCGGCTAGCCCTCACAGAGTTCGACACACAAGCGACAGTGATCGGCATCAGCTGCCATGTGCCGGACTACCGCCTCTGCTGGTCGCTTAACCGTGCTTTAGGAACAGACCTCGCTCGTCGGCGCGAAGACATCGTGGAACTGGTGCGCGGCAAAGAGTTGCACTATCCGGTTTTCCTTCAATCCGATGCGCAAGGCATGAGCACCTGGTGGTTGATAGCCAACACCTGTGGCAAGCGAAGACTGATTTCCGACCAGAAGGAAGCCGATTTCTTCCTGCTCATCGATGCGGAGACCGCTGAGCACGAGCGCGACCTGACCGACCGCGTGCGCGCGGCCGAATTCGTGCTCGCCGCATTCCCACTTGCTCATGCCGATCTGCGCAATGGCCACAAGCTGTTGCTTTAGGCCCGAATTCCATACATTGGATCACGACGAACATTCATGAACGAGCCCAAGACCAAGATCGTAGCAACCATCGGCCCCGCATCCGCCGCGCGTGACACCCTGCGAGACATGATTCTCAGCGGCCTCGATGTGTGCCGTCTCAACTTCAGCCACGGCGACTATCCCTTCTACTCCGAGCTTATCAGCACAATCCGATCGCTCAATGAAGAGATGGGAACAACCGTGGCCATCCTCGCCGACCTGCAGGGCCCTAAGCTGCGAGTGGGCAGCATGGAGAATGGCGCCATCGAGTTGAAGGATGGAGACCTGCTCACCATCACCACCGAGCCGATCGCCGGGAGGCCGGGACTGGTGAGCACCAGCTACAAGCAATTCCCGCAGGATGTGAAGAAGGGCGAGCTGGTGCTGCTCGACGACGGTAAGCTGCGCTTGGAAGTCGTTGGTACCGATGGTCGCACCGAAGTGACCACACGCGTGATCCACGGCGGCATGCTCAGCGCGAACAAGGGTATCAACCTGCCCAACACGCGCGTTAGCCTGCCGTGCCTAACGGAGAAGGATCGCGCCGACCTCGATTTCGCGCTCGATCAGGATATCGATTGGGTAGGCCTGAGCTTCGTGCGCAGCGCGCGCGATATCATCGAACTGAAGGGCGTTATCCAGCAGCGTGAGAAGCATGCCCGCGTGATCGCTAAGATCGAGAAGCCCGAGGCGCTCAATGAGATCGATGAGATCATCCGTGAGTCCGACGCCCTGATGATGGCACACAGCGACCTTGGCGTGGAGATTCCCATGGAGCGCGTACCACTGGTGCAGAAGGACATCATACGCCGCTGCCTGCGACAGCACCGGCCGGTGATCGTGGCCACGCAAATGATGGAGAGCATGATCACGAGCATCACGCCCACGCGCGCCGAGGTGAACGATGTGGCCAACGCCGTGCTCGACCACGCCGATGCCGTGATGTTGAGCGCCGAGACCAGCGTGGGCAAATTCCCGGTGGAAGTGGTGAAAGCCATGAACCGCATCCTGAAAGAGATGGAGACGAGTGAGGCCATGTTCAATGTGGAGCAGCCTGACCTGGTACACGACGACCGCATGGTCACCGATGCGATCTGCATGGCGAGCGTGCGCATGGCCGCAGCCATCGACATCAAGGCGATCGTGACCATGACGCATAGCGGCTACACCGCATACAAGATCAGCAGCATGCGCCCGAAGGCCAATATCTACGCATTCACCAGCAACCGACGGATCCTGAACACGCTCAATCTTGTGTGGGGCGTGCGCGCGCAGTATTACGATAAGACGGTGAGCACTGATCACACCATCGCCGACATCAAGCACATCCTGCGCAGCAAGCGCCTTGTGAATAAAGGCGATCTTGTGGTGAATATCGCAAGCATGCCCATCGCGGATCAGGGCATGGCCAACATGCTCAAGCTGAGCGCGGCTTAAGCGGGCCTCTTCAACCCTGGATCGTGGAAACCCCGTCCGGCCCCCGGGTTGGCGCGCGCGGTTGTCCGGATAGCTTGCCCGCACTACACCAACCAGCCGCGGCGCATTGCAGCATTCCAGCACACGCATCCCATCGAGCGCGAGCGCAGCGGCACAAACCGCAACTGCATGAATGAGCGCGATTGGGACAAGGTGGCCGATAGTTTCGAGAAGGAGATCTTCAATGTGCCCGCCAATGACACCAAGGGCATCATCAGCGGATGGGTCGATAGCCTAGCCGTGTCTGGGGCCGAAGCAACCGACCTCGGCTGCGGGGTGGGCCGCACGCTTCCCATGCTCGCCGATCGGTTCCACAAGGTGTACGCGGTTGATGTGAGCAGCCAATGCCTCGAGGTCGCGGCGAAGGCCAATCCTGGTCGCGACAACATTGCATATGTGCATGCCGATGTGAGCTCGGATAAGAACAGCTACCCCGCCACAGATGTCGTCCTCTGCATAAACACGTGGTTGAACGCGGGACTGGAGATTCGCGAAGGCCTGATCGAGCGCACATGCCGTGGCGTTAAGAAAGGCGGGCACCTGCTCCTCGTGGTGCCCTCGCTCAATAGCGCGCTGCTCACCGCATATCGGCATCTGCAATGGAACCTGCGCGACGGCATGGATGCCCGCGACGCGCAAAAAGCAGCGGCGCTCAATAGCAAGGGGCTCGAACACGGCATCGTGCACATCGATGGAGTGCCTACGAAGCACTACTTGCGCGAGGAGCTTGAAGCCCTGCTGGCCGACCGCGGGTTCTCGGTGCTCGAGGTGGAGAAAATCGAATACGCTTGGACAACCGAGTTCGAGGCCCCACCCAAGTGGATGAAGGCTCCCTACCCGTGGGATTGGTTCGTGGCTGCGCGACGGGTTCGCTGAGAAACACGCATTTTATCTGATGGTCAGGGATATACGCCATTGGTGTGGGCGGTATTCGGGGTACTGGTCACCCGCACCATCCGCCCATCTTCCGTTGGGCCAACGGCTCTATTCCTCGCATGGGTCTGGCGCCTACATTTGCCCGCTCATTTTTTCAACAGGCTGTGGAAGCCCTTGCAGAACATACCATCGCCTTTACCGGACTGAAGGATGGCCAGCACACTTTCGAGTGGGTTCTTGGCCCGGAGTTCTTCGTGGCTGCGCATGAAGAGGAGTTCCAAGGCGGCGATGTGCAGGTGGTGGTAACGCTGGATAAGACACCAACGCTCATCGTGGCCAGCATCAAGGCCAACGGAACCGTGAGCACGACGTGCGACCATTGCGCAGAGCCCTTCGACATGCCGATTTCGGGCAATCAGCGTCAGATATTCCAGATGCACGGTGAAGCGGACCCCGACGACGATGAGTTGGTGGTGCTGGACGCCAAGGCGCACAGCATCAACCTCACGCATTACATATATGAGTGCCTGCGCTTGGCTATTCCTGCGCGGCACGTGCATCCCGAAGGACAATGCGATCCGGAGGTGGATGCAGTTCTGAACAGGCACGCCATTGAGCACGAACCCGCCCCGGACCCGCGCTGGGACGCTCTGAAGGATCTGAAGAACCCCGCATCTAGCGGGTTGAACCACAAGTAGCCAATAAGGCCCAACACGCCAAGTCATGCCAAATCCCAAGCGCCGATTCTCGAAAACACGCACCGCCAGCCGCCGCAGCACCTACAAGGCATCGGCCCCAACGGTGAGCACCGATAGCGTCACCGGTCAGACCCACCTGCGCCACCGCGCCCACTGGGATGGCGACAAGCTCTTCTATATGGGCCGCGTGGTGGTGGATAAGTCAGCCAGCGAGTAAGTCATCGCGCTTCCGCCTCGATGAGGATCGGAGTGGACATCATGGGCAGCGACCACGGACCGGTCGTGCCCATTCGTGCTGCAGTAATGGCGGCTAAAGTGCTGCCTGCAGATACGCGACTGGTGCTTTTTGGGAATGCAGAGACCATCGCTGCAGGGATCGTCGCCGAGGGTGGCGATGTTTCCGACTTCGACATCGTGGGCAGCCAGGACGACATCACCTTCCAGGACAATCCGACGCGTGCGCTGCAAGCCAAGCCCAAGAGCAGCATCAGCATCGGCTTCCATCTGCTGAAAGAAGGCAAGCTTGATGCTTTCGCGAGCACAGGGAACACAGGTGCCATGCTCGTTGGAAGCATCTTCAGCGTGAAGCCGATACCGGGCGTCATCCGTCCTTGCATCCCAAGCGTAGTGCCCAAGGAGAATGGCAGTTACGGCATCCTCGTCGATGTGGGCGCGAATGCCGATTGCAAGGCCGATGTGCTCGCGCAATTCGGATTGCTCGGGGCCATGCTCGCCAAGCATGTTTACCACATCGCCGATCCGAAAGTGGGCTTGCTCAACATCGGTGAAGAAGAGAAGAAGGGAGACCTCCTCAGGCAGGCGACGTTCGAGCTGATGCGCGACCAGCAGCAATACAATTTCATCGGCAACGTGGAGGGGCGCGACCTATTCAACGACAAAGCCGATGTGTACGTGACCGATGGGTTCACTGGCAACGTGGTGTTGAAGGCCGTGGAGGCTTTTCACGACCTATTGGAGCAGCGCGGCGTTCATGAGCCCTTCTTCGACCGCTTCAACTACGAGAACTACGGCGGCCTGCCCGTGCTTGGCGTGAACGGGAACGTGATCATCGGCCACGGCATCAGCAACGACGCCACTATCAAGAACATGATCCTCTTCACCCGCGAAGTGGTCGAGAGCAGGCTCAACGACCGCATACGCGAAGCACTTTCGTGAGCATGAAGGTCACCGCTGGAATCACTGCCGTAAACGGCTATCTGCCTGAGTACCGCCTCACCAACCAGGTGCTGGAGACCATGGTTGATACCAACGATGCGTGGATCACCGAGCGCACCGGCATAAAAGAGCGGCGCATCCTCACCGGCAAGGATCAAGGCTTGAGCGTGATGGCCATCGAAGCGGTGAAGGGCCTGTTGAAGAAGCGCGGCATAGGCCCGGAAGAGATCGATCTGATGATCGTAGCCAGCGTAACGCCCGACCGTGTGTTCCCTGCAACGGCCAACATCGTGTGCGATGCCATAGGCGCCAAGAATGCTTGGGGCTTCGATCTGGGGGCGGCGTGCAGCGGCTTCCTCTTCGCCCTCACCACAGGGGCGCAATTCATCGAGAGCGGCAAGCACAGGAAAGTGGTGGTGGTCGGCGGCGACAAGATGTCGAGCATCGTCGATTACGAGGACCGCGCCACCTGCATCATCTTCGGCGATGGCTGCGGCGCTGTGCTGTTGGAGCCGAACGAAGAAGGCTTAGGCATCCGAGACAGCATCCTTCGTAGTGACGGAAGCGGCTGCCAGTTCCTGCATCAGAAGGCTGGTGGAAGTTGGCACCAGACCAGCGAGCGCACCGTGGAGAGCAAGGAGCATTACATCTACCAAGAGGGCAAGGCCGTGTTCAAATTCGCCGTGACCAACATGGCCGATGTGAGCGCGGAGATCATGGAGAAGAACGGCCTCACCGCCGACGATGTCGCTTGGCTGGTGCCGCACCAGGCCAACAAGCGCATCATCGACGCTACCGCCAACCGCATGGGCCTCGATGCCGGCAAGGTGATGGTGAACATCGAGAAGTACGGCAACACCACCAGCGGCACCTTGCCCCTCTGCCTCTGGGAGTGGGAGCCGCGCTTGAAGAAGGGCGACAACATCATCCTCAGCGCTTTCGGCGGCGGCTTCACCTGGGGCGCCGTGTGGCTGAAGTGGGCCTACGACGGAACTCACGCAGGTTGAATCCTGATGGTCGGCAGCCTCTTGAAGCCCCACCGCGCCAACCCCAAACTCTCAACTCCACAACTACCTTGGCCGTCCCTTGAAACGGCCCTAATGCCAGAACCGATGAACCTTACCCAGATTCAGGACTTGATCAAGTTCGTCGCCAAGAGCGGCGTGAGCGAGGTGGAGATCGAGCAGAAGGATTTCAAGATCACCATCAAGACACCAGCAGGCAAGAAAGAGGTGCAGGTGATCGCGGCGCCCGCTCCGGCATTCGCTGCACCAGCGGCATTGCCAGCAGCCCCCGCTCCTGTAGCTCCAGCCCCTGCCCCCGCCGCCGCTCCGGCAGCGGACAGCAAGTACGTCACCATCAAGGCGCCCATGATCGGCACCTTCTACCGCAGCTCCGGCCCCGGTAAACCCGTGTTCGTGAACGTAGGCGACGAGGTGAAGCCCGGTAAGACCATCTGCATCATCGAGGCCATGAAGCTCTTCAACGAGATCGAGAGCGATGTCGCGGGCAAGATCGTGAAGGTGCTGGTGGACGACGCCAAGCCCGTGGAGTACGATCAGCCGTTGTTCCTGGTTGATCCTGCATAGCGGTTAGCCGCAAAGGCGCAGAGGCGCGAAGAAGAGCATGATGGATGATGGCAATCCCGCAAGTGGTGAATTGAGGCCCGCATTCTTTGCGCCTCTGCGCCTTTGCGGCCAATCCCCCTACTGATGTTCAAGAAGATCCTCATAGCCAACCGTGGCGAGATCGCCCTCCGCGTGATCCGCACCTGCAAGGAGATGGGCATCCAGACCGTGGCCGTGTACAGCACCGCCGACCGCGAGAGCCTGCATGTGCGCTTCGCCGATGAAGCCGTGTGCATCGGGCCGCCGCCGAGCAAGGACAGCTACCTGAACATGGTGCGCATCATCGCAGCGGCTGAGATCACCAACGCGGATGCGATCCATCCGGGCTATGGCTTCCTCAGTGAGAATGCCAAGTTCAGCAAGCTCTGCCAGCAGCACAACATCAAGTTCATCGGCGCCACGCCCGAGCAGATCGAAGGCATGGGCGACAAGGCCACGGCCAAGGCCACGATGATCGCCGCCGGTGTTCCCGTGGTGCCCGGCACCGAAGGACTGGTCACGGACATCGCCATTGCGAAGAAGGAGGCGAAGAAGATCGGCTACCCCGTGATCCTGAAGGCCACGGCAGGCGGCGGCGGCAAAGGCATGCGCTTGGTGTGGAAGGAAGAGGAGTTCCAAGAAGCATTCGAGAAAGCGAGCCAAGAAGCCGGTGCTGCATTCGGCAACCCCGGCATGTACATGGAGAAGTACATCCTGGAGCCGCGCCACATCGAGATTCAGATCGCGGGCGACCAGTACGGCACCTTCTGCCACATGAGCGAGCGCGACTGCAGCATCCAGCGCCGCCACCAGAAGCTCGTGGAAGAGACGCCGAGCCCCTTCATGACCAAGGAGCTGCGCAAGAAGATGGGCGCTGCCGCCATCAAGGCCGCCGCTGCCGTGAACTACGAAGGCGTGGGAACCGTGGAGTTCCTCGTGGACAAGGACCGCAATTTCTACTTCATGGAGATGAACACGCGGATCCAGGTGGAGCACACCATCACCGAAGAGGTGATCGACTACGACCTGATCCGCGAGCAGATCAAGATCGCTGCGGGCATCCCCATCAGCGGCCTCAACTACGAGCCCACGCGCCACAGCATCCAGTGCCGGATCAACGCGGAGGATCCCTTCAACAATTTCCGTCCCACGCCCGGCAAGATCACCAGCTACCACAGCCCCGGAGGCCATGGCGTACGCGTGGACACGCACGTGTATGCGGGCTACACGATCCCGCCCAACTACGACAGCATGATCGGTAAGCTGATCGTGAGCGCACAGACCCGCGAGGAAGCACTGACCAAGATGGAGCGCGCGCTGAGCGAGTACGTGATCGAGGGCGTGAGCACCACCATCCCCTTCCATCTGCAGCTCATGCAGAACGAGAAGTTCCGCGAGGGCGTGTTCACTACCAAGTTCCTGGAGGACTTCGAGATCAAGAAGCCGTAGCGGATAATGCCCTTGTTCGCCGTTGTCCGGGCATGTTGGCTCTCCGTGTTGATCGGAGTATGCACGTTCGGCTGCGCTGCTCAGAACGTTTTGGACAACAACAGGGCTACGGTGGTAGCGTATTGGAAGAAGGGCGATGCGCGCACGTATAAGCTGACGCGGACGAAGACCGGAAAGAGGAACGAGACCTCCTCGGTCAACCTTAACATGAAGGTGCTTTCGGCGACCGATACAGGATATGTGGTCGAGTGCATTTATCGCGACGCCCGACTATTGAGCGCTCGCCCGGAAGACCCCTAGCCGCGATGCTCGTGGATCAGCTGATTCAAGCGTCCGAAGGCCTGCGGGTCGTTGTCAACACATCGGAAACTGGAATGCTCGGCGAGGTGACGCACGTTGCGGAGGTGAAGCGGCACTCTGATAGGATCCTTCAGGCTGTGGCCACTTTCAGTGTTGATGAGAACGATCGGAAAGTTCTAATTGAAGCACTCTCAAAGTTGATCAGTGTGGAAGCCCTCATGGAGATCGCCGAAGAGGACCTGGGCTACCTGCTGTATCCGTTCGGTATCGAATACGCGCTCAACGAACCCGCTCAGGTTGACATCGAGCTACCTAGTCCAATCGGCGGAACCCCGCTTCCCGCGAAGCTGTCAATCACCATGACCAAGCTGGACGCGAAGAGCGAAGCAGCGGTCATCGAAATGAATCAGAGGATCGATCCTGCGGGCCTTTCGAGCTGGGTGACGCGCCTCGTAGAGCAGATGGGCAAGTCAATGTCGGCATCCGAGCGCGGGCAGATGGAGCAAGTCATGCGAAGCATGGAGATCAACGACCAGGCGCGCTTCGAGGTGGATCTGAAAGGGGCATGGCTCGCCAAGGCCACGCATGCGCGAGTCGTGACCATCGAGGGCCAAGTGAAGCGCGACGAACGCGTCTATGAGCTGCAGAAGTAGCGGTGGACATTCGCTCCGTGGTTTTTTCAAGCGGCATCTGGCTTAAACAGCCGTAGCGCAGGCCGGGGTACCTTGGCCCCATGCCGCGCAGCAGGTCATTGCTCACCGTTTGGGCGCTCTGCGCAATACTATTCGCGCTGCGTTGGGTGCAGACTTCAACGCGAACGCTCACGTGGGACGTCTTCGGCTACTACCTCTATATACCAGCGCTTGTCATTCACAACGATGCAGGGTTGCGTGATCGCGCGTGGCTCGATGAGGTGATGGCCACCTACGATCCGAGCTCAACGCTTTACCAGCTCGTCGATGGCCCAGATGGATCGAAAGTGATCAAGTACAGCAGTGGCATGGCCGTGGCCTATGCGCCATGGTTCCTCGTCGCGCATTTGCTTGCGAAGCCCCTGGGATTCCCGGCAGATGGCTTCTCCCCTCCATACCAGATCGCTATCACGTATGGCCTATTGGCGTGGTTGCTCGTTGGCCTCTTCCTATTCCGCCGGGTTCTGCTGCACTACTTCAGCGATGGCTGGGCCGCAGTTCTGCTCGTGCTTGTGATGCTCGGCACCAACTTCCTGCACCTCGCCGCGCTCGATGGCACCTTGCTCACCCATCCCTTCCTATTCACGCTGTACGCGGGCCTCTTGCTGGCCACGATCCGCTGGCACGAGAAGCCGTCGTGGCAAGCGGCCATCGCCATCGGCGCTACGGCGGGCTGGATCACCTTGGTGCGCCCCAACGAAGGCGTGTGCGTGCTACTGCCGCTGTTGTGGGCCAACAGCGATGGCCTCGCGGCGAAGTGGCGCTTGGTGCGTGCGCATGTGTTGCATGTCGTGCTTGCTGCAATCGCCTTCGTACTGATGGCATCTCCGCAGTTGCTCTATTGGAAGAGCGTCACCGGGCAATGGCTGTTCTACTCCTACATCAATCCAGGCGAGGGCTTCGACTTCGCATCGCCCTACACTTGGGACTACCTCTTCAGTTGGCGGAAGGGCTGGTTCATTTACACGCCACTTGCGCTGCTGATGGTGGGCGGCCTGCTCGTGCTCTGGCAGCGCGCGCGGAATCTGTTCTGGCCCATCACGGCCCTCTTCGCCATCAACCTGTACATCACCAGTAGCTGGACCTGCTGGTGGTACGCCGGCGGCAGCTTCAGTGCACGCAGCATGATGCCGATGTATGCCTTGCTCGCCTTGCCCCTGGGATTCTTGTTGAAGGAACTTACTTCAAGCCGTTGGCAGAAGCCAGCATTCGCGCTCCTCGGAGTTGTTGTTGCGCTGAACCTCTTCCAGACCTGGCAATGGAGCGCCAATATCCTCTCGAAGGATCGCATGACCGGCGCGTACTATGCGGCCGTCTTCGGGAGGACCAGCCCGCCAGCGAACGCTGAAGAGCTCTTGCTCGTGCAGCGCTCCATTACCGGTGAGGAGCAATTGGTCGATGAGTCACGCTACACCCGCCACATCGCCTACCGCAACACCTTCGACGACCAGCCGGACAGCGTGTTCATCCTCGCCGACGAAGTGCCTTTCTCGCCCGGCCCCGACATCGCGTACCGCGAACTCACCGGCAAGGACCACGCGTGGCTACGTGTGAGTGCAAGGCTGTGGGTAACGGATAGCACAAGCACGGCTCCGTTGATCGTTTGCGCCTTCCACCACGAAGGGCTCAGCTACAAGTACGTCACACGGACATGGGACCTGAGCACTGCAAATCCGAATGCTTGGAACGGCATGCGGTTCGATTACCTCACACCCGAAGTGCGCTCTGTGCAAGACAACGTGAAGGTGTATCTCTGGAACCGGGATGGGGGCGCGCACCGCGTGGATGACCTGCAGGTGGAGCTCTTCGACCCCCAATGACGCCGGTGGAATCCAAGAGCACTAGACCGTGATCGCGTCTAAATCGAGCCAATGACCATGACCCTGCGAAATGACACCGGCAACCAGAGAGGCTTGCACGGAATCTGGTTTGCGATGTTCGTGCTTATTCCCTCCCTCTTTTGGGCCCAACCGCCAGCAAAGGGCATCGCACCGTCGCCTGCGCGTGAGTTGGTGAATCCCTTCATCGGTACCGGCGGCCACGGTCACACCTTTCCCGGCGCCTGCGTGCCAAACGGCCTGGTGCAGCTCAGCCCCGACACCCGACCCGATGGCTACATGGATTGGGACGGCTGCGGCGGATACCACTATTCGGATAGCCTCATTTACGGCTTCAGCCACACGCACTTGAGCGGCACGGGCGTAGCGGACCTGTGCGATGTGCTCATCACGCCGATTTCGGGATCCGGTGGTTTCGCTTTCGACCGCGCGGCTACGCGATCGAGATTCCTGCATGCCAGCGAGGTTGCGACCGCCGGGTATTACAAGGTGGACCTCCTTGGACCCGAATCCACTGCCCAACCAAGGAGCTCCATGGCTACTGCGGTTCCTACATGGAACAATGCGATAGCGGCGGAAATGACCACTACCTCAAGGGTCGGCGTTCACCGCTATCGATTCCCTGCCGATCAAGTTGCCCGCATCGCCATCGACCTGCGGCATCGCGACAAGTTCGAGGGGCAGATGCATGCGAATTCTGAGTCGAACGAGATTGTCGGTGAGCGACGGTCGCATTCTTGGGCACAAGACCAGCGCCTATTCTACTGCATCAGATTCAGCAAGCCGTGGAAGACAGCTGAGGCCATGCCCTCCAATCTTTATGGTCATGTTGCCGGTTATGACTTCGGCCAGTTGAAAGAACCCCTCATCGTCAAGGTCGGCATCTCCGCCGTGAGCATCGAAGGCGCGCGCAATAACCTCGAAGCTGAAGTGCCGCATTGGGATTTCGATCTCGTACGCAAGCAAGCCGAAGATGCCTGGAACGCCAAGCTGAACAAGATCCAAGTGAGGGGCGGGACGAAAGAGCAGCAACGCGCATTCTACACGGCACTTTACCACACGTACGTGGCGCCCTACATCTTCAACGATGTGGATGGCCAGTACCGAGGCATGGATGGCCAAGTCCACAAGGCCGACCACAACGTGTACACCGTCTTCAGCCTGTGGGACACCTTCCGCGCGCTGCATCCGCTGATGACCGTGCTGGAGCCGGACATGACCCGCGATTGGATCAAGACCTTCCTGCTGCACTACCAGCAAAGCGGAAGACTGCCAGTGTGGGAGCTCTGGGGCAACGAGACCGATTGCATGATCGGCTACCACAGCGTGAGCGTGATCGCCGATGCCTACGCGAAGGGCATCCGCGATTTCGATATGAAGCTGGCCTTGGAGGCGATGGTGGCTAGCGCCGAAGCTGACCACTTCGGACTGAAAGCATATCGTGAGCGCGGCTACATCAGCAGCGAGGACGAGCCGGAGAGCGTGAGCCGCACGCTAGAATACGCCTACGACGATTGGTGCATCGCGCGCTTCGCGGAGATGATCGGCAACGATGAAGTAGCGCAACGCTTCTACGCCCGCAGCCGCAATTGGCAGAACCTCTTCGACCCCGAGACGCGCTTCTTCCGCGCGCGGCGCAACGGCGGTTTCGCGCAGCCCTTCGACCCCTACGAGGTGAACTTCCACTTCACCGAGGCGAATGCATGGCAGTACAGCCACTTCGTGCCGCACGACATGGATCGCTTCATGCAGCTCACCGGTGGCCCCAGCGGCTTGGCGGGCAAACTCGACGCGCTCTTCACCGCGAAGGAGAATACCACGGGCCGCGACCAGAGCGACATCACGGGCCTCATCGGGCAGTACGCGCATGGCAACGAGCCCAGCCACAACTTCGCTTACCTCTATAACCTGAGCGATCGCCCGCTGAGCACCGATGTGTTCGCGCGGCGCATCATGCAGAACTTCTACACCGATCAGCCCGACGGCCTCATCGGCAACGAGGATTGCGGACAGATGAGCGCTTGGCTGGTGATGAGCGCGATGGGCATCTACCCCATCTGCCCCGGCAAGCCCGAGTATACCATCGGTTGGCCGTTATTCGATGAGGCGACGATCGACTTGGACAACGGCAAGAAGTGGCGCATGAGCACCGAGGTGATGGGCAACGACCGCTCGCATGTGGAGAGCTTCACCTGGAATGGCAAAGAGCCGGAGCCGTATCGCACCATCGCGCACGGTGATGTGATGCAAGGCGGTGAACTGCGCTTCACGCTAGGACCGCGCGCTGGCGGATCGCCGGGGCGTTTCATCCTAGAAGTATCGGACGCCTGGACACCTGCGCCGATCATCCAGGCCGCAGCACAGAGCTTCACGGACAGCTTGCTCATCACCATCAGCAGCAGCGATGAGCGCGCGCAACTGCGTTACCGCATCAATGCTGGACTTTTGCATGAGTACAGCGCGCCCTTCTGGGTGAAGGAGAGCAGCGTGGTTTCGGCTTTGGCCTCGGTGCCTGCTGATTCAATGCGAGCACGAACATTCGCACCATTGGTGGAGGCCAGCTTCAACAAGTACGAAGGCGGCCGCACCATCACCATCGAGAGCACCTACGCCAACCAGTATTCAGCGGGCGGCAAGAACGCGCTTATCGATGGCGTGCGCGGCGGCAAGGACTTCCGCACCGGCGAATGGCAGGGCTATGAAGGCCAGGACCTCGTGCTCATGATTGACTTGGGCCGTGTGCAGAAGCTTAAGCGCGTTGGCCTCAGCCTTTTGCAGGATCAGAAGAGCTGGGTATGGCTGCCGAGCGAGGTCACCATTAGCGTGAGCACGAACCAAAGGCAATGGAGCAGCGCCACGGTGACGCACGATGTGGATCGCAAGGCCGAAGGCGGCATCACGAAAGAGATCTGGCGCGAGGTCGGCGGACGCAAGGCGCGTTACATCGCCATCACGGCGAAGAACGCGGGCCCCTGTCCCGATTGGCACCCTGGCAAAGGCGGCAAGACGTGGATCTTCGCGGATGAGGTGTTGATCGAGGTGGCACCTTAGCGCACAAACGCATCACCGCCGCATCAGCTTGAAGGCGATGCCGCGGCCCATCTTCTGGAAGATGGCCAGATCGATCCACACCAGCGCGAAGCCCTCGAGGATGGCCACCTTGTCTTCGCCGCCCATGTCGTAGCATTCGGCGAAGCCCACGGCCTTCACGAGTTCGGTGACCTTTGCTTTCGCCTCGGCGCTGCCACCGGCCATGAACATGTCGACCGCATCGTTGCCGTAGCGCGTGTCGGCCAGGTTCTCCCAGCCGGTGCAGTTGAAGACCTTCACGGCATCGGCCCCGGCTTTGCGCAGCGCCTCGAAGCCGGGCGCGCTGCCCAGCGGACCGGCCATGTTGGTGGCGTCCATCACCAGCTTGCCGCTCAATGCGGTGCCGAGCGATGCAGCCAGGTCCGCCACCACCTTGCCGGGCGTGGCGATAAGCACGACCTCGGCCTTGTTCACGGCTTCCGGGATGGACAGTACGCGCGCACCGATGCCTTGCGCCCACTTCAAGATCTCCTCATCACCGGGGTTGCGCGCGCCGATGAGGATGTCGTGTCCTGCGGCCTTCCACTTTTCCGCGAGCGTTCCTCCGATGTTGCCGGCGCCGATGATGGTAATGGTCATGGCAGGTTGAAGGGTTGGGGGTTGATGGGGTTGAGGGTTGGTCACCGCCGTTCGTAGCTGATGCCAAAGGTCCAGAGCAGGTCCTCGTAGGTGTTGCGCTGCTGCACCACGCTCTCGTAGCTCCAGTTCACGGCCTGGCGCAGGGCGAATCCCTTCTTCAGGGGGATGCTGAGCGCGGCTTCCACGTGGGCGCGCAGGTTGTCCGTATCGGTGAGCGAGGGTTGCACCCAGAATTCGTACTGCAGGCGCATAAAGCCCTCCATGACTTTGTGCTCGCCGTAAAGCCGTCCTGTGATCCGCCAAGTCTCGATCAGCGGGTCGGTGAGGTCGGCGCGTTCGCGGAAGCTGACCGTGCGGAAGGTGCTCGACTCGTAGGTGCCGGTGGCGGAGAGTTTCAATAGCTGCGCGTTCTTCCGCAGCAGCACGTAGGTCATGCCGGGGCCGATCTGCGTACGGTGATCGATGCCGCGTTGGTAGCTCTGCTGGTACCACAGCATCAAGTAGGGATAGAGCCGGGCGCGCGGGTTGGCATAGACGAAGTTGCGCCAGATGCCTTCGCCCAGGGTCTGTCGGTAAAAGAAGGTGCCGTATTGGTAGCTGATCGCGCTCTTCACGCCCCAATGCTCACGCACGTGCGCCACCTCGCCGGTGCCCAGCAGCATGAACTGCTCGATGTTGCCGCGCAGCCAACTGCCGGGGGCACTCACGCGATACTGCCAGCGCAGGGTGTCGGCTTCGCTGAGTTGGGCGCTGGCGGTGGAAATCGTCGTGAGGTTGATGATCGCGGCAAGTGTGAAGGTCCGAATGGTGAGAAAGCGAGAAGGTGAGAACGCGCGCCGCTTTCTCACTTCTTCTCTTTCTCTCTTTCTCACCTCTCCAAGCATCTCAATCCAGGTATCCATCCACCGGCTGGAGCTTCGCGGGCAGTTGCGTTTCCCCCAGCAGCTCACGCAGGTCGCGTTCGATGGTGTTACACATTGCGCTCAGTGGCACATCGGTGATGCGGCCCTCGAAGGGGTCTTCGTTCACCTCGCCCACCTTGCCGATCACGGCGAAGACGAAGCTGATGACGAGCGCCACGGGGATCACCACCCAGCCGATGCCCATCTTCTCCAGATCGGCCACGAGGCTGAAGGGGAGCAGCACCATGAAGACCTGCAGGAAGAGGCGCGTGAAGAAGTGGTACTGGCGCAGCAGCGGAGTGTTCTTGATGCGCTCGCAGCCGCCCTGGTAGTTGGCCAGCGCCAGCAGCTGACCTTCCATCTGGAAGCTGTCGAAGCCGCCGAGGGTGCCATCGGCCATGGCTTGGTAGATGCGGCGGCCCAGCTGCTGCATCACCACGTTGGGCTTGTTGTTCGCCTTCAGCACTTCATCGTAGTCCGTGGCGGGGAGCAGCGGCGCTAATTCCGTCCAGGTTTGCTGTCCGCGCAGATGCAACCGAAGCGCATGCACCCAGGCGATCACCTTGTGTACCATCTCGCGCTTGAAGGCCTCACTGCGCGCGCGGTCGTAGTTGGCTTGATGTGAGTGGCTATCGGTGAAGGTGATGATGAGCCGCGCCAGCACCCGCGTGCTGTTGACGATGCCGCCCCAGAGCGTGCGCGCCTCCCACCAGCGGCCGTATGCGCTGTTGTTGCGGAAACCGATGAAGATGGCCAGCGCGCCGCCCAGCGTGGCCGCGATGCTGAAGGGGAGCGCCACCAACGGTTCCCAACGGTGCAGCAGGAAGGCCGCCACCGCCGCGGCCAACGCCAGCAGCATTTCGGCGCGCACGTAGCGCAGCACCTTCAGAGGGGAGAAGCGGCGTTTGATGATCATGTTCGGTTCGAATGCATCGTTCGCGGATCTGCACCAACGGTGATCGATCGCACCCGTAGAGTCGACTCACCGGGTCGACACCACGGGTGCCCTGATCCATGTGTTGTGTTACGCCCCCAGCGCCTCGATCACCATTTTGGCGGTGGCCGCGCCGCTGAACTGCTGCTGGCCGGTGATCAGGCGGCCGTCGCGCACGGCGAAGGCTTTGAACATGCCGCCGGTGATGAAGTTGGTGTTGGGCAGCTTCTTCGCCTCGGTCTGGATCCAGAAGGGCTGGATGCGCTGGCCCACGAAGTTGTCCGCGAACTGCTCCTCGGCATCGGCGAAGCCCGTCCAGGTCTTGCCGTCCACGAGCAGCTTGCCGTCGGCGGTCTTGGCCTTCAGCAGGATGCAGGTGGCGTGGCACACGATGCCCACCACCTTCTTCGCCCCGTGGAAATCCACCACGAGCTTGTGCAGCGGGGCGTTGTCGATGAAGGTGTACATGGGGCTCTGACCGCCAGTGAGGAACACCGCTTCGTAGTCGGCCACTTTGATGGCGCTGATGGGCTTGGTGCTCTTGACAAGTTCGGCGTGTTTGGGGCTCTTCTTGAAGCCCAAGCTGAGGATGTCGGCCGCGCTGTAGCCGCTCTCATGCTCGGGGTCGCTGAAGCCGTCGGCCTCGAGATCGCCGCCATCAGGGCTGTAGATGTCCACCTGATAGCCTTTCTCCACGAACTCCCAGTAGGGGTGCGTGAGCTCGGCCCACCAGAAGCCGATGGGCCAGCCGGTCTGCTTGCTGGTTGATGCGTTGGCGGCGATGAGGGCGATGCGCTTGGGCTTCGCGGGGTCGATGAGGTTCAATGCTGCGCTCATGGGCAGGTTGGGGGTTGAAGATTAATGTGCTTTTGAGGGTTCGTTGTTGCGGCTGCAAACCTTCAGCACGTACAGGCCCTTTTTGCAGGTAGCGTTCATCCGTGAGGTACTCACGTTTTGGTAAGTAACAGGCCGTACAAGGCTTTGCGGTGATCTTTGACCCATTGGGAGCCAACCCCAACCTGTCCAACCTCCAACCCTCAACATTCAATGCCTGACTTCACCCACGACGGCCATGTGTACTACAACCCCTTCGAGTTCGCCATGGCCTTCATCGGCGGCACCTGGAAGGCGCCGGTGCTGTACCGCCTGAAGAAGGATAAGCAGCGCTACAGCGAGCTGAAGAAGAGCATGCCGCACATCAGCGACCGGCAGCTGGCGGCTACACTGCGCGAGTTGGAGAAGCATGGCATGATCACGCGCAAGGTGTACGCCGAGGTGCCGCCCCGCACGGAGTACGCGTTGACCAAGCTAGGCGAGCGCGCGATCCCGGTGATCGAATCACTGCGGCACTACGGGATCGCGCTGATGAAGGACGTGGGGATCGAGAGTGAGTTCTATCTGGGGAAGAAGTAGGACTTCATCATAGGGGCCGAAAAGCGTGAAAGCGCCAAGCAATCAGAGCTACAACAGTTAGCGCCGCACCTTCCGTGATGCGTTGCACCAGGCCCAACGCCCCTTCAGGTTTTCCTGCGAACAGAATGACCGCTCCGATCAGCATCACCGCACCCATCGCTGCCAGGAATGGCCAAAGCGTGCGCAAGTGAGCCTCACGCGATGCGCCAAACGCGACAAGCAAAATGCTCGGCGGCGTGAGCAAATACGTGAGTCCGCCGACCAGGAAGTGGATGGTATGCGCCATTGAGGGCGATGCCTGCTCTGGATCGCAGCCGAAGTCGCACGGCGCGAAGGAGACTACGACCGTTCCCAGTCCGTACCACACGGCGAGACCAAGCAGACCAATGCGAATGGGCTTGTTCGCCCGATACGTGCTCGCCATCGCGAAGCCGAAGACCGCCATCAACAGACCTGCCGGTATAAAGCCGAACCACCGCAAGCGCATGCCCCACGGTGTTCCAGTTGCGTAGGTCTCGCTGATGAACTGCGTGATGTGGCTGTACGCATCGAACTGCAAGCTGCCGATGATGGTGCTTGCGATGAAGAAGAGCACGCCTGCGACCCCGGCTCTTGCGGCTAAGTGAGTCTTCATGCGCTAAAGAAAGCCCGTGTCATTTCGCGGCCGCATTCAACTATCAATGTGATCGCAGATTTGTATTTAACCGTATGGTATAATAAACTTGCCCCCGCAACCACGCCATGGACCGCCTCTCGCTCACCTTCTCCGCGTTAGCTGATCCCACGCGAAGGGCCATCCTGTCGCGGCTTTCCAGCGGTCCGGCTTCCGTGAATGAGTTGGCCGCACCCTTCAGCATGAGCCTGCCCGCCGTGAGCAAGCACCTGAAAGTGCTGGAGCGCGCACAGTTGATCAAGCGCGGCAAGGAGGCGCAATGGCGGCCCTGCGAACTGAAGGCCGAGCCGCTGAAAGAAGCCGATGCTTGGATCGAGCAGTACCGTACCATGTGGGAGGAGCGCTTCGATCGCTTGGATGCCTACCTGATTGAACTGCAAGGCAAGAAACCCAAGAAGTGATGCGCTTGGACCACCTGCTCTTGGACGAACCGGTTGCTGTGCCAGATGGGACGCAAATCGCCGCATGCGCGACGGGCCTGGTATTCCACCGCGACTTCCATGCGACCTCTGAGAGTATCATGAATCACTGGGTTGATCAGCGATTGCGTGAACGCTGGCTGCCGCTCCCATCGAATGCCCGCATGACCATGCTCGCGCAAGCCTACCCGACTTCGCTATGTGCCATGATCAGCGATGGCCTTCACGCCGCGCGGATCGAGTTGCTGCTCAGCGAGGATGAAGCGATAACGTCCTTGCAAGTCACCATAACGCCTCAAGAGCCGCTCTCCGGCGACATGCTAATCGCAGCCGGACATGATGAGCATTGGGAGGCTGCTCTGTACGCGTTAGCCGATCAATTGACTCACTGAACAGATGGCATCACACGCACAACTCGTCGGCGATCGCGAGATCATCATCACCCACCACATGCGCGCGCCGCAAGCGCTGGTGTGGAAAGCCTGCACAGAGCCGGAGCACATCGACCGCTGGTGGGGGCCGGACGGCTTCACCAACCGCACCCTGCGCATGGAATTCCGCGTGGGCGGCCAATGGGAATACACCATGACCGGTCCCGATGGCAAGGTGTGGCCGAACCTGATCACCTACCGTGAGATCGAGCCCATCCTACGCATGGCATACGACCACGGCGATCCGGCCAACCCGAAGTGGTTCGAGGGCGAGCTGCGCTTCGAGGAGCAGGATGGCGGAACGCTGGTGACCCTGCGCACGGTGTTCCCGAGCAAGGAGATCCGCGACCAGGCCGTGGAGCAGGTGGGTGCGATCGAAGGTGGTAAGCAGACGCTGGCGCACCTGGCAGAATACGTTGGATCCCTTCAAACAAACTGACCTATGCCCGAACCGACCCTCTTCAACTTCATCGTCGCCAAGGAAGATCGCACCGTTACAGTGGAGCGATCCTTCGAGGCCCCGCTCGATCCGGTATGGGACGCGTTCACCAAAGCCGAGATCCTCGATCAGTGGTGGGCGCCGAAGCCATTTTCTTCCAGGACCAAGCGCATGGACTTCAAAGTGGGAGGCCGAAGGTTCTATGCCATGGTGGGCCCGGATGGTCAGGAAGCAGCCTGGCAGGTGCAGGAATACACCTCGATCACGCCGAAGACCAATTACAAATACTTCAGCGCCTTTGCGGACAAGGATGAGAACCTCCAATTGCCAGGTTCCAACTGGGACCTGAGCTTCGATGCAGCGAATGGCCGAACCATCGTGCGCATCACCATCCACAATGACTCGTTGGAGCGCATGGAGCGGATGATCGAGATGGGCTTCAAGGAGGGCTTCACCATGGGGCTGGAGCAGTTGGACGAACTGCTGGCTTCCCGTCGCTCCGCTTGATAACGTCAACAACCTGATAACGGCCCCTACACAACCCTGGACCATGAACAAGCCAGCTCTCTTCAACTTCTACGTGCGGAAAGAGGATCGCACCATCACCGTGGAACGCGCATTCAATGCCCCGCTCGATGCCGTGTGGGCAGCCTTCACTGAAGCAGACATCCTCTGCAAGTGGTGGGCGCCGAAGCCATACGTGTGCGTGATCCAGTCTCTCGACTTCCGGGAGGGCGGCCGTTGGCTCTACTACATGGAAGGCCCGCAGGGCGATCGGCACCACTGCTTCTTCGACTACGAGACCGTTCGGCCGAAGACCTATTACATGGGCCATGATGGCTTCTGCGATGAGCGCGGCAATGCCACGGACATGATCCCAAGCACGAAGTGGGAGAACCGCTTCAGCGAGGAAGAGGGCATCACTGTTGTGCGCATGCTGCTGACCTACGAGTCGGAACTGGCGCTGGAAAAGACCATCGAGATGGGCTTCAAGGAAGGATTCACCATGGGTCTGGAGCAACTGGAAGAGCTGCTTGCTGCATCCAAGCACGACCGACCACGCCCAAACCACAACCCATGACTACCGCGACCCGAATCACCATCACTGCCACCATCAACAAACCCGTGGCCCACGTCTGGAAGATCTGGACCGATCCGGAACACATCATGCAGTGGAACGCTGCGAGTGACGATTGGCATTGCCCCAGGGCCACGAATGATCCCCGCACCGGCGGTAAGTTCAGCAGCACCATGGCTGCGCGCGATGGCAGCTTCAACTTCGATTTCGAGGGCGTTTACGATGACGTGCAACCGCATAAGCGCATTGCCTACACCATGGCCGATGGACGAACGTGCGAGATCCTCTTCGCGGAGAAGGACGGCGCTACCCTGGTGACGGAGTCGTTCGATGCGGAAACCGAGAACCCTGTGGAGATGCAGCGTAGCGGCTGGCAGGCGATCCTCGACCGGTTCAAAGCACACGCGGAAGCTCATTGACCATTTTTCGAGATCGCTGGACCCATGCAGCCCCAGAGCAGACCCAAAGTCGATGTTGTAGCATCAGGCGACCGATCGATCTTGATCACACGAAGCTTCAACGCGCCGCGCACATTGGTCTTCGATGCCATGAGCAAGGCTGAAATGGTAAGCCAATGGCTGCACGGGCCTCCGGGTTGGACCATGTCCACTTGTGAGATGGACCTCCGACCGGGTGGCACATACCGCTGGGCCTGGAAGAATGATGATGGTCGTGAAATGGGCATGGGGGGTACCGTACTGGAAGTATCCCCACCCGATCGATTGGTGACCACTGAGCTATTTGACGATGCGTGGTACCCTGGTGAGGCAACGAATACGATCGAACTCACCGAAGAGAACGGCATTACCACCATGCGCCTGACCGTTACTTATGAAAGCACCGAGGCTCGCGATGGCGTCATCGCTGGCCCGATGGCCGCTGGCTTGGATTCGAGCTACGACCGCCTTGATGTACTCCTTGCTTCGCTAAACTGATCGCCGATGAGCAACACGCGTTTCGATCTGGCCACCACTGCGCTCCTCGATGCGCACAAGCATCCTCTTCGCAAGGAGCTTGATGCCTTGCGAACGATCATTCTCAGTGTGGACCCTTCGATCGAAGAAGGTGTGAAGTGGAACACCGCCAGCTTCCGCACCACGGATTGGTTCGCCACGCTGAACGGCCCCAGGCACGTGAAGGAGCCGATGGTCATCCTGCATGCCGGCGCTAAGGCGAAAGGCATTGTGTTGAAGGACCGCATCCCCGATCCCGAAGGCCTGCTGAAATGGATGGGCAACGACCGAGCGCAGATCATCTTCAAGGACATGAGGGACATTGCGTCGAAACGGAATGCACTTCACTCCATCGTATGTTCATTGATCAAGCTACTTTGACCGACCGACTTGCCAGCATCTGATCGTCTAATCATCTCATCTTCTGACCTTCTGATCCCCCTCCCCATGATCACCCCACCTGAACTCGCCTCCACCACCGAACAGGCCACGGCCTCCATCCACCTTGTGATAGCCGCCAGGGAGATGGGCAAGTACATGGACCCCGCGATCCAGGAGATCATCAAGGTCATTACGGAACAGGGCGTCAGCATCACCGGCCCGATGTTCAGTTACCACCATCGCCGACCGAGCGACACCTTCGAGTTCGAGATCGGCTTTCCGGTGTCGAAGGACGTGAAGGAGGAAGGCCGCGTGAAGAACAGTACGTTGCCTGCGGTGAAGGTCGCCCGCGCTGTGTACCAAGGGCCATACGAGCAATTGGGTGAAGCTTGGGGAGAATTGCAGAGCTGGGTGCGCAAGCTGAAGTTCAGCGAGAGCGGTCGTTTCTACGAGTGCTACCTCAACAACCCGGATGAGGTGAATGACCCGAAGGACTACCGCACGGAACTCAACTGGGTGATCGGCTGATCGGATGCGCGCCATCGACGAATACCTCGCGGCTCTTCCGCCTGACCAGCGCAAGGCATTGAATGCGTTGCGGAAACAAATCCTCGTCGCCGTCCGCGGCATCGAGGAGCACTTCGGTTACGGCATGCTGGCCTTCAAGTACAACGGGCATCCGGTGCTGTACATCGGCGCGGCGAAGGCACATTGCGCGCTATACGGCTCGGTGCCGCGCGGTTTCGCGGGGCAACTGAAGGGCTTCAAGGTCAGCAAAGGCGCCATTCAATTCACGCCGGAGAAGCCGTTGCCCGCAGACTTGGTGAAAGCCATCGTGCGGGAGAAGTGCGCCGAGATCGAGGTGCGGTGGCCGATGAAGACGCAGCAAGCGCAACGATTGGGAAAATCAACCCTCCACCTGGTCATGCCCGGAGAGACAACTCAACCGCATGAAGAAACTCAACATCACCTACTGGATCATCACAGCGCTCTTCAGCGCCTTGATGATCTTCTCTTCCATCGGTGGCATAACGCTTCATCCGGATGCCGTGGCCATGCTGCACGAGCACCTGGGCTATCCGCTCTACTTCATCAAGTTCATCTCATACGCCAAGGTGCTGGGTGCCATCGCGATCCTCTTGCCCATGGTTCCAGCGCGGGTGAAGGAGTGGGCCTACTTCGGCTTCTTCATCGATTTGGTGGCCGCCATCGTTTCCTTCGCAGCTGTTGGCGATCCTGTAGCGAATTGGTTGCCGATGTTCCTGTTCGTTGCCGTGCTGGTGTGGGCCTATATCCTTCACCACAAGCGACTCAACGCGTCCAACTAAACCCACCACCCATGGCACACTATGTTGATGGTTTCCTGATCGCCGTTCCTAAGAAGGAACTGGCCCGCTACAAGAAGCTGGCAACCGCCGCAAGCAAGGTCTGGATGGACCATGGCGCTCTCCAATATTGGGAATGCGCCGGTGAGGACCTGGAAAACGACGGCATCTTCTACCCATTCCCGAAAGCAGCCAAATGCAAGCCGGGCGATACGGTGGTGTTCTCGTGGATCGTGTACCGCAACCGCAAGCATCGCGACCAAGTGAACAAGAAGGTGATGGCCGACCCTCGTATCGACAAGATGTACCGCGAGCAGATGGCCACACCGATCTTCGACCATAAGCGGATGGCGTATGGTGGATTCGTGACAATGGTGGAGAAAGGGAAGTAGGGTGGCGACCGGCACATTCCCGGATGGGAACGCCTGCTGCTCAGCGCCTCGCAACAACATCTCTCCGCCCCTGCCGCCGGACGAGATCCGCATCACCAGCGCATGTGATGCCTCGCGTGAACTGGTGTGGAACGCATGGACCTCGCTCGTCCAGCTGTTATGTCAGCATGGATGGTGCTGAGGGCCATTTTGCGACCAACGCGAGCTGTGATCGCGCTCATTTCAGCAGGAACCTCCCGCTCGCGATTGTTCTGCCATCGTGCGTGCACCGCCAGACATACGCTCCAGCCGACCAGGATTCGAGCGACATGCGATGGATCATGAGTGAGCTGCCGCTGTTCGCAAGTGTTCGCCCCATGACGTCCATCACGTTCACTGAAAAGCCCGATTCGCTTGCCCAGATGGCCTCGCGGGCTGCATCGTCCATTGTGAATTTCACAGCACTGCTCGCCATTGCCAGTTCACCAACCGATGCGATCGCTGAAGCATTCACGCCCACCACAACCGGGTCGTGGTCGCTGCTGCGGAAGGCGTTGGGCTGGTAGTTCGAAGCGAAAGGATAGTCCAGCGCAGGAGGCTCATCGCTGTTGATGGCCCAGGTAGAGGCACCGATCACGGCGGAGCTGAATGCCGGCGTGCAGAGCGCATGATCCAATGCTCCGAACCGGTCGGCGTAGCGGAAGGAATAGGCATCCATCGGCAGCACGTCGATGAGCCCGCCGGCGCGCAGCACATCCAGCGGGTCCTCTTGTGTATTCGCATTGAAGTCGCCCATGACCACTTGTGCATCGATGCCTGTGATGGCGCGCAAGGAGCTCCAATGCGTGAGCAGTTCCTGCGCTTGTGTGCGGCGGCGCGCGTTGTAGCAGCCTTGGCCGTCGCTTTGATCAAGATTGGAGCCGGTTGCGTTGCTGCAGAGCTTGCTGCGCAGGTGCACCATGCTGAAGAGGAAGCGCCCTCCCGTTGGACCGATGCGGAAGCCCTGCGTGATCTGCGCGCGCTCGAAGTTGCTGTTGTTGATTCCATACGTGGGGGTGACCAATTGCACCGCGGCGGGCTTATAGAATATCGCTGATCGCGTGAAGGTGCCCGGATCGCTGTACACCACGCCTTCGTAGGTGCCAGCTCCAACGGCCGCATTCAGTGCTGAAAGCAGGTCGATCCAAGCCGTGGCGTTGTTCTCGATCTCGCAAAGGCCGATCACATCCGCATTCAACCCTTGCAGCGCGGCCACGAGTTTAGTGCGCTGTCGGCTGAACTCTGCCGCATCGGCGGCTCCGGAACTGCCGAGGGTCGTGTAGTAGTTGTGTACGTTGTGCGACGCGAGGTTCAATCCCCCGCCGAACGATGGAGCTGCGGGCCTTGGCGCATGCTGTATGCTCACTGATCCTACCGGAATCAGGCGGTAGCTGCTGAACGCGTAGTGCATCACCGCGATGAGGTTGCCGATCGTGCTGCCGCATCGAAGCGTGCCCGCGCCATCGATCAAGGTGTATGGGGTCGCGTAGCTCGTGGTGCGTCCATCATCGAGCAGGATCGCGCTGCGCGCATTCAGGTCGTCCTGCGCATTGATCGCTGCTACATTGCTCGAACCGCTCGTGGCGCTGCCCGAAGGCACGGCATCATTCGGGTCGATGAGCACCGTGGGATGATAGAGCCGTTCCGGGGCGAGAAGCACTTCGCCATACTGCGCCCAACCATCGTTGCTGGTTACCTCGAGCTGTTGCGGGAAACGGAGCAGCATGCCTTCGTAACGCTCCCAATCGTTCAAGGAGGCGATTGGCAGGCTTACGCCCGTCGGAGTCACCATGCCGCTGCCGATCACGGTCCGGTTGGTCACGTTGGTGAGCTCCGTGAGACCCTGGAACTCGGTAACGTTGGCGGTAACGCTGACGCGCTGCCCGGTACTGATACCGCTCGCATTCGGCTGATACACGAAGATGCCGTTGCTCGTGGCCGAATTGGCATCGCAATCAGGATCCTCAAGGAACCAGCCCTGCAACGTGCCGGTACCGGAGTAGATGGCCGTGATGATGCCCGTGGTTGTGACTGATTGCCCCACCAGCGGACTGCTTGCGCCTGTTCCTTGTATGGAACAGATCGGAGTTTGAGCGTGGGTGAGCAGCGCAAGCGCGCCACTTAAGAGAACCAGCAGGATCCGCATGCGGCAAAAGAACGATGAACGAATGAAGGGTTGTGCCGGGGAGCCGGCTAGCGGCCCTCATGGTGCTTTCACCACGCGGTAGCGCAGCAGTACATCCAACTGTTGGCTATCGCTTCCCGTGTTGCGTGCATCGCGCAGCGGAGCGTATTCGCTCCAAGCGTCGTTCAGCAGCGGTGCGGGCGGCAAGTAGAAATCGAATGCCAGCCAAACGCTCTCCTCAATGTGGAAACTGAGGATCCGCGTGCTCGACTGGCTTCGCAAAGGCACGGTGGCCGGGACGATGAGATGGTCGCCTTCCTCGCGATAGCGGGCCGTATCCAAGCCGACGGAACTATTGTCGCGATTGCCGGCATAGAGGCTCATGCGCATCTGATTCGGTTCGCGCGAGCGGGGCGTGATCATGGTCATCGGCACTTTCACCTCTACTTCAATGGCCACGCCCTGATCGCGCACGATCAGCGGACGGGGCATGGTGAAGAAGCTCAGCGCCGAGATGCCGAAGAGCGCCACTTGCCCCAAGAGCACGGATAGTCCTGCGGCTTTCCAGAAGTGAGCCCATTCGGTGGCGTGGACCAGCTTGGTGCCGAGCAATCCCAGCAAGAAGCCACCGACGAAGCCCGCCGGAATGAAGAGGAAGACGATGGCCATGCCGCGCGCGCCCTCGAAATCGCTCACGCCGTGCAGCTTACTCATCTTGTCGGCCACGGGCGCGGTGACGAGTGCCGTGATGATGGCAGTGAGCAAGGCGACAGCAAAGGCGATCTTCCAGGACATGGCGAGCGTGTGCGGGTGAAGATCGCATCTTCGGAGCATTCAACTTTAAACAGGGAAGGGAGGAGGATCACGGGCTGGTGGGAATTCGCCGGAGGTGATGCCATTGCGATCGTGAGCATGGGCAGCGCCAGCGAATGGCAGCATGGCCATCCATGGGCGCTGACGAAGCGCGCGGAGATCCTGCGTTTCGTCGGCGATGAAGTGGTGCGGCAGAAGGCCAGAAGCTGCAAGGCGGTGATCGATGAGGATGGCGGCTGGATCACCATCAGTCATTGAGCGATGAGTACTGTGCAAGATCCGAAAACAGCCGCAAAGGCCTGGTACGCGCGGTACCGCAAGCTGCGCCTGATGCTCGCCCTTGTCGTGGGCGCCATCGCATTGATATTCGCCGCCGTGATGTGGTTCGCGACAAAGGCACTCTCCATCAATCCCGGCAAAGGCACGCCTATCGGATGGAGCGTGCGCATCGATGGGCATGTGGCCACACTAATCCAAACACTGGAGCCTTATATCCCATCGCCCAACAGGAACCACGGCAACGACACCTACTCCATCGGCATCTTCCTAGTGCCATTGGATGGCTCGAAGCCCAGGCTCGTGCCGATCAGCGGCGGGCATAAGGCCGGTTCGTTGGGGCTGGTGCAGATCCTGGGTAGCGATGGCTACAACATGTGGTTCGATGCGAACGCGGTGGGCGCCGTTGACTTCAAGAGCTACGAGCTCCTCACTGGCGCTGACTTGCGCGATGCGCCACCGAGCAACTTGAAGGGCGCCTTGCCTAATCGCCTCTCGCCACGGATCGAAGCATCGCTGAGCACTGGCTTCTTCATCAACGACAACGAGTGGTTCGGCGTGCTTTCACCGGAGGAAGCACAAGGCGAATACGCGCCGAAGAAATGGCTGCGCCGAATCACGCACGCCGAAAGCCTCAAGCGGATGCGTCGCTTCCATCGCGGCACGCTAGGCGATAGCTACGATGACAGAAGGCAGATCGTCGCAATGGAGCCGATCGACGACATCGAATATCTCAACGCCGCCTTCCTGCGCTTCGACGACAAGAGCGAGCCCTTCCGCATGCAGGATCCTGATGGCGCCTTGATGTTGCACACTTCGGAGCCGGGCATGAAAGGCACGCTTATGGTGTCGCGCGTGGGCACCGGTGGCCGCATCATCTGGCAGGTGGATACGGAGATCGACCGCTTCAAGCTCTCGCAGATTTTGCCGGGCGAGGATGCAACAGCGTTTATAGGCACACGGCTGCCCATACCGAACAAGGTGCCCGAACCGCTGCTGGTGATAGTGGAGCACAATACGGGCAAAGTCGCCACGCATTCAATGTGGCAGTGAATCGCTGCCTTGATCGGACTTGCTTGAACCTCTAGGCTACGGCTTTGCGCCAGGGGCCGGCAAGCCATTCGCGGCCCAGGCTGATTTCTTGCCGTCCTTCAGCACCTCTTTGAAGGCCTCGGAGCAGTTCTGTCGCAAGTGCCACATCACGAGCTTCACTTCAACCCCGTTCACGTTGCACTTGCGCACGAAATTCAGATTCGTCAAACCCTTCGTATCGGAGCCGGCGATCACCAGCACCTTGGCGATGTCGATGTTATTGTACAGGCTCGCCAGTAGGATCGGACTCACCGCATCCATGCTCTTGGCCGTGCAGCCGCTTTTCCAGTTGTAGCCTGAGATGGTCGCTTCAGAATCGACATTCGGCTTCGCTCCGGCCCGCAGGAGCTCAAGCGCGCCATCATACCAATCATTCATGATCGCATAGTGCAGCGGTGTGGCTTTCTCCATGTTCCACATGCCGTAGCCGGGTATGGCGCGGAGCAAGGGGAACTTGCGGTTAACATCAGCCCCGTTCTTGATGGCGTCGAGGAGCATTTGAACATCCTTGACCTCTATGGCGCCGCCCAAGGCTATATCCGGGGTAACTGAGGTCTGCGCGTTTGTGCCGAGGGGCAGCATCCATACCAGCATGGCAGTGAATAGGGTGTTCCTCATGGTCTTGTTCGCTTTGGGTTCTGTGCGGGAGCAAAGCAAGGGTCGCCAACAACCCTTGTCGATCCATACATGTATGGAATCGCACGCCACAGGCGCACGAATGCGCTAGAGCATCCCGTTCGCCAAAGCGTGCTTGATCAGCCCTACGAGGGTGCGCGCTCCGGTCTTCTCCATGATGCGCAGGCGATGTGAATCGACGGTCTGCTTGCTGATGAAGAGCTTCTCCGCGATCTGCTTGCTCGTATGCTCTTGCAGGATCAGCTCGAGCACTTCACGCTCGCGCTCACTCATCGGCTTCTGCGGCGCGATGGTTCCTTTCGCCAGTTCCGCTGCCGCGCGAGTATGCGCGTGAGCAAGGCTTGTTCGAAATGGACGCGATCATCGAGCACATCATCGATGGCCGCGAGAGCTCGTCCTTGCCGGAGTTCTTCAGGATGTAGCCATCGACCTCTGCCACGAAGAGCCTATTGACGACCTCCAATTCGTCGCTCATGCTCACCACCAGCAGTTTCACTGCGGGGTGCCGTTCCTTGATGCGCGTCATGAGCGGAAGGCCATCCAGCCGCCGGGCATGCGCAAGTCGGAGATCACGAGGTCGATGTCATGCGACCCGAGCGCGGCGATCAGATCATCGCCGTTCAATGATCGGCCGATGACCTTAAGATCGGGGCGGAACGAGAGCACGAGCTCTATCCCATCCAAGACGAGGGCGTGATCGTCGGCGAGCCAGATCCTCGCAGGCTTATCGTTCATGGCGCAGCAAATGAACCGTTATTCCATCGGCAGTTCCACCTCGACACGTGTTCCAGCCCCCGGCTCCGATTGCACCATCAGCCGCCCCCGGATCATTTCAGTCCGCGCCCGCACACTGCGCCAGCCGATTCCTTCTGAATGCTCCATCGCCTCCACCTGAAAGCCTCGTCCATTGTCCGAGATCACCATGCGCAAGCAACCAGGCTCACGGTGCAATTCCAAGTCAATCGATGTGGCCTCAGCATGCTTCAGCATGTTGCTCAGCACTTCCTGCGCGATACGGTACAAGGCGATGCGCACAGGCTCCGGAACATCAATGTCCTCCTGGGTGCTTTGAACCGAAACGGCTACGCTCCCGCTTCCACCGATGCGCGCAGCCAACTCGCGAAGGGCCGGCACCAGGCCCAGGTCCTCCAATGATCGAGGCATCAAGCGATGTGAAACCTGCCGCACATCCTTTGCTGCATCATCAATCATCGCCCGCGACCGATCGAGTATGACTTGCTCGTTGGCGTCAACCGCGTGCAATACGGAGGCGTTGAGCTTCAACGCCCCGAGCACATGACCGATGCCGTCGTGCAGATCGGCCGCGATCCGAGAACGCTCTGCCTCCTGCATGGCCACCACCTCGTGGAAGCGTTGCATTTGTTCTTGGCGAAGCTGCTCATCATGAGCTCGTTGTTTGCGCTGGGCTTGCCTCCTGTTCAGCGCGAAAGAGACGAAAGCGACCAATAGGACAGCGACAGCACCGATGGCCAGCATGCGCTGATTGCGCTGACGCAGCGCGAGGTTCTCAATCTCCTTCTGCTGCGTATCGAAGGCCGCTTGGTAATGCGCCGCACGATCTGCCATGCGCACGTTGAAGATGGAATCGCGGAGCAAATTGTGCTTGCGGTACATCACCATGCACTCCTCTGCCATGCCGCAATGGCCGTATGCCGTGGCGATGCTGCTCATGGCATAAGCGCGGCCCTCGAGGTGCCCCGCTTCGTTGTAGAGGCGCTCCCCCTCGTGGAAGACTTCAAGGCTCTCCAAGCAGCGCCCGGACTCCATGAGGACTATGCCGCGCTTCATCAGTGCGAATGCGATGCGCTCGGGATCTCCGGTCCGGCGCGCATAATCCTCGCCGAGTTTGGCATAGCGCTCACCAGCCACGGTGTCAGTGTAGCTTCGGAAGTGCAGTTCGACGAGGATGCCATAGAGCGTGGCTAGCTCAGCGGGATCATCCTGCCGGAGCAGCACCGGTTCGGCCAATGCCAAATAATGCGCTGCTGAATCGATGGCGCCTTGTTCCCAGTAAATGGCACCGATGTTCCGTTGGCATTTCGCGGCAAGCGTGTCCGCATCGGCCTCATTGGCCAGAACAATCGATTTGCGCAGCCAAGCGAGCGCTTCAACCTTGTTGCGCAAGTAGTAATGCGAACGGGCCACACCCAAGGTGGCTTGAGCGCGCCGCAGCACATGTCCACTGCGTTCTGCATGCTCCAGTGCGGTCAGATTCTCTCGCAGCATGCCAGCGAAATCACCGGCATCGAAAAGGCTGTCGGTGCGGGTTTGTGCCGAAGGATGCGCGGATCCCATCACTCTGTTCGCCGCGAAGAGGACACAGGTGATGAGCAAGATGTACGTGGCGCGCATGGGCGGATGCCTCTCTGGCGCGGCAAGATCGGCGAATCCGAAGGTTCGAAGCACTGATCCATTCAGCAGGTAGGTTCGCCGTCCCGCAGTAGCGGATGAAACCTGTGAGTGCGCTAACACGAGCCTTCCACTTCTACTTCGCCTCCTTCTCCGGCTTCAGCCGCGAGATCTGGCTGCTCACACTCGTCACCTTCGTGAACCGCGCAGGCACCATGGTGGTGCCATTCATGTCGCTCTATCTCACGAAGGACATGGGCCTCACCTTGGAAGAGGTGGGCTGGATCATGAGCTGTTTCGGCGCGGGCTCGGTGGTGGGCTCATGGCTGGGCGGCAAGCTCACCGACAAGCTTGGCTTCTACGATGTGATGGTAGGCGCGCTGGTCACCTCGGGCCTGGCCTTCATAGGCCTCGGCTACTTGCACGGCTTCTGGGCATTCGGCATCGGCGTGTTCGCGCTCATGACGCTCAGCGATGCCTTCCGCCCCGCCATGTTCGTGGCGATAAGGAGTTATGCCACACCCGAGCAACGCACGCGCGCTGTCACGCTGATCAGATTGGCGATCAACCTTGGTTTCAGCATGGGTCCTGCCATCGGCGGCTTCATCATCGCCACGTGGAGCTACGGCGCGCTGTTCTGGGTGGATGCGCTCACCTGCATCGCAGCAGCGGGCATCCTGCTGGTTGGTCTTGCGCGCAAACAAGCGCAGCAGGACAACAATGCCGCGCGCACCGAGGCCAACGGATCGCCCTACCGCGATGTGCCTTACCTCTTCTTTCTGCTCACCGTGGCGCTTATCAGCATCGCTTTCCTGCAATACTTCAGCAGCGTGCCGCTCTTCTACAGCGAGGTGCATGGCCTCAGCGAGGAATACATCGGCCTGCTGCTCGGCGCGAACGGACTGCTCATCTTCCTCATCGAGATGCCGCTGATCAAGTATTGCGAGGACCGCCGTTACGGCATCCACGGCATCATGCGCTTCAGCGTGCTGCTCATCGCCGCCAGCTTCGCCGTGCTGAATCTGGTGCCCTCCGTGGCCTTCCTGTGGGTGGGCATGGCGCTGATGACCGTGGGCGAGATGCTCAACTTCCCCTTCATGAACCGCTTCGCCTACGACCGCGCCGATCGCGGCAAGCCCGGCGCCTACATGGCGCTCTTCACCATCAGTTGGAGCGTGGCGCACATCATCGGCCACACGCTCGGCCTGAATCTCATCGCATGGTTCGATTACACGGCCACGTGGTGGGTGTTCACGGGGATCCTCGCAGCGGCGGTGGGAATGCTGTACGTGCTGGAGCGGATGCTGAAGAAAGAGGTGCTCTGATGCGTCGCTATGGCTCAGCAGCCCCGTAGGGGCGACATGTGGATAGAATTCGCGGTTCCGGATCGTTTCGGTGCAGTCCCGTAGGGACGACATGTGGATGGAACGTATGCTCGGCCGCCATCCAGACCATCAGTCCCGTAGGGACGGCATGTGGGCAGAAAAGATCCCCGCCAATGATCAAGAAGGGCAGTCCCGTAGGGACGTCATGTAGGTAGAAAAGATCCCCGCCAGTGATCAAGATGGGCAGTCCCGTAGGGACGGCATGTGGGTAGAAAAGATCCCCGCCAGTGATAAATATGGGCAGTCCCGTAGGGACGGCATATGGGTAGCCCCGAAGGGGCGTATTCCAGATAGATCATAGCACCATCCCACCAGATCATCATTCAATGTCCTTGAAGATGTACCGTTCATCGTGTTCGATCTCGAAGTCCTTCAAGAAATCCACGTATTCCTGGTGAAACGAACGAACCCGATGATGCTCCTCCTGATTCTGGATGTACGCGATCACATTCGGGACATCCCTGTTGGAATAGGAGAAGGCCCCATATCCCTCCTGCCAGGAGAACCTGCCGCGTACAAGGCCCTTGGCATTGATCCATTTGGAGGAGTCCTGTTTGATGTGCTGCACCAGTTCCGACAGTGCCTGCGTTGGGCGCATGCCGATGAGAACATGGAGATGGTCTGGCATGCCATTGATCTGCAATAGCTTATGACCGCTGGCTTGAACAATGGTGGTGATGTAGCGGTAAAGCTCTTCCTTCCATGCCTGTGCGATGAGGCTTTGTCGGTTCTGTACGGCGAAGACGACCTGGATGTGGATCTGGGTGTATGTGTTGGCCATGGATTGAATGTTTAGCGTTCCAAGATGCGGTATGCGCAATGGGGGCACCCACATGCCGTCCCTACGGGACTGGGGTGGGGTGTGCCTATGGATCGATTTATCCACATGCCGTCCCTACGGGACTGGGGTGAGGTGTGCTTGTATGGATCGATCTATCCAGATGTCGTCCCTACGGGACTGGGATGCAGGTTGGTCGTGTATGGATCGTGCTATCCGGATGCCGTACCTACGGGACTGGGATGCAGGTTGGTCGTGTATGGATCGTGCTATCCGGATGCCGTACCTACGGGACTGGTGTCATTGAGCTCGCTTGGTTCCATGTCGATGATCGTGCTGGATGTTCCCTGTCCCGAGCAGCTGGCGGATGGCGTTGAAGATGCGGGGCATGACTACTTTTTATTGAGCAGGGTCAGGATCGTGCGGATCTCCTGAAGTTCCTTTTCCGCATAGAGTGCGAGGTCGTATTGATAGGCCACCCAGCCCTGCATCTCTGAGCGTGAGTTGCGCAGTATGGTCCAGTCGTACGAAACAATGGCGTTCTCACCGGTCCAGGTCTCGGGGTCCATGTTCCAATCCACTGCGCGGTAGTAGTTCGAGCCTGGTGTGAAGATCACACTGGTGGCAGCGGGGTAGACGCGTTCCAAACGTTCGTGCGCGTCGCCGTAGCGGATCAGCGCATTGCGCAGCTCAACATCACGGATATCCGAGAGGCGACCGGTGGAGACCAGTTCCTGGTACGAGGCTGCGATCTGCGGCACGTTCTGCACCCAGTTCGCACGTCCAAGGGCTGCGCGGAAGGCATGCTCATCCGCAGGTGGTTGCTCCTGTCGTAAGGCATTGACCACAAGTGCCGTGCTTTCCCGTGAACTATGCGTGAATGCCACCAGTTCGGCCACCACCGGTTCCAACGCGCGGAACTCTTCCGAAAGTCGCGTCATCACCGTTCCGTGGATGATGTTCTGCTTGCGCGCTTCGTTCCATGTGTTCACCTGCAAGGCGAGCAGGATGCCGATCATGACGAGTGCGATCTCACCGATAGCATACGAGAGGTAGCGCGTGACGCGGCCTTGGGACAGCAAGCTCTGGCGGAGGGTTCTGAAGAAGCGGAACATGGAGAGGGCTGTTGGTCGAATGGGTCAATGAGATCCTCCGGCGAGTTCGTCACGGTAGGAGGTGAGTGCTGGGATCTGCGCCTCTATCGCTTTAGCCGATGATCCGTTGTACTTGATCAGCCGATACACGCCGCTCATGAACGTGGTCAGATGCACACGGAAGGCTTCAGGGTCCTTGGCGATCTTCATGCTCAGCGCCATGGGGTCCTTGTCCAGATCGAGCAGTCCATGGGGTGCGAGGTAGGTCAACCTGCAGTGCGTGGCATACTCACTGTGCTTCTCGAAACATACCCTCAATCCGTTGGAATGATGGTCGTAGATGCGCTGGACGCCCTTGGCAAGGGTATCCGGCAGCTGTTGCCAAAGGTCAGAGTTGATGATGCTCGTGTAGCTGGGTGTCGTGGTCATGTAGCGCCACTCATCCGCTGCCATGTTGCGGAGGAGGTCCTTGATGTCGGCGGTATCCAATTGGATCCCGGAATCCAGATCGCCCACTGCTCGTTCAGCCTTTGCCATGATGCGCTGCCCGTACTCCAGGTCGCCGATGTTCTCATTTCTCTTCGCGTTCAGATCCAGGACCAGCGCGTTGATCAGATCGACTTGCCTGAGCCGCAGCTTGCGGTTCTCATTCCAATTGTTGAACTGCAACGCGATCAGGATGCCGACCACCACCAGCATGATCTCGCCCACGGCATAGGTGAGGTAGCGCGTAATGCGGCCTTGGGCGAGCAGGCTCTTGCGGATGGTTCGGAAGAACTTGATCATGGTCGTTGTCCTCTAATCATGACCCTGAAGTTCCCGAATGTGATCCTCAAGTTGCACCAAGAGGGAACCGATGTCATGCTCCATTGCTTCGTACCGCTCTTGCATGTACTTCCGGATGAAGAGGTTCATCTTCAGGATCTCTTCGAATTTCCTGTCATCCATGAGCCGCTCATGGTCCACTGGGGTGGCTGATACCCACATGGCCTCCACGTTCAGGTGCTCCAGGACTTGCGGATAGATGTGGTTCCATTGATAGCCATCATCCAAGCCCTTTTCAACATTCTCGAGGTACACGTACTTCATGGAGTACAGGGCCGATATGGCATTGCGCAGGATGTCGTCGGATATCAGGTCGATGCCCACGGACTTCAGGTTCTCCCAAGCAGCCGTGTTCTCGCTGATCTGATAGTTCCCGAGGATGTTGCCAAAATGATATTTCAGGCTGTCATCCAGTGGGGCCCTGTCCTGAAGCGCTTTGAGGACAGCCTCGTTCGCGCGAATTCGTCCCTTGTTGCCAGCGACGTTGTACCGAACATCCCGTAGGTCGGCCCTCAGGTTCTTCTGCATTTCTTGGAGCAGGGCCAGTTCCTTGCCGCGCGTCTTCCTTTCAGCGCTGGCGTTGTTGATATTCAATGCGATGAGGATCCCGACCACCACCAAAAGGATCTCGCCCACGGCATAGATCAGATAGCGGGTGAGGCGGCTCTCCTTCAGGAGCCGCTGGCGGATGGCGTTGAAGATGCGGGGCATTCAATGTTCGTTCAGGTCCTTGTCGATCAATACGATCAGATGCTCGACTTCTTTGAATGTGCGTGTGCTTCTCCGCTGCATGAGGTGGTTGTTCATGGCCGCCAATTTCAAGCCGTTGCGGAAGGTGAGGTCTTGGAGGAGCGCATGGCATTGATCCCGAAGGATCGCCGCTCGCCTCTCGTTCGCGATCACGTCTTTGACTAAGGAATCGGTCGTCACCCAACGATCAAGGTCGGTGAACGGCATCATTTCGCGCATCGCCGCAGAGCGGTCATAGAGGTAGTGGTCGTACTCCCGCCGCATGTGTTCGATATACACGGCTATATCCGAGTACTTCTGGGCCACATCAAGCATCGTGGCCTTGATGGAGTCGTTCTTGATCAAGCTCAGGTTCCCTGACCCAATCAACTCATCCATGGTCTTGGTGCTCGGAACGAACTTCCGCCATGCGAACACCCGCCAGATGAGCGAATCCATGACCTGGACCTCAACTAGGGTGATCGGATCCTGCAGCTTCAGCAGCAGCATAGCAGAGGCTGCCTTCGAATTCCTGTCGGCTATGAAGACCTCCAAATTGACCAGATCCACCTGCAGGTCCGCCTTTAAGCCAGCGAGGTACTTGGCTTCCATCTTCCGGTCCTGGCGCGCCAAGTTCCAGGTGTTCACCTGCAAAGCGATCAAGATCCCGATCACCACCAGCACGATCTCGCCAACGGCATAGACCAAATAACGGGTGAAGCGGTTCTCCTTCAGGAGGCGCTGGCGGATGGTGTTGAAGATGCGGGGCATGGTCGCTTGGTCAGTCGTTCTTCAGTTCGGCGTCGATGAGCTCCAAAATCGACACGATGTTCTTGCGCAGCGCCTCGCTTTGCCGGTTCGCGAACATGCTTGCCGAGGCGACCATGGAGGCCAAGTCCTCGAACTGCGGTTGAGCGAACAGGGTCTTCAGGTCGGGCGCCCTGCGTGATCGGCCCATGGTCCACCGATCTCCCTGTCCTTTGTCCAGGAGGAGTGTGTTCACCACATCAAGACCGCTCCACTTCGCAGCGTGGATGTTGCGCATGGGGAAGTGGCTGCGCAGGAAGGGCGTCCAGTTCTGGCGGTTGAGGGTGATCCACGCTTGTTCCTCCTCGGTGATCTGCGCCACATCGCTGGTCCAGCGGGAGAGCATCCTGCGCAGCTCAGGGTTGCTGATCAGGTAAAGTCTCCCGGAACCAATGAGGTCGTTGGTGATGGGGTCGAAGGTGGGGCTCACCGTGGTGCGGGCGATCAGGTATTCCACGGAGTCCGTCACCATCAGTGTGCTGTCGTCGTGTATGGCCAAGAGTTGCATCGAAGAACGGATCATGGCCTGGCGCATGGCGATCTTCTCATCGATCTGCTTCAGGTTGTCTTGGAACTCCTCCCTCAACTGGGCCAGGGTCTCCAATTCCTGCTTGCGCTGGTTGCGCTGTTCCTTCAGTAGGTTCAGCTGGAGTGCGATGAGGATGCCGATCACCACCAGCAGGATCTCACCAGCGGCATAGACTAAGTAGCGCGTGAAGCGGTTCTGGGCAAGGAGCCGCTGGCGGATGGCGTTGAAGATGCGGGGCATGGGGAGGGTTGGCCGGTGAAGATGCAGAATCGCCTCATTCCACCAAGGAGGCCGCAGCCCGCCTGCCTGCCAATGGACCTGGCACCTGGGCAATGCGAATCGGCACAATGAACGATGACATCATCCCGCCATACCTCAATCGCGGTATTCCACCGCAGCCATTCCGTTCGGACCTTCGCCGCCCTTCCATGGAAGCATCGCGCGCGCAAACCATCAGCTTGGACCAATTGCCCGAAGGCAACTGGGCCACGGTTGCCGATGTCGCCGTGCCTGCTGATTCAGCAGGACGGACTCTTGTGCTGCGCCTGCTTGAACTGGGCTTCGTGTCTGGTGAACGTGTACTGATGGTCCGCGAAGGGCGAACCGATCGCGACCCCTTAGCCGTGCGCCTAGGCCATACCACATTCGGATTACGCCGTCGCGAGGCTGCCTTCATCCACGTGACCCCTTCAACCTAGATGAGCGCTGTCTCTGCCGCACTTACGGAACGCATCGCTCTGCTGGGCAATCCGAATTGCGGCAAGACGGCCCTCTTCAATCTGCTCACCAGCAGCAGGCAGAAGGTGGCCAACTACGCGGGCGTAACAGTGGAACGCAAGGAAGGCGTGATGCACACTGCGAGCGGAAGACGCATCAAAGTCCTCGACCTGCCCGGTGCATACAGCCTTAATGCACTCAGTAACGACGAGGCCGTGACGCGCGATGTAATCACCGGCCACAGCAAAGAGGTACTGCCGGACCTGCTGGTGTGCGTGACCGATGCCACCAACCTTCGATTGCATCTGCGCTTGGTGCTCGAGGCGCGACAACTCGGCCTGCCGCTGGTTGTAGTGCTGAACAAGATGGATCGCGCCAAGCAGCTCGGCATCGTCATCGACAAGAAACTGCTCGCACGTGAATTGAACCTGCCCATCGTGGAGACAGTGAGCCTCCATGCCCACGGCGCCGATGAACTGCGCGCCCTGCTGGATGAGCCGCTGCGTGAAGCGCCGCCCGCGCATTGGAAGCCCCCCGGCGTGGAACAGGTGCTGGCCACGCAGCGCGATGTGCTCGGCATCTTCAACCGCACCGTCACTTCGCCCACGATCGACAAGGACCCGAGCATCCGCATCGATCGTTTCCTGATGCATCCGGTGTGGGGCTTCGTGGTGCTCGCGCTCGTGCTCTTCGTCACCTTCCTCGCGGTATTCTCCGGCGGCGATGTGCTCTCCGGTTGGATCGAGGATGGTTTTGGAGCCATCGCCAGCGCTGTGGAAGCGAACATGGCCGACGGCCCCTTGCGCGGCTTGGTGGTCGAAGGCATCATCGGCGGCGTGGGCGGCGTCGTCGTCTTCCTGCCGCAGATCCTCATCCTCTTCCTCTTCATCCTGGCGCTCGAAGCATCGGGCTATCTGCCGCGCGCCGCCTTCCTGCTCGACAAGCCCATGAGCGCCGCCGGTCTCTCAGGCCGCTCGTTCATCCCCTTGCTCAGCAGTTTCGCCTGTGCCATCCCGGGCATCATGGCCACGCGCACCATCAGCCATTGGCGCGACCGGCTCACCACCATCCTCATCGCACCGCTCATGGCCTGCTCGGCGCGCATCCCGGTTTACACGCTCATCGTCGCGGCGCTCTTCCCGGATGATGCCATGGCTGCAGCGCTCGTGATGGTGGGCCTGTATGTGCTCGGCATCGTAGCGGCCATGACGGTGGCCTGGTTCATCAAGCGTTCCGACAAGCACGCTGCCCGCTCGCCACTGCTCATGGAATTGCCCGCCTACCAATGGCCGGATCTCCGCAGCTTGGTCATCGGGCTGTGGGAGCGCGCCATGATCTTCCTGCGCCGCGTGGGCACCATCATCCTTGCGATCACCATCGTGATGTGGGCGCTCTACACCATCCCGTCGCCGCGCAACAGCGACAATGGCATGCAACGCAGCATTGCCGGCGAAATGGGCCATGCGCTGCATTACGTGTTCGCGCCCATCGGCTTCAACGAGGAGATTTCCTTTGCGCTGGTGCCCGGCATGGCCGCCCGCGAAGTGGTGGTGAGCGCACTAGGAACCGCCTACGCCATGGATGGCGAGGCGGACGATGTTGATGAGCAGTTGCGCGAACGCATCGAACGTGAATGGCCACTGGCCACCAAGCTCTCCCTGCTGCTGTGGATGGTATTCGCGCCGCAATGCCTTAGCACCTTCGTGGTGGTGAAACGCGAGACCGGCTCGTGGAAGCAGATGTGGATCATGGGCGGCTACCTTTTCGGGCTGGCCTACCTTGCAAGCCTCATCACCTATCAGCTCACCGCATTGCTCACCGCTCCATGATGCAGACCGTGGTCACCTTCGCCATCGTGCTCGCCGCAGCAGTTTACTTGGCTTGGGCGTGGACGCCGAAGAAAGCTGATGCAGGGCATCGATCGGATTCTCCACGAAACGACCAAATGAATTGCGCTGGCTGTTCGAGCTGCGCAAGATGCGGATAGGAGAGGCGCCGGTTGGTTGGGCTTCGCGTTACATGCGCAATGGCAGCTCCACGAGGAATCGCGTGCCCTTTCCCTCTTCGCTCTCGAACCACACACGTCCGCCTGCCTGCTCCACCATGCGTTTCACCATGGCGAGTCCTAAGCCCATGCCGCTGCTTTTCGTGGTGAAGCTTGGTGTGAAGATCCGCTCACGCGCTTCCGCAGGGATGCCCATGCCGTTGTCGCTTACTTCGATCCGTGCGCGCGATCCCTCGCGACGTGCGATTACAGCGATATGGCCTTCGTGGTCCTCGGGCATCGCCTGCACGGCGTTCTTGATCAGGTTGTTCAGCACGCGCAGCATGTGCTCGCGGTCGGCCAGCACGGGCAGTGGGCCGTCCTCTTGATGGGTGATGGTGATGCCTGGCGATGCATGGAAGACATCAACAGCCGCGCGCACCATTTCGCAGAGGTCGAGGTCGGTGGGCGCTGCCGCAGGCATCTGCGCGAATTGCGAGAAGGCCGAAGCGACTCCATTCAGCGTATCGATCTGCTCCACCATGCTCTTGGCGAAGCGGTCGAGGCGCTCCTTTGCATCGGGGGCCTTTGCATCGAAGGTGTACTGGAAGTGCTGGATGCCGAGCTTCATCGGGGTGAGCGGGTTCTTCACCTCGTGCGCCACTTGCCGGGCCATCTCGCGCCAGGCGCTTTCGCGCTCGCTCCGCGCCAAGCGTTCGGCGCTCTCGCGAAGTTCCTCCACCTTCTGGTTGTACACGGTTACCAGTTCGCCCACCTCATCCTTGCCTCGGTATCGCAAAGGTTGATTGCTGCGATCGAGCGCCATGCCCGCGAGCGATTGTTTCAGCAGATCGAGCGGGCGTGTGGTCCAGTTGCTGATGAAGACGGCGAGCAGCACGCTGAGCGCGAAGAGCAGCACGAATAGGTTCACGACGGCCACGAGCAGTTGCGAGCGTTCCTCGCCTTGGCGCGCCTGATCGGAGAAGCTGGGCAGCGCAACGTAGGCGAGCGGTTCGCCCTTGCTGTCGGGCAACGGAACGTACGCGGTACGGTAGGCCGCGGCGCCTACGCGCTCCTCATGCACGAAGGCGGTCCCGCCGTGCAGTGCAAGAGCTACGTACGCAGCGTGATCCATGCGTGGCCCGAGCAATCCGGTGGAGAACATCTGCGGGCGCGATGAGGCGAGCAATCGCCCGTCTGGCCCATGCAAGGTGAGGTCGGTTAAGTAACTGTTGCCTACTTGGCTGAGCACGATGTCGAGGTAGCCCGAGTAGGTGGGCTGATCGATGCGTTCATCGCCGAAGCGGCGTTGCAGCTCCTGTACCACGGCACGCGCTTTCTCCAAGATGGCGCCCTGCTCGCGCGCCTCGAACTGCCGGGTGAGCAGCTGCTGCGAGCCGATGCCGAATACCACCATGCCGATGATGGAGAAGAGCACGAGCGCCGCACGCACTTTGGTGCCGATACCCAATGCGGGCCAGCCGCCGGTTAACACCGCATGCGCGGCGAGCGAAAGCAGCAGCAGGATGCCGAAGAGCGAGAAGAGGTAGCTGAATGTGGTGGCCTTATCGATCAGGCCGCGCTGGGGTAAGCCGAGCAGCATGGTTGTGGTGCCGCCCACATTGCGCGCGATGAACTCATGTCCGTCGCGCATGAGCCACTCCTCCTCGCCGCGCACCTGTTCCATGCGTTGCGGATGCGTCACCTCGCCGCGCTGCTCCATGAGCCGGCCATGCACATAACGCGCTTGCGCATACCGCTCGGTGCGGCGCAGCAGGTCGTTGTTGCCGGCGAGCAGCAGGTCGGGGAAGCCGATGCCCTGCATCAAGGAGCGCGGCTGCAGCTCGATGATCAGCTCTGCTGGCGGTGCGTTGTCCGTAGGCATGATCGCGAGCCTGCCGTGGTAGAGCAGTTCACCGCCGACGCGCTCCTCGAGGAAGAGGTCGGGCATGTCGGCCACGCCGCGCGGCAGAGCGAGCGTATCGGGACTGAGGCTCGGCCCGGCGCTATTGCGCGAGGCGCAGCGCATTTCGCCTGCGGGATCATAGCCGAAGAAGCGTAGGTCGTACCGCTCCCAGTAGCCGCTGAAATAGGGGATGCGCACGATGCGCTCCAATTCGCCCGGATCGCAATATTCGCCGCTGGTGAGCAAGCGATAAAGCACGGCATCACGGCGGATGCGCGGGGCTTTCTCGGCAAAGAGCTGCTCCAGCACGGGGTCCTCGCGAAGCGCCAGGCGGTCGGCGAGCACAGAGCGCTCCTGCCGTTCGCGTTCGCTCATCTGCGTGGTGATGATGTGCGCGCCTGCTGCCGCCAAACAGCCCACGAGCAAGGTGCCTTGGGCGAACGCGAAAACGCGCCTGACGCCCCACGACATGATGATGAGCACTGGGAACGGCCATGCCCAAGCCAACGGGTCATTCAGTCCGAACAGCGAGATGGAAAGAGCGCCGATCAGCGCCACGCCCGGAAGAGCAACAAGCACCCATTGCTGCCACGACGAGATTGTGCGCAGGTGGTGTATGGTCGCTAACGCAGCCAGGCACCACGCTCCGAATAGCAAAGCGGTGGTGAGCAGCGCTGCCGCTCCATGAAGCCCGATGCTTTGTATGTGGTAGAGGTCGAGGTCGATGGTGCTGTTGCGCACCAAGCTGGTGATCAGCGCGGAAACCCACGCAGCGTAGCTAAGGATAAGGGTGATAAGCAACGTTGCCGTGCGCCTGTTGCTGGATTGTGGCGTTCGCCGAGAAACGCTCAACGCGAACGCGCCGATGATCAGCAGCAGGATCGCGTGTATGAGCAGATCGCCGAGCGACGGGAAGAGAGGCGATGCGGCCACAGCTGGATCGAACAATGGCCAGCGATCGAAGGGCGCGGTATGCCCCCAAGCGAGGGTGGCCCAGCGTGCGCAGACCATGACAGCCGTGAACAGCGCGATTCCGGCACCAGCTCCAATGCGGATGGAGAGGCGTGCGCAAAGGTCCCAGAGGAAAGCCAGCAGAAACGCAGCAGAGAGGACGATCATGATTCCGCGCCACATCAGCCAACGGCCAAGCTCCATGGCGCCCTCGCGCCAGTTCACGATCAAGAGAACATTGCCATGGTTGTCCGTGATGGCCCCGCCGTCGCGGCCATCCTCAACAACCAAGAGCCCGGCGGGAGCATCCAGCGAAGGGTGGAATCCTTCGCGCAGGTAGCGGTTGCGTACCGGCGGTGATTGCCAAACGGTTCGCACGCCTATAACACGCAGGTTGCCGATGGCCACTTCGCTTTGCAACGAAACCAAGACCTCCGCAGGGGCGCGCGGGCCATCGCCGCTCCATGCTATCAGGCTATCGCCGATCAGTACCGTGAAGGTCACGCCTGCGGCATGGCGCTTTTTTTCCAGCGCAGTGCTTGCTTGTTGAAGCCACCGCGTCGCGCCGTTCTCGGTGATCTGACGGGCACACTCCTCGGTGCTGCGATCGAGATCCGTTTGAGCGGCAGTAACAACACGCTGGATATGACTGGTCGCCTCGCGCAACCGCTGGTCCGGGTCCGGCTGTTCGATCAACAGCGCGGCCAAAGCGCACAGCGCGCTCAGCAGCAGCAAGAGCAATGGACGAGACATGCGGCGCGCGCCTCAAGGGCTGCGCCAAAGTACGCGAGGGTAAGAAGGTGATGGCCTGTGCTGAGTTCTGCGGTTCGTGGCAGTGACAACTTTCCTTGTGCGGGGGGGTGGGATTTCGATGGTCGCCTTTTGGGCCTGTGGGTGTGTATTGTGGCCTCGCTGTGCCGCCCCCGCCACCAACACTCTTCTAGAATAGCCTTCTGATGCTGGAAGGGGTCCTACCCCTTCAACGCCTCAGCCCCGCCCACGATCTCCAGGATTTCGTTGGTGATGCTGGCCTGGCGCGCCTTGTTGTAGGTGAGCTTCAGGTCCTTCAGCAGCGAGTCGGCGTTGTCCGTGGCCTTGTGCATGGCGGTCATGCGTGCGCCGTGCTCGGCGGCATGGCTATCGAGCAATGCCTTGTAGAGCTGAATCTTCAAGCTCTTGGGGATGATGCCCTCCACGATGGTGGCGCGGTCGGGCTCCATGATGTGATCCGTCTTGGCGCCGCCTTCGGCCTTCTGCTCAGCGGGTGCGATGGGGAGGTATTGCTCCTCCGTGGTGACCTGCACCGCCGCGTTCTTGAATTTGTTGTAGAAGAGCACCACGCGGTCGTAGTTGCCCTCGGCGAATTGCTTCATCAGCAATTCGGCCACCGGCGCGGTCTTGTCGAAGTTGAGTCCATCGAACAAGGTGGCGAGGTCGGTGGGCAGGCTGTTGTCCAGCATGCCGCTGCGGCGGTAAAGGTCCATGGCCTTCTTGCCGATGGGCATGATGCTCACCTCTTGTCCGTTCGCCTTGGCGTCGTTGATGGCCTTGCGCACGAGGCGGAACACCTGCGTGTTGAAGGCGCCGGCCAAGCCGCGGTTGCTCACGATGGGAACCAAGAGCACCTTCTTCACTTCGCGTTGCGCGCTGTACACGCCCTCGCTGCTGTCGAGGCTCGCGCTCACGTTGCCCAGGATGGTCTGCAGCTTCTCGGCGTAGGGGCGCATGCGCACGATGGCGTCCTGCGCGCGACGCAGCTTCGCCGCGCTCACCATTTTCATGGCGGCGGTGATCTGCTTGGTGCTGTTCACCGAGACGATCCGGCTGCGTACCTCTTTCAGGCTGGGCATTGTGCGGTGCTGGTGGTTCGGGGTTGCAGGCCGACCCAGTGGGTCGACGCTACGGGGTCTTCGCTATTAATTGTCGAGGCTCTTCACCAGATCCGCTGCAACGCTTTCCAGCGTGCCGGTGATCTGGTCGTTGTAATCGCCCTTCTTCAGCGCGGCCAGCACATCGCTGTGCTTGTTGCGCAGCATGGTGATGAACTCGTCCTGGAACTGCTTCACGTTCTTCACGGGAACCTTGCTCAGCAGGCCCTTGGTGCCGCAGTAGATGATGGCGATCTGCTCTTCCACGCGCATCGGGCTGTTCTGTCCCTGCTTGAGGATTTCCACGTTGCGCGCGCCCTTGTCGAGCACGCTCTTGGTGGCGGCGTCGAGGTCGGAGCCGAATTTCGAGAAGGCCTCCAATTCGCGGTACTGCGCTTGGTCGAGCTTCAGGGTGCCGGCCACTTTCTTCATCGACTTGATCTGCGCGTTACCGCCCACGCGGCTCACGCTGATGCCCACGTTGATCGCCGGGCGCACACCGCTGAGGAAGAGGTCGCTCTCCAGGAAGATCTGGCCGTCGGTGATCGAGATCACGTTGGTGGGGATGTAGGCCGATACGTCGCCGGCCTGCGTCTCGATGATGGGCAGCGCGGTGAGCGATCCGCCGCCTTTCACTTTGCCTTTCAGCGAAGCGGGCAGGTCGTTCATCTCGGCGGCCACCTTGTCGTCGGCGATCACCTTGGCGGCACGCTCGAGCAAGCGGCTGTGTAGGTAGAATACGTCGCCGGGATAAGCCTCGCGACCGGGAGGGCGGCGCAGCAGCAGCGACACCTCGCGGTATGCCACGGCCTGCTTCGAGAGGTCATCGTACATGATCAGCGCAGGGCGACCGGTATCGCGGAAGTACTCGCCGATGGCAGCACCGGTGAAGGGCGCGTAGAACTGCATCGGGGCGGGGTCGCTGGCGTTCGCGGCCACCACGGTGGTGTAGGCCATGGCGCCCGCTTCTTCCAGCACTTTCACGGTGCCGGCTACGGTGCTGCCCTTCTGGCCGATGGCCACATAGATGCAGTAAACGGGCTTGCCGGCGTCGAAGAATTCCTTCTGGTTGATGATCGTGTCGATCGCCACCGTGCTCTTGCCGGTCTGCCGGTCGCCGATGATGAGCTCGCGCTGGCCACGGCCGATGGGGATCATGGCGTCAACGGCCTTGATGCCGGTCTGCAGCGGCTCCTTCACGGGCTCGCGGTAGATCACGCCAGGAGCGCGGCGCTCGATGGGCATCTCGAAGGTCTCGCCGGTGATGGGGCCTTTGCCGTCGATCGGCTCGCCGAGGGTGTTCACCACGCGGCCCACCATGCCTTCGCCGGTGTTGATGCTGGCGATGCGCTTGGTGCGCTTCACGGTGTCGCCTTCCTTGATGCCCACGCTGGGGCCCAAGAGCACAGCGCCCACATTGTCCTCTTCGAGGTTCAGCACGATGCCACGCAGGCCGCTGTTGAACTCGATGAGCTCGCCGCTCTGCACGCCTTTGAGGCCGTAGATGCGGGCGATGCCGTCACCGACCTGCAGCACGGTACCGACCTCTTCGAGTTCGGCCTCGCTGCGGAAACCGGCGAGTTCTTGTTTCAGGATCGCCGTCACTTCGGCGGGTTGCACGTTGGCCATGGGGCTTATGCTTTAGATCTCGGGGATGTACGGGTTCTCGGAGAATTTGCGGCGCAGGTCACCGATGCGGCGGCTCACGCTGCCATCGTACTGCTCGTCTCCGATGCGGATGGTAAGGCCGCCGATGAGCGACGCATCCACCGCTTCTTCCAATTCAACGGTCTTGCCGGGGTGCTGCTTCTCGGCCAACGCGCGCACCTTGTTGCGGGTGGCCTCGTTCAGCGGCGTGGCGCTCTTCACGTGCGCGGTTACGATGCCGCGCTGATGCTTGTACAGCTCGTCGAAGGCGGCGGCCACATGGGGCAGCAGCGCCTCGCGGCCTTTGCGCACCAGGATGCCCATGAAGGCGCTGGTGATCTGGCCGATCTTCCCTCCGAAGATCTTGTCCAGCACCTTGTCCTTCTTGTCGGCCTTCACCACCGGGCTGCTCAGCAGCACCAGCAGATCACGGCTTCCAGCGCAGGTATTGGCCACCAAGCGCATGTCCTCATGCACGCCTGCGAGCACGCCCTTCTCTTGGGCAAGCTCCATCAGCGAGCGGGCATAGCGGTAGGCGACCGGGGCGATGTTCATGACTTGCGCGTCTCGGCTTCGGCCATCACTTTATCAACCAGGCTCTGCTGCGCGGCGCTGCTGTCGAGCTTGTCCCGGAGGATGCGCTCGGCAACGAGGATGCTCAGCTCGGCCACTTGGTTCTTCATCTCGACGATGGCGGCGTTCTTCTCGTTCTGGATGTCGATGCGCGCGCGGCTGAGCAATGCGTCGGCCTCGGCCTTCGCCTTGCCCTTCGCCTCGGCGATCTCCTTGTCGCGGATGTCGCGGGCCTCCTTCAGCAGCACCTCGCGCTCTTCGCGTGCGGCGCGCATCAGCTCTTCGTTCTTGGCGTTGAGCGATGCCATCTCCTCCCGCGCGCGCTTCGCTTCATTCAGCGCGTCGGCGATGCTGGCTTCACGCTCCTTCAACCCATTGAGGATGGGCTTCCAAGCGAATTTGGCCAGGAGGAAGAGCACCGTCAAGAAGGTCAGCGTCATCCAGAAGATGAGGCCGAACGAGGGCTCTACAAGACTCGCGAGCAGCATGGGCGTGCGTGTTCAGGGTTGAAAAAGAAGGACCGATAGGACCGGCTTAGGCGGTCTTCAGCACCACCAGCAGGCCAACCACCATCGCGAAGAAGGCAGCACCTTCAACGAGAGCGGCGGTGAGGATCATGTTGGCGCGCAGGTCGTTGATCGACTCCGGCTGACGGGCCATGGCTTGCACGGCGTCGCCACCGATGCGGCCGATGCCAACACCAGCGCCGAGGGCGGCGAGACCAGCGCCGAGGGCGGCGATACCGTAACCGGTGCCGAGGTCGAGGAGGACAGAGAGGAACATGGGAACGTGGTTGTTTGTGAAGGTTCTAGTGATGGTGGGGCTCCTCAACGGCTGCACCGATGTACATGGCGCTGAGGAAAGTGAAGACGTAGGCTTGGATGAAGGCCACGAGCAATTCGAGGCACATCATGAACACGGTGAAGGCCCAGGAGCCGATGGCAACGCCGTAGCCCGCGCCCGCGCTGGTCTCGCCGAACACGAAGATCAGGCTGAAGAAGCTGAGCGCGATGATGTGGCCCGCCGTGATGTTGGCGAACAGACGAATCATAAGTACGAAGGGCTTCAGTAGCATGCCCAGTATCTCGACCGGCGTGAGGATAGCGAGTACCCAGCCCGGAACGCCCGGCATGGCAAGTATGTGGTGCCAGTAGTGCTTGTTACCATTCACCGTGACGATGATGAAGGTGAGCAGCGCGAGCACCAATGTGACCGCGATGTTGCCCGTGAGGTTGGCGCCACCGGGGAAGATGGGCACCAAGCCGAGCAGGTTGTTGAGGAAGATGAAGAAGAAGGCCGTGAGCAGGTAGGGCATGAAGCGCATGAAGTGCTTCTCGCCGATAGCGCTCTTCGCTACATCGTCGCGCACGAAGAGGACGATGGGCTCCATCAGGTTCTGCAAGCCAGTTGGCGCTTGTCCAGCGCGACGTGTGTAAGCCTTCGCCACGCTGATGAAGATGATGAGCAGCAGGGCCGCGCTTACCAGCAAGCTCATCACGTTCTTGGTGATGCTGATGTCCCACGTGGCCTGGGTCAGCTCTTCGTTGATGCTGGCGTGGTGCGCATCGGTGCCGTCGGGATCGTCCACCGCCACGATATGGCCATCGTGCAGCGCGTAGCCACCGTAGGTCTTGTGGCCGTGGTCGAAACGATTGCTGCTGAACACGCTCAGGCCGCGCTCACTGTTGTACAGGATGATGGGTAGCGGCAGGCTGGTGTGGCCCCAGAGGTGCCAACCATGCTCGTCGCCGATGTGGCCCATGATGAGCTGGCCGGCATCGAAACCGCCTTTGGCTTCTTCGTGGTGCGTGGCATCGTGCGCCACCGCAACGGCTTCAACCGCATGCTCGTGTGCGTGATCGTGGCCCTCATGGCCGTGCTCATGGCCTTCATGCTGCGCGGAAACAGGGCCCATCAAGAGGGCTCCAATCATCAGGGAAGCTAGGCGCAGCAAGGATTTCAGCGACATCGCGTACGGGGTTGCCCCCTTGTTTGCGGCCGCGAATGTAGGGATCCACTTCGATCAGCGGAGCAACGAAATGCAAAGCATCAACAACGATGCATGGGTGAAGCGCGCCTCACCGCCTTCCGGTCTCCTTGAATAGGTACACCATGGCACCCGTGATGCCCAATAAGCTGCCAGCGAGCGTGAATACCGGGAATGGCCAGTGCAATTGCTGATCGAGCCACCAGCCCCCGAATGTGAATGCGAGCACCACGCCGAGCATGGTGAAGCCCAGTCCGGTGTAGCGCAGGTAATTGTCGTAGCCCTTGCGGGCCTTATTCAGGTCGTCGTTGCCGCTCATGCCTTCGGCAGCTTGCGCGAAAGCCCGGTGAGCCGCGCTGTGCTGAAAGCTAAAAAGGCCAGGTAGAGCAGCGCGAAGGCGATGCCGTTGGGCATCACGGTCTCTTTGGGCGCGCGGATAAGCAGCACCACCAGCACGCCCAGCGAGAGCAGCATCTTCAGCATGAGGCCGGCCATGAAGCGGCGCACGAAGCCCTTAGGGTCCGTGGCCATGCTGTGTTCTTGCCAGAGGTGCAAGGCCGTTGTAATGGCCGCGAACCAGAGCAGCATGATGCCATGCGCAGGCTCCAATGGTTGCTTAAGGCCATAGAAGGCGATCCACAGCAGCAGGCCCATGGCTGCGGTGAAGAGCAGAATCGGAATGAGGAAGGACCAGCGGCGGGGCGCCATGTGATCGCCCGTGCGGGGTGAGGGAGTCAATCTTGGGAACGGATCAACGACCGCCTTGCGCGGCTTGCTCTGGGCGCGGCGCGCTCTGCAAGCGCACGGGGTCCATCTCCTTCACCACGCCGCCAGCCATGCTGCAATTGCCGGTGAACACGGCGCCCGGCTCGATCGCCAGCTTCTTGGTGTTGATGTCGCCTTGGAGCTTGGCGGTGGCCTTCAGGCTCAGCAGGTCCTGGCAATTGATCTTGCCCACGAGTGTGCCTTCGATGTCGCTGCTCTGGCAAACCACCTCGCCCTCGATCACGCCGTTCTGGCCAATGATCACCCGGCCTTTCGCGGTCACCGTTCCCTTCACCTTTCCATCGATGCGGATGTTGCTATCGCTGTTCACCTCACCCACGATGGAGGTGCCCTCCATGATGCTGTTGATCTTGCCGCTGTTCACGGGTTCTGTTGGCTTGCTCATGGGTGCTGGGGCGGTTTTATCGCTGCCGAACATGGTGTTTGGGCTTTGGGTTGAACGGACCGTCGCGGCGAATATAGTCGCGTCGCCATCATATCCTACTGACCGCCAAGGTAGTTCTGAAGGTAGAAGGCCTGATAAGCGGCCACTGCTTTCGATTGATAGAGCAGCCCGTAGTTGTCGTTGGTAATTGCGAAGGCAGGGTAGCCTTGGTCGTTCAATCCCGGCAGCAGATCCTCGTTGGCGGAGAAGAGGCCATGGTATTCCATCGCTTTAGCCTTGTTGGGCAAAGGGCTCACAAGCAGCACTTGGCTGTCGCCATCGAGGAATGCGCTGGTCACTTGGAGCGGCGTGTGCCCGAAATAGCTGGTGTTGAAATCCGACACCGAGGCTTTGATCGTTGACATATCGGTGCCGCGATTCGGCACCACCACCACGTAATAATGAGGGCCATCTTCCTTGGTGAATGCCGGACCGGTTGCCGGTTTGGGCTTCGGTGCACCACCGCCATCGAGGCTCGCAAGCAGGTCGTCGGCTCGGGTGGCCTCTTCGGTTCCCGGGAATTGGGTGCTCACGGCCTGCAGGCTTGCGCGATAGCCGGAGAGGTCTTTCAATCCACCAACGGCAAGGGCTTTCAGCAAATGATACTTCGCTCTGAAATGGTTGTTGACCTCATCGCGGATCACGCGATCGCATGCGGTAATCACTGGCATGTACGCATACTGCCGGTACTGCTGATAGGTCTCTCGGTATGCGGCTTCCTCCTCAAGACGGCGGGCCTGATCGCTCTGCAGTGCATTGGGGTCGCGCACCAAACGGGCGAACTCCGATTCGGGCCAGCGCTCCAGTATGATATCCGCATAGGTCTGCGAGCCGATACCCTCCAGTGAGAACCAGCCATCACGCTCCTTCTGCAAATAGATCCGGTACAGCTGGTAGTGGCTTTCCGGGGTGTAGCGGCAATCCTCGAAACGGCTGTTGAGCACCTCGAAGCTCTCGATCGCGTTGTCGATGTCCTTGAGCTGCTCTTTGTAGATCATGCCGCTGGAATAAAGCGCATTGCAGATGCGGCCATTGGAAGCAGCGAGTGCGGCATCATCCTTCGGGATGTCCCGCAAGTAGGTCTCTGGATCCTTCCACTCAGCCATAGCGGTTTCCTTGCCTTCGGCCTTCAAGTCATCTTCATCGTCCTCTTTCACCGCGGTCGCGCTTCCGCTGCGGTCTTTCCGGCGCCAATCATCTTCAAGCGCGCGGTTACCCCAGCGCTTCCGGAAGTTGCTGAGGCCACGGCCGATCTGCTGGGGGTCATAGAAGTACCAGTTGCCCCGACCCGCGCTGCCCGGCGGCGTTGGTGCATTGGCGACTGGTGGGGCCTGTTCACGTGCGAGCTCCTCGCGGCGGATGCGTTCTTCTTCAGCGTCCTCGCGTTCCCTGATGATGCTGCGGATCTTCTTCTGCAGCTCCTCCGGATCCAGGCCCATCAGTGCTTGCAGGCTGTCTTCCCGCTCGATGATCTCCAATTGCTCCACTAAGTCGCGCAGTACGCGGGCGCGGGTATCCACTTCATCGTACCGGACGTGCTCTTCAGCAAGCAGGGTGCGCGTGCTGTCGTAGTAGCGCTGTGCTGGCAGGTAGCGGCGCGCATCGAAATGGATGTCGGCCAATTTCAGGAAGCTCTTGGCCTTCTGGCGCGTGTCGGAGGTGCTCACGCGCACTGGTGACCAAATGGTCGATAGCATCGGGCTCTTTCCGCTCTTTCAGGTCCAGGTCCGCCAGCGCGTAATGGATCATATCGAAATGATCGATGTGCTTATCGTCGCGCAGCATCGAGAGCAGCCGTTTGCGCAGGGCCTTCGAGTTGCCCTTGTTGAAGGCAAGCGCCTGGAAGATCTGCGCGTGAAAGGCGATCTCGTAGGGCGGATTCATCTTCACCACCTTGGCATACTGCTGTATGGCCTTCTCTTCCTGTCCTTTGAGTTCATACAGTTGGGCGAGGATGAAGGCCCAACGGACGCGTTCGCGCTTGCGGCTCGCCAGATCGACAGCACGCTCCAAGTGCATGATGGCGTCATCGATGCGACCGCGCTTGATCTCGAGATGCGCCTCTACTGCCGCGAACTCGCCCAGATCGAATCTCTTCGGGAGCTTCTTCACGCTATTCACATGCTCCAGAGCGCTTCGGGCTTTGCCATATTGATCCAGCTCGATGGCTGTTCGGGCTAGCCACATCTGGCTCTCCAACTCGCGGTTGGCGCCTTTGAAGCGCCGGGTGATGTACGTGAAGCCGCGCTCAGCCTCTGAGTAATTGCGCTTGTAGAACTGGCTCTTCGCGATCACGAACCAGGCATCGTCGATCCAGGTGTTCTTCTCCTTGCCCTGGATATCCATGCTGTGCCGCTCGATCACCAGCGAGCATTTGTCGATGCACTTCTCCAGATCAGGAACAGCGGCCTTCGACTGTTGCTCGGTGCCATAAACGAACACGGGCAGCACGGCATCGAAGTCGTCCTTGTGGGCGTCTTCAATGTCCTGCACCTTCTCCTTCAGCTTCTCATTGGCGTTGAACCAGCCGTTATCGCGTGCCGTAAGTCGATGGTAGGTGCGGCTGAGGAAGGTGTCCTTCTCCTGAGAGCAGCCGGCCATGGCCACGGCGAGGCTGAAGAGGAGCCACAGGGCCAAAGAGGGTTTTCGGGACGGGTGCACGGGCAACGGCATGGATAACAGCGAACGGGCGAAGTTATTTCAAGGCGCATCAATGGAAGGGCGAGCGATCTTCGCGCCGATGGCGGGCAAGGTGAAACGGAAGGGGCCAGGAGGCTGGCGAGGGCTCGTGCGAAGGCTGCGCAGCCGATATCGGCTGGTGCTCATCAACGACACCACCTTTGAGGAGCGCTTCACCCTCCGCCTCAACCGCTTGGGTGTGCTGGTGCTCGCCGTGGTCAGCTTGGTCATCTATGGTAGCGCGATCGTGGCCTTGATCGTGCTCACCCCGCTCAAGCGCTACATACCGGGCTATTCCGATCAGGAAACCAGGCTGAACGCATATCGCAGCACATTCATGGCGGATAGCCTCACCGATGCGCTCGATGAGCAAGGGCGCTACATCGAGAATCTACGCGCGGTGCTCACAGGCGAGCTGCCCGCCGATAGCACAAGCCTTCAACGGCCCGCCCAGGTGAAGCCGAGCGCCGCCGACCTGAGCCCCGGCACATACGACAGCCTGCTGCGGGCCAAGCTCGACCAAGAGGATCGCTACGCGCTCACCGAGCGCCGCGAGTCGTCGGAACGGCGCGAGCTGGCCACCGTGCTCTTCGTCCCGCCCGTGCAAGGCGTGCTCACCGCCGGATTCGATGCGCAGGCCCGGCACTATGGCGTCGATATCGTGACCAAAGCCGATGAGGCGATCAAGAGCTGCCTCGCGGGCACCGTAACGCTCGCCAGCTGGACCACCGATGCGGGCTACGTCATCCAGTTGCAGCACACCAACGGCTTGGTGAGCGTGTACAAGCACAACCGGGTGCTGCTGAAGAAGGCAGGCGACCGGGTAAAGGCCGGGGAGGCCATCGCGATCGTGGGCGATACCGGAAAAGAGACCACCGGCCCGCATCTGCATTTCGAGCTTTGGCACAACGGCGCGCCAGTTGACCCCACGGCTTACATGGTGTTCCAGTAGAACGCTCAGCGTTTGAATCGCGCAGGTTGATCAAGACACAGGCTACTCGACCATCAACCGGCATCAAGCAAAATGTCCCTGAAGAGCACCATCGCAAAACCGTATGCACGGCTCGTGACCGACACGGTCCTGCGACGCGCGATTGATGCCGCGGCAACGCAGGAGCGCGTGTTGCGCAAACTATTGTCGAAGGGCTCGGCCACTCGGTTCGGACGCGAGCACAAGCTGCACGACGTGGTTGATGATGCAGGATTGAAGCAGGCGGTTCCGCTGCGCGATTACGAAGGCTTCATCCCTTACATCGATCGCATTGTAGCCGGCGAGTCAGACGTGCTCTGGCCCGGACAGCCGCTCTACCTGTGCAAGACCAGCGGCACCACCAGCGGCGCGAAGTACATCCCTATCACCCGCGAGTCGTTACCCAATCATATCGGAAGCGCGCGCCGTGCCTTGCTCGCCTATATCGCGCACAGCGGCCGCGCCGAATTCGTGGATGGCAAGATGATCTTCCTGCAAGGCAGCCCGGTGCTCGATACGAAGGGCCGCATACCAACGGGAAGGCTCAGCGGCATCGTGGCCAATCATGTCCCCGGTTATTTGCTGAAGAACCGATTGCCCAGCTTCGCCACCAACAGCATCGTCGATTGGGAAACGAAGGTGGAGGCGATCGTAAGCGAGACGATCAGCGCCGACATGCGCCTGATCAGCGGAATACCCGCGTGGGTGCAGATGTACTTCGAGCGCTTGCTGGCGCGCACTGGGAAGAAGAACGTGCGCGAGGCGTTCCCGAGTTTCTCGCTCTTCGTGTATGGCGGCGTCAACTACGCGCCTTACCGCGCACGCATGGAATCGCTCATCGGCGGCAGCGTGCCAAGCGTCGAGCTATTCCCCGCCAGTGAGGGCTTCATCGCTTATCAGGACAAGAGCAACGAAGAAGGCTTGCTGCTCGTGCTCGACAACGGCATCTACTACGAGTACATCCCTACGTGCGAATTGGGGAAGCCATCGCCAAAGCGACTGTCCATCGCGCAGGTCGAGGTCGGCGTCAACTACGCGCTCGTGCTGCACACCAACGCGGGCCTCTGGGGCTACGAGATCGGCGATACCGTGCGCTTCGTCTCGCTATCGCCACCGCGCATCGTCGTCACCGGGCGCACGAAGCATTTCACCAGCGCCTTTGGCGAGCATGTGATCGCCGAGGAAGTGGAAGGCGCGCTGAAGGATGCGATGGTGCAAGTGCCCTGCGAAGTGGCCGAGTTCACCGTGGCACCGCAACTGGCACCCGCCGAAGGGTTGCCGCATCACGAATGGTTCATCGAGTTCGCCGCGCTGCCTGCAGATATATCGGCACTATCAAGCGCGATCGATTCGGCCTTGCAGAAACGCAACCCTTACTACCGCGACCTCATCACTGGCAAGGTGCTTCGACCGCTGGTGATCCGCGCTTTGCCACGCGGCGCGTTCGCAGCCTGGATGAAGGCGCGCGGCATGAGCGACGCGCAGAGCAAGGTGCCAAGGCTGGCGAATGATCGGCGGTATGTGGAGGGCTTGCGCTGATCAGGCCACCCTCACACGCAAGCCATATCTGACGACCTCCACCGGATAGCTCTTCAGCCCGCTCTTGCTGGGCCCTTTCGTCACTTGGCCATCGAAATCGAAGGTGCTGCCGTGCCACTCGCATTCAAGCATGCCGCCCTTCTCCTTCAGCGGGCCGTTCTTGTGCGGGCAATTCAGCTCCAGCGCTGTGTAGTTGCCATCGGCGCGCTTCACGATAATGAGTTTGTTGGCCAACCCATCGGCCTTCACCACGGTGCGACCGCTCTTGTCCAGCTCATCGGTTGTCAGCTCTAACACACCATCCTTTACGGCAAAGGCCTTGGCCGAAGTGGCGCAGCCTTCAAGCGAGGCGGCGATGGGGATCACAGCCAAAGCAGCACAGGCTTGGCAGGCGTGGTGCAGGAAGTCGCGGCGGTTCATGCTAGATGGGGTTGGGTTGAATTGGTTTGGTCACTGGCTGCGCGAAGGTCGCCCAGCCATCCGTTTCTCCACGAGCCAAGCAGCAGCCTGCACCATGCTCTCAGCGTGGCGTTTCAAACCGTCGTGATCGGCAGGTCGCATAGCGGTCAAATCATCCGTGCTGCGCGATCGCAGGTCGTAGAGGCGCTCCGTATCACCGGTGCGTATCCAGTAGCTCTCGTTGTTCAGCGCGGCAATGCGGTGATCGGAGCAGTAGTAGGCCAATTGTTGCGCTGAGCGCGTGAGGTCGAAGCCCAAGGTGTTGTTCACGTGCGGAACCCGCAAGAGGCCGAGCACGGTCTCCGGCAGATCCACCTGCGTGCCGAAACCGCTCATGGCGCCAGCCGCGATGCGGCCGGGCGCATGTAGGATCAAGGGCACATGGTGATAGGCCAAGGGCACCTCGTGCAGCGGATCGAATCGCTGACCGTGATGCGCCCAGGACCACGAAGACGGTATTCGCGAACCATGCGCGCGACCGGGCTGCCGCGAAGAACTCTCCATCGCGCGATCGGCGTATTCGTAGATGCCCTCATCACTTTCCGCGCTTGTTGGGGCGAAACCCGCGATATCCTCGGGCACATTGTAACCCTTGTGGCTGCTGATGGTGAGCAGGGTGGCGAAGAATGGCCGTCTGTTCGCATCGCTCAGCGAATCGAGGTGCTCGATCGCTTTGCCGTAGAGCGCATGATCCGTGACGCCCCAGCTGTTGCGCGGCACATCGTCGGCGAAATCGCGCTCGCTGATGAAGCGCTCGAATCCATTGTCGCGCAGGAATGAGCCCATGTTGTCGAAGGCCGCGTCGCCCGGATAGATGAAGCTCGTGCTGTAATCCGCATCGCGCAGCACGCCCGGTAATCCATGGAAATGCTGCGCGACCATTTCCGGATGCGCCAACGGATGCCGCGCGCCGATAGAGGGCAGGCCATAAAGCGATGAGAATACGCCATTGCAGGTGCGCGTTCCCGCGGAATAGAAATGCTCGTGTATCAGCGACGAGTCCATCAGCGACTCCAAGAAGGGCATCAAGCGTTTCGGATGACCGAATCGCGCAAGTCGGTTCGCGCTCAGGCTTTCCACAAGGATCAGCACCACGTTCATGCGCGCAGCGGAGGAGTCGTACGCTGCATCGCGCGCAATGGGCGATTCATATGGTTGGCCATCGATCCCGAGATAATAACGAGCATATGCGATGGCCTCTTCACCATCGATGTAACGCACTTTGTCCTGCCCGAAGCTCTCGATGAAACTGAAGGCCGCGTTGGTGCCGAGCTGGTTCAGGAAGGGGGTCTGACTGAAGTAGGCATCCTCAGCCGACAAGGGCGCATCGTCAAGGCTCCAGGTGCCGCGCACGCCTGCGAAGAGCGGTACGAGGAGCAGCGGCAATAAGGACCAGCGCGCTGTTGCCGGTAGCGGAGAGGGCGACCCATCGAGCATGCTGAACCACTTCCGCGTGACCCGCACGACCACCACGGCGAAAACGGTGAATACAGCCAGTGCGAGCAGATACGGTGGCGTGCTTACCAACTCCTTCAGCGATTGCTTCACCGTTTGCACCGTGCTCAAGGCGAGGTCGGTGAGGCGCATGTTCGTGTAGGCGTAGAAGGGCAGGTCGGAGCAGGCGCAGAAAAGCACGATCAGGAAGAGCGTGGTCCATATCCAGCGCGAGGCGACCACAAGCCAAGGATTGCGCGCGCCGATCGCGTAGCGGATGGAGAGCAGGATAGCGGGAAGGACCAGCACCCATGCGTTCACGTATAGGTCGAATAGCAAACCTCGGTCGAAGAGCGCGGTAATCACCTCGGCGCGTGTGGCATCGTGCCATTGGTCGCGATGCAAGAGCAACAGCGTGATGCGGAAGGCCTGGCCGGTGAGCAGCCCCAAGAGCAGCAGCTTCAGCAAGAGGGCGATGTGGCGCGGCATCGGCGGCAAATGTCACGATTGATTGACAGTGCGATGATGCACGCTTCACACGACGGCGGTTGCCAGCTGAGCATTGCTGACTTTTGCGGCATGGCCACGATCGGCAATGACCTGAGCACCGTTGCGCACCTGCTGCGCGAAGGCCGCATCGTCGCCATTCCCACCGAAACGGTCTATGGCCTTGCGGCGAACGCCTTCGATGAAGGCGCCGTGCTGCAGGTCTTCGAGGCCAAGCAGCGCCCCAGTTTCGACCCGCTGATCGTGCATGTGGGCCAGCAAGCTGATGTGCATCGCGTGGCGCGCGAACTGCCGCCCGGAGCGCAAGCACTCATCGATGCATTCTGGCCAGGCCCGCTCACCTTGGTGCTGCCCAAGCGCGACGCGGTGCCCGATATTGTCACCTGTGGAATCGACACCGTGGGCGTGCGCATGCCCGCGCATCCGCTCGCGCTGCAGTTGCTGCACGCGCTCGACTTCCCGCTGGCCGCTCCCAGCGCGAATCCTTTCGGTTACGTGAGCCCAACTACCGCCCAGCATGTTGCCGATCAGCTCGGTGAGCGCATCCCGTACATCCTCGATGGCGGGCCGTGCGAGGTCGGTGTGGAGTCCACCATCATCGGCTGGGAGGGCGATCGTTGGGTGCTGTACCGGCCCGGCGGCATCGCGCTGGAAGCCATCGAAGCGGTGATCGGATCCGTGGCGGATGCCGTGAAGCAGGTGCTGCCCGCGGCGCCCGGCATGCTCGAGAGCCATTACGCGCCGCGCACGCCTGTGCACGTGGGCGACATCGAAGCGCTGCTGCCGCGTTTCGCTGGCAAGCGCATCGGCATCATCAGCTTCCGCGAAGCACATGCGGCGCACCGGTGCGTGGCGCTCAGCGAACGCGGTGATCTCAGCGAAGCCGCGCGCAATCTCTTCGCCGCCTTGCGCGAGCTGGACAGCAGCGATTGTGAGGTGATCCTCGCCGAGCGCTTCCCCGAAGAAGGACTGGGCCGGGCGATCAATGATCGATTGCGCAGAGCTGCCTCGCGCTGAGCGATCCGTGTCTGGGCTTGGTCGATACCCTCGCGCTTCACCGGCTGCTTCGGGGCAAGGATCCTTGTTTCCCACCGTTGTCCGCTTATCTTCACCCTGCCACCAAACCCTCTCCCATGAGCACCACACTCAACGCCAAGGAGCTAACGCTCGTCTTCGACAGCAGCACCAGCGAGGGACGCAAGGCATTGGCTTATGCGTATTCGCTTGCGCCGAAGGTGAACAAGCAGGATGTGAGCGAGGTGAACCTGAGCACCACTTTCGTGCGCCAGGTGCTGAAGCAGTTGAACCTGCGGCCCAAGGATCTGCTGAACCGCGCGCATCCGTACTACCAGGAGAACCTGCGCGGCCGCGACCTCGACAGCGAGGGCTGGCTGAATGTGCTCACGCACAATCCGGCCTTGCTCAAAGCGCCCATCGCCTTGCAAGGCGATAAGGCCGTGCTGTGCGAACCGGCCTCGCTGATCTACACGCTGAGCGAGGCGCAGCGCAAGGCGAGTTAGCGGAAGGGCTTCGAGCCGTCCGCCATCCAGCGGGGCCACATTTCTGCCGCAATGCCCCGCATGAAAAAACTCGCCATCCTCGGGTCCACCGGCTCAATCGGCACGCAAGCCTTGGAGGTGGTGCGCGAGCAGCCTGAGCAGTTCCAAGTGGAGCTGCTTACCTGCGGCAACCGGGTGGATCTGCTGATCGAGCAGGCGCTGGAGTTCAAGCCGAACGCGGTGGTGATCGGCGATGCGGCCCAACTGCCGAGGGTGAAGGATGCCCTCTTCCCGCAGGGAATCAAGGCCTATGCGGGTCCGGAGGCGTTGGAGCAGAGCGTGGCCATGGAGGGCATCGATACCGTGCTAACGGCCCTGGTGGGCTATGCCGGGTTGAAGCCCACAGTGGCAGCGATCGAAGCAGGCAAGAACATCGCCCTCGCGAACAAGGAAACGCTGGTTGTTGCTGGTGCGCTCGTTACCAAGGCGGCGCGCGAGAAGGCGGTGAACATCTATCCGGTGGACAGCGAGCACAGCGCCATCTTCCAATGCCTCGCGGGCGAATGGGAGAACCCCATCGAGAAGATCGTGCTCACCGCGAGCGGCGGTCCGTTCCGTGGCAAGAGCCGCGAGGAGCTGGCCGCCGTGACCAAGGCGCAAGCGCTCAAGCACCCCAATTGGGACATGGGTGCCAAGATCACCATCGACAGCGCGAGCCTCATGAACAAGGGCCTGGAGGCCATCGAGGCGAAATGGCTCTTCAACCTGAAGAAGGAGCAGATCGAGATCGTGGTGCATCCGCAGAGCATCATCCACAGCGTGGTGCAATTCCGCGATGGCAGCATGAAGGCGCAGATGGGATTGCCCGACATGAAGCTGCCGATCCAGTACGCGCTCTCGTATCCGCAGCGCCTTCAGACCAATTGGCCGCGCTTCGATTTCACGAAGTACCCGGCGCTCACCTTCGAGCAGCCCGACCTCGCCACCTTCCGCAACCTCGCGCTCGCCCTCGATGCCATGGACCGTGGCGGCAACGCGCCTTGTGTCCTCAATGCCGCCAACGAGATCGCTGTCGAGCTCTTCCTCAAGGATGCTATCGGCTTCCTGGAGATGAGCGATCTCGTGGAGCACTGCCTCGCCCACGTCCCATTCACCCCCGATCCGCAACTTGCCGACCTCATGGCCAGCGACGCCGAAGCCCGGCGATTGGCGCGTGAGAGAGTCCCTTCCGCATGGAGATCCTGATCAAAGGAGCACAGCTCATCCTCAGCCTTAGCATCCTCGTCACGCTGCACGAGCTGGGCCACTACCTGCCCGCGCGCTGGTTCAAGACCCGCGTGGAGAAATTCTACCTCTTTTTCGATCCGTGGTTCTCATTGGTGAAGAAGAAGATCGGCGACACCGAGTTCGGCATCGGCTGGATCCCCTTCGGCGGCTACGTGAAGATTAGCGGCATGGTGGACGAGAGCATGGACAAGGCGCAGATGGCCAAGCCCGCCGAGCCGTGGGAGTTCCGCAGCAAGCCCGCATGGCAGCGCCTCATCATCATGGTGGGCGGCGTCACCGTGAACCTGCTGCTGGGCATGCTCATCTACATCGGCATCCTCTGGGTGTGGGGCCGCGACTACCTGCCTAACGAGAACGCGATCTACGGCGTGCATGTGAGCAAGAGCCTCGAAGCTCAAGGCATGCGCGATGGCGATCGCATCGTCAGCGTGAATGGCAAGGCACCGAAGTCCATTGGTGAAGCGCAAGCCGCCATCATGCTCGACGATGCGCGCGATCTGGTGATCAATCGCGACGGCGAGGAGGTGCGCATCACCTTGCCCGAAGGGTTCAGCCAAATGGCGGTGGACAGCGGCGAGAAGGCCTTGATGCAAGTGCGCATTCCCTTCTTCATCGACAGCATCATTGCAGGTGCCGGTGCTTCACGCAGCGCCTTGCGCAACGGTGATCGCATCGTTTCGGTGGAAGGCGAGGCCACGCTCTGGTTCGAGGATTTCCGCAAGAAGGTGCGCGAGAGCAAAGAGAACTTCGCGGTGATCGGCTACGAGCGCAATGGCGCGCGTGATCTTGCTGTTGTGCAGGTGGACAAGCGCGGCACCATCGGTGTTCAGAGCATGACATTCGATTCGTTGGTCGCGCTCGGTCATGGCTTCAGAACCGTGCATGAGGATTTCTCATTCGTGCAGTCCATCCCTGCGGGCATCAGCAACGGCATCGAGACGCTTGGCGGCTATGTGAGCTCGTTGAAGTTCCTCTTCAGCAAATCGGGCGCTGAGCAGATTGGCGGCTTCGGCGCCATCGGCGGGCTCTTCAGCCCTACGTGGGATTGGCAGGTCTTCTGGAGCATGACCGCCTTCCTCAGCATCATCCTCGCCTTCATGAACATCCTGCCCATCCCCGCGCTCGATGGCGGGCACGTGGTCTTCCTGCTCTACGAGATGGTAACCGGTCGTCCACCGCACCAGCGCGTGTTGGAAGTGGCGCAGATGATCGGCATGGTGCTGCTGCTGGGCCTCATCCTGTTCGCCAACGGGAATGATCTGTTGAAGGCGATCTTCAAGTAAGGGTCAAGCGTGCGCTGGGTGAGTAAAGCGGCGGGGCCTCAGTAGACTTTGCAGGTCCCGCTACTCACCACTCCCCACTCACCACTCACCACTGGGCTCTCCCTCTATCTCTCAAGTGAAGGGAACTCGCCAACCCTGATGCGTTTCTCGCCGTACGAACGGCCATGCCACACGTGATTCTGGTGGAGGACGATGCCCTGGTGCGCAAACTGCTGGAGAAGCGCCTTGTGCTCGCGGGCTGGGAGGTGACCGCCCTGCGCGATGGCCGCGAATTTGGCCTCAACGCTCGCTGAGCGCCCTGCCGATATGATCCTGATCGACCTGGGCCTGCCCGGCGCCGATGGCCTCACGCTGGTGGAGCAGATCCGCGCGCAAGGCGTGGTGGCGCCCATCCTTGTGCTCACGGCCTACGAGCTGCCGCACCTGCACGCCACCGTGCGCGGCGCTGGCGCCAATGAACTGGTGCAGAAGCCCTACGATCAGGAAGAGCTGATTCACAGGATGCGGCGGTTGATGGCGGCGTGATTGCTGCTTTCTTGCGCGATCTTCGCGCATGCCCTTCACCCACGATGCCATCATCATCGGCCATGGAATGGCTGGCACGGTGCTGTGCGAGACGCTGATGGGGCGCGGCCTGCGCGTCATGGTCTTCGATGCGGACCTCGAAGGCCGCGCGAGCTGGGTGGCCGCCGGCGTCGTGAATCCGATCTCGATGCGCCGCACTGTTCTTGCCTGGCGCGCCTCCGAGCTGCTCGCGATCGCAGGCGCCTTCTACCGCGAATTGGAGCTCGACTACGAGACCGAGCTGTGGAAACCGCTGCAGATGGCGGAGATCTTCCCCACGGCGCAAGAGGCCGCCATCTGGCAACTGCGCATGCGCGATCCGGAGATCAACCGCATGATCGGCAACGGCCCCATGCATGATCCCGGTCTCGAGAAGCTCCCGCAGCCCTATGGCCACGGCATCGTGCTGCGCAGCGGCTGGCTCAACATCCGCGCGATGATCGACGCGCAGCGCGCGCGTCTCCGCTCCGAAGGTTCTTTCTCCGATCAGCAGGTGCGTGATGAAGACATCCGCCGCATGTCTGATGGCATCGCGGTCCACGAGAGCAGCGCGCCCTTGCTGATCCATTGCAGCGGGGCGTTCAAGCTGTTGCCGGGCGTGGTGCCCGTGCGCGGCGAAGGCATCACCGTTCGCATGCGCGGCTTAGGCATGAATTGCCTCTTGCATCGCGGCGCCTTCGTGGTGCCGCGCGGCGACGATGTGTATCGCATCGGCTCCACCTTCGCGTGGGACAACGTGTGGAATGGCCGCACCGATGAAGGCAAACGTCTGATGCTCGACCGCGTGGAGCGCCTCTGGAGCGGCGAGATCGAATTGCTCGATCATTGGTCGGGCGTTCGTCCCGGCTCCAAGGACCGCAGGCCGATCCTCGGTCGCATCAGCGAACGCGAAGCCGTGCTCACGGGCCTGGGCTCGCGCGGTGCGCTGCTGGCGCCGTGGTGCGCGGAGCATTTGGCTGATCATCTGCTCGATGGCAAGCCGCTGCCTGCTCAGGCAGCCGCTGGATGCCGAGGCGGGGATGAAGGCGGCCTTCGCCTACGCCCTTCCGCTTATCCCGCCCCAGCGACACCTTGAAATCATCGGGCGTGCCCAGCACCTTCACGTTCACGAAACGCACGCGCTTGTCGGCAGCGCGGTACTGGATCACATCCACTTGGTCGGGGTCGACCTCCTCCTTGCGCTTGCCACCGAAGAGCTTCGTGGATGCCGCTTGCGACACCAGTGACCAAGGGATGCGCATGTAGTACTCCATCTTCAGGTCGAGGCTCTGCTTGCCGCTGAGCTCGATGAAGCCCAATGAGCTGTTCAGGTTCATCGCGGGGATGTCGAGCACGCCATCCTTCAGGCGAAGCGTGTTGCGCAGCGTATCGAAGCGCACGAGGTCCAGGTTCTTGTCGGCGAAGAAGTCGGCCATGGCGTGCATGGGCGCGAATTGCACGAGGCTGCCGTCCACCACTTCGATTTCGAGTTGCGCTTCGCCCTTCTCCATGATCGGCGTGAGGTCGGCGTGCATGGGCCAGGTGCTCTTCACGGTTCCGCTCACGCGCCCGTGCAGGTTCTTGTTCAGCAGCACGTCCTGCCCGAAGTTGTCGAACTTGATCATGAGCGCATCGAGGTCGATGTCGCGCGCGGTGACCGTGCTCGTGAAGCGGATGTCGTAGGGGTCCTTCGCCGTGAATTTCCCGCTCAGACCGATGCTGCCCTTGGCGATGCCGACGCTCAGCGTGTCCACCTTCAGGGTGTGATCGGGCTTCAGGTGCAGCACCGTGCGGAAGTCTTTCAGTTCGTAGCGGTGGTACTTGAGCGCAGCGATGTCGGCGCGCAGCTCCATATCGGGGAAGGGCAGCGAGAAGATATTGAACACGCTGTCGTGATTCACTTCCTTCTCGGGTGCGTAGTTCATCAGCGCATCCAGGTCGATGAAGCTCGATCGCAGCGCGAGCCGGTCGGGCCAAGGCCGTTTGGCGGTGCTATCGCCGAGGAAGAGGCGCAGGTCGCCGGCGAGGTCGGTGCGGCCCATGCGCCCGCTGAAGCCGTCGATGGTGAGCTTGGCATCCTCAACATGCAGGTGGCCTTTGAAGTCCTCGAGCTTCAGCGGATGCACCTTCATGCGGCCGGTGAGCTTGCTCAGGCGCATGTCGGCGAAACGGAAGCGGTTATCGGTGAATCGCAGGTCGGCATCAGCATGGAAGCGCGCCTCGCGCAGCACCTCGTCGCGGTATTCCGGCGGCAGGTAGTTCTCGCCCTGGTAGGTGAGCAGGTCGTGCAGGATCAACTGGTCGCTGCGGAAGTCGATGGCCACATGCGTCTCGCCATGCTTGCGCTCGCTGAACCAGAGCGCGTGGTTCTCCACGGTGCCGTTCAGATGCAGGTCGCTTGCATCCACCACGGCAGTGAGGTCCTTGATGCGAAGGCTCTTATCGGTGATGATGATGTCGGCATGCCCATCGTGCAGCGCGTGCGGGTAGTGCTTCGCCTTCACGCTGAGGTCGTCGATGAAGAACTCGCCGATGGGCAGCGGCTTGTGGTCGAGCAGGCCATCGACGGTGGTCACGAAGCGCATGCGCCCGTTCAGGTTGCTGAACTCCTCGTTCTGCGTGCGCGCCAATGCGGTGTCGTGCGCGAGCAGCTCGGCCAGCTTGAGCGACCGGCTGTCGATGTCGAGCTTCAGTTCGATCGGCTTGGCGTGGTGGTGGAAGATCGCGGGCAGGTCGCTGATGCTGCCGCGTAGCCGCAGATCACTGGTGGCCATGCGCAGGCTGAAGGTGTCGATCTCCACGAAGCCCTTGCGCATCTGCGCGTGTATGTCGAGGTCGTCGATCGCATGCGGATGGCCGGGGATGCGCACATGCAGGTCGCTCACGCGCAATTCGCTGTCAACGCCCTGCTTCAGGCGCGCGAGGTTGCGCTCCGGTGCCGCGATGTCGATCAGCTCGGTGAGCTTCATCTCCACTTCGATGCGGCCGCCCAGCTCGTTCAGCACTTCCACGTTCAGGAATTTCCCCACGAAGTCGAGGTCGAGATCGCAATGCAGGTCAACATCGACGAAGGGGTCCACGAAATCGATTACGACGAAATCGCCGCTGAACACGCCGCTGCCCGGCCGCAGGTTCAGGTCGAGCAAATGGAACTCGGCATGCTGCAAGGTGGGGTCGGCGTTGTTGGTGAAGTGGCCGTTGAAGGCGAGCTCGTCCACGCGTTTGCCGGTGGCGGTGTTCTCGAACCACCCATCGCTGCAACTGAAGCTGATATGCACATGCGGCGTCATGCCCAATGCGCTGCGTCCCTTCACCGTGCCATCGAAGACGATCTGCCCCGCGTTCTTGAACTGCCCGAGGAAATCCGCCAGTTCGTTGGGTGCGAAGGCCATGAGCAGCGAGAAGTCGGGCTTCTCGCCGTGCACGTGCAGGTCAAGGTCCACCTCTTGGCTGATGTCGATGCTCCCCTTCGCCGCGAACTCGATCTCCTGCAATTTCAAGGTGCCGTGCGGCATCAGCAGCACCTGCGTGGCCATGTCGTAGTCGAGGTGCGTCTCCAGCGCGATGTGCTTGTTGTAGAAGAAGCTCGTGTCGCGCTTGCCGATGATGTCGAGGTGCATGTCGGCCTTCAGCTCCGACGCGATGGAGTCGCCGATGCTGCGGAAGTCGGCCTGCAGGCTGTGGATGCGCGCGGTGATCTTCTGCCCGGTGCTCTCTTGCAGATGCGTGAAGGTGAAGTCGCGCACTTGCAGGTCGCGCAGGTGGATGTGCAGTGCCGAATCATCCTCCTCATCCGCCGTGGCGAATTGCTTCGCGAGCAGCAGGTTCAAGCTGCCATCCTCGTGCAGCACCAGATCCAGGTGGCCGCCATCGGCATGCACGCTGCGCACATCGATGTAACCGCGCAGCAGGTCCCAGATGCGGAAGCAGAGGTAGAGGTCCTTGAAAGCGTAGATGGGCGCCTGCGTGGTGTCGTCGGTCGCACGGAAGCGCACATCCTCCAGGTCGATGCAGATGAGCGGGAAGGCCTCGAAGGGCGCGATGTGGCTGCCGCCGATGCTGATATGCCCCGCCATGTCGCGGTTGATCTCGTCCAGCGCCATTTGCACCAGCGTGCGCTGCTTCGCGTAGGCCACGACCAGCACGCCGCAGAAGAGCAGCACCACGGCAAGCGCCGACCAAAGCAGGAATTTGAGGATGCGGCGATGCATGTGCAATCGTGGCTGCCAAGGTATCCTCGCGATAAGCATGCGTCATTCCCCGCGCGAACACCAGCTTTGTCCCGTTCCTGAACCATGACCGCCGTGCCCCGAATCCTCCGTGTCCTTCTGCCCATCTTCTTGCTCGCGCTCGTCGCTGCCTGCCGAAGCAAGAAGCCTCTAGCCTCAACGCCCGATCCGCGTTGGGCCGTCATCGATTCCCTCGCGGGCATCGGCCAATACGCCACGGCGCTGGAGCGCACCGACGTGCTGCTCAACGAAGCACAAACCACGAGCGATTGGCGCACCGAGTTCAAGGCGTGGATGCGCCGCGCAGGTTTTCAAGAGCTCACCGGCATCGAGCAGGACAGCATCATTAACGCGATGGACCGAAGGGCGGCTGAAGCGAGCATGCCCTTGTCGCAATTGCTGCGCACCACGCTCATGGATCGCTGGTGGCGGCGCTACCAGAACAACCGTTGGCAGATCATGGAGCGCACCGAGCTCGATGGCTCCTTCGATGCCGCCGATCCTGAAACGTGGACGCAGAGCCGCTATGTGGAGCGCTTGATTCGCGAGGCGCGCGTATCGCTCGGGCCCTTCAGTGAGCTGCGCAATATCCCTGTGGGCGAGTTGGGCGAATTGCTCGTAGGCGATAGCGCCGCGCGCTACCTGCGACCAACGCTCTACGATGTGCTGGCCCATCGCGCGCTGCGCATCTTCAGCAACACGGAGACGCGCCTCGCCGAGCCTTCGTGGCGCTTCACGCTAAACGATCCCAAGGACTTCGAGCTCTTCGAGCCCTTCCTCTTCCGGCCGCTCGAGCACCGCGACAGCACCGCGTGGGAGTTCCAGAGCATGCGCATCTACCAGCGGCTGGAGCGCGTGCACATCAACGCCGACAAGCTGGATGCATACGTGGATGTGGTGCTGCAGCGCTTGGCCTACGTCCGCGAGCGCAGCGTGCTTCCGGAGAAGGACAGCCTCTACCTCGGCGCGCTGGAATTGCTGCGCACGCGCTTACCCGAAGATGCCTGCGAAGCCGAGGTGATGGTGGCCATCGCGCGTTGGCACGAAGAGCAGGCGAGCAAGTACGATCGTTTGCGTGGCGAGGATTGGAAGTGGGAGCGACGCACCGCGATCGAGTTGTGCAAGGCCGCGATCGCCAAGTGGCCGAACACCTTCGGAGCGAGGAACGCTGCGGCATTGCTCTCCCGCGTTCAGCAGCCGGCGTTGAGCATCGCATCGGAGCAAGCGGTGCCGCCCGGCAAGGACTTCCTCGCACTGGTGAAGTACCGCAACAGCACCAAGGCCTGGCTGCGCATCGTGAGCGACCCCGAGCGCGACGAGAACGATGACCGCTACGAACCAGATCGCAACGCGTGGCTGCTGAAGCAGAAGGCCATCACCGAGTGGAGCACCGAGCTGCCCGACGATGGCGACTTCAACGAGCATGCGGTGGAGATCGCCATCGATGCCTTGCCGCTGGGGCGATACGCCATCCTCATCTCCAATGGGCCATCGTTTCAACTCGCCAAGGACGAGATCAGCTGGTGCGAGGTGAAGGTGACCGATCTCGCACTCGTGCATCGCGATGATGGCATCGCGCATGAGTTGCTCATGTTGAACCGAACGACCGGCAAGCCTATCGAAGGCGCCACGGTACGCGCGATGATCGCATCATGGGAATCAGGTCAGCAACGGAAGAAGGAACTCAGCAGCGCGCAGACCGCTGAAGATGGCTCTGTGCGCTTCAATCTGGGCCAGCAGCGCGGCAATCTCAGTTTCCACGTGAAGCATGGCGATGACCAATACACGAGCGGCGGCCATTACACCTATGAGCGGTTCCGCGATGAACCCGATAGCATCCGCACCTTCCTCTTCACCGACCGCGCGATATACCGGCCGGGACAGGAGATCCGCTTCAAGGGCATCGTCACCGTGAAGCGCGGTAGGCGCACCGAGGTGCTGCCCAATTACGAGACCGAGGTATGGTTGAGCGATGCCAACGGCGAGGAAGTGGACACCCTGACCGTGACCACCGATCGATTCGGCGCATTCCACGGGCGCTTCACTATTCCGCTGGGAAGGCTCACGGGTTATTGGTCGTTGGGTGCCGATGATGGCGAGAAGGGCATTCGGGTGGAAGAGTACAAGCGGCCCACCTTCGAGGTGGTCTTCGATATTGTGAGTGCTACGCCGAAGCTTGGCGAAGAGGCCACGGTTAGCGGTGTGGCGAAGAGCTACGCGGGCGCGCCGCTCGATGGCGCCACCATGAAGTACACGGTCTCGCGCAACGCCATGATGCCGTGGTGGTGCGGCTGGCGCTGGGGCGGATTGCCATGGGGCCGCAACACAGAGATCGCCAGCGGCGAGGCCACCTGCGATGCGCAAGGCAAGTTCACCGTGAAGTTCAAAGCGGAGGTGGATCGTGCATTCCCGCGTGGCGCTGATCCAAGCTTCAGTTATTCCGTGAATGCCTACGTCACCGACATCACGGGTGAGACACATGATGCCAACACATCACTTGTCGTGGGCTATCGCAGCATTGATCTGGAGTTGGGCATCAACAACGCCATCGACCGCAGCACCGCCGACAGTGCGCTCATCCGCGTGGTGAACCTGAACGGACAAGAACAGCCCACGTCCTTCAACTTGCACGTCACGAAACTCACAATGCCCATCGGTGGCGTGAAACGTGAACGCGTTACGGACCGCCCCGATCGTTTCGTGATGGTGAAGGAGGAATTCGCGCGGCGCTTCCCGCACGACCAATACGACAACGAGCGCGACCCCGAGACCTGGGCGCGCGGCGCGGAAGTGATGCGACGCGATTCCGTAAAGGTGCTAGGCAAGCGCACATCGCTGCGCGGCATCCGCGACTGGGAAGTGGGCACCTACATCATCGAGATGGAAGCGCTCGATCCTTCAGGACAACTGGTGAAGGCCAGCAAGGTCTTCACGCTTTTCGATCCCGATATCCAGAACACGGGCTTCGAGAACGAGGCCTTCCATGTGCAAGTGCTGAAGGAGCGCTGCGAGCCGGGAGAGAAGGCCGTGCTGCTGCTGAGTTCATCGCTGCCCGAATGCCGCGTGCTCATGGAGGTGGAGCGCGATGGCCGCATCGCCGTGGTTCGCCCGTTCCAGTTGAAGCGCGGCCAGCAACGCGTGGAGCTGCCGGTGATGGAGGATGATCGCGGCGGCTTCTCGGTGCATTTCGTGTGCGTGGAGCGTGGCAGGCAGCACCTCTCAACGCAGCGCATCGATGTGCCATGGACCAACAAGCAGCTGAAGGTGGAATGGATGAGCTTCCGCGACAAGCTGATGCCCGGCGCGAAGGAGGAGTGGCGCCTGAAGATCACCGGTCCGAAGAAGGAACAAGTGGCCGCACAGGCGCTGGCCACGATGTACGATGCCTCGCTCGATCACTTCGCAATGCCGGAGTGGTGGATGAATGTGTGGGGCTCGAATCAGGAGCGCATGGCTTGGGGCCGTGCGCTGCCATTTGGTGCGGCGGGTTCGAGGCAGATGGCGAGGGCGTATGGTGGGGCGGCGGATAGCACACGTCTGTATCCGCATTTGGTCAGCGACTCGTGGGGCGTTGGCTGGGGCCGTTATCGTGGTGCCGGGATACGAGGCCATGCCGCAACCGGCGATGCCGAATACGAATTGCAGGCTATGCCGGGCGTCGTGATGCGTAAGGATGAGGCCAACAATGATGCGGATGGCACGTACGCCGTCACCATCGCCGATGCGGCGGGCGCTCATCTGGAAGAAGTGGTGGTGATGAATGGGAATGCGCTCAGTGCCGTGCCATCCGCTTCCGCTCCCTCCCCCCTCCGCACTGATTTCCGCGAGACCGCCTTCTTCTTCCCCGACCTGCTCACCGACCGCGACGGCAATGTGGTGCTGCGCTTCACCATGCCCGATGCGCTCACGCGCTGGAGTTTCATGGGCTTGGCGCACACCACCGACCTGAAGACCGCGCAGTTCACGCGCAGCACCATCACGCAGAAGCCGCTGATGGTGGTGCCCAACCTGCCGCGCTTCCTGCGCCAAGGCGACCGCATCACGCTCACCGCCAAGGTGAATGTGGTCGAAGGCGGCACGCTCAAGGGCAACGCGCGCCTCGAGCTCTTCGATCCCACAACGAACAAGTCCGTCAATGAATTCTTCGGCCTCAAGAAGTCTGAGCGCGCATTCACCGCTGCGCCGGGCAGCAGTGCAGTGGTCTCGTGGAGCATTACGGTGCCGGAGAAGTTGGATGTCGTTGCCGTGCGCATCACCGCAACGGCCGGATCGCTCAGCGATGGCGAAGAGCGGCCCCTGCCCATCCTCACCGATCGCGTGCTCGTTACCGAGAGCCTGCCCATCGCCGTGACGAAGGCGGGCACGAAGACATTCGAGCTGAAGAGCCTGTTGAATGCGCAGTCATCGACGTTGAGGCATCAGAGTTTGAAGTTGGAGTACACGCCCAACCCCGCATGGTACGCCGTGCAGGCGTTGCCCTACCTCATGGAGTTCCCGCACGAATGCGCCGAGCAGACCTTCAGCCGGTACTATGCCAACGCCCTCGCTGCGCACATCGTGAAGCAACGTCCGCAGGTGAAGAAGGTGTTCGAGGTTTGGAGCAAGAAGGCCGCTGTCGGTTCGAGCGGATCCGAGAACGAGGCGGCCTTCCTCAGCAACCTCGAGAAGAACCCCGAGCTCAAGGGCATCGTCCTCGAAGAGACGCCCTGGCTGCTCAACGCCAAGGATGAAGGCGAGCGCAAGCGGCGCATCGCGCTCTTCTTCGACCTGCACCGCATGGCCAGCGAGGACGCCGCATCGCAGAAGAAGCTCGGCGAGATGCAATTGCCGCAAGGCGGATGGGGCTGGTGGAGCGGCATGTTGCCCTCGCGCTACATCACGCAGCACATCGTGGCAGGCTTCGGGCACTTGCAGCAGCTCGATGCGCTCGACCTCGATCCGGACACCGACGCGCGCCGCATGATCACACGCGCCATCGACTGGCTCGATCAGGAAGTGGAGCGTGAGCACAAACGCCAATTGCGCGACACCAAGGCCGACAGCCTGCCCGATCCTTCGGCGGAGGACATCCACTACCTCTATGCGCGCAGTTGTTTCCCGCAGCATGCGCTGGAGCGCAAGAAGGGCAGCGCGGCGGAATTCATGCTGGAGCGCGCGCGCCGCAACTGGCTGCGCTACGGATTGCAGGAGCAGGCCATGATCGCGATGATCCTCCACCGCATGGTGGACGAAGAGGACTCGCAATTGATCACCACTTCACTCGCGCAGCGCGCCACCATGAGCGAGGAGCTGGGCATGCATTGGAAGGACTTCCGCGCGGGCTACCGCTGGAACGAGTTCCCTACCGAGATGCACGCGTTGATGATCGAGGCCTTCGAGCTGGTTGCGCGCGACAAGGAGAAGGTGAACGCGCTGCGGCAATACCTGCTCAAGCTGAAGCAGACCACCGACTGGAAGACCACGAAGGCCACGGCCGATGCCTGCTACGCGCTCTTGCTTACTGGGGACGACTGGCTAGAGCCAAAGTCGCCGCCCGTGATCATGGTGGGCAACGAAGAGGTGAAGCCAACGAAGAGCGAAGCAGGCACGGGCTACTTCGAGCGCAGTTGGAATGGCGAGGACGTGAAGCCCGCGATGGGCCGCGTGACCGTGACCACCGCGAGTGACGGTGTGCAATGGGGCGCGCTGCACTGGCAGTACTTCGAGCAGATGGACAAGGTGAAGGCTCATGAGTCGCCATTCAGTCTCCGCAGGCAAGTGATGCTGAAGGAGCAGACCGATGCGGGCGCGCGCTTGATCGAGTTGGACAAGGGCCGATCACTGAAGCCCGGCGACCGTCTCACCGTGCGCGTGGAGCTGCGCACCGACCGCTGGCTCGACTACATCCACCTGAAGGACCTGCGCGCCGCCGGCCTCGAGCCCGTTGATGCACTCAGCGGCTACGAATGGAAAGGCGGCCTCGGCTACTACCGCAGCATCCGCGATGCGGCCATGCACTTCTTCTTCGACCGCGTGGCGCCGGGCACCTACGTGTTCGAGTACGAGCTGAAGGTGACGCACGCCGGTGAGTTCAGCAATGGCATCACCACCGCCATGTGCATGTACGCGCCGGAGTTCAGCTCGCACAGTGAAGGGCTACGGCTGAAGGTGGGCGAATAGGCCGTTTACTTTCGCGCCATGCGTGCCACCATCCTCTTCTCATTCGCAATGCTCCTTGCTGCATGCAACGGCGGGGGCGCAGCGGAAGCCACTTCGGAACAGACGCCAACCGTGACGAGCCTCGCCGTTGATCTCACCGGCCACGACATCCCCTTCTCCATCGAGCTGGGCGATGCCGCCACACTGGGCGTCGATAGCCCCACCGTTCGCTGGAACGAGGAATTCGGCCATCTCTCCGTGCAGGCCGGCGAGCGTTTCAGCATCCTCATCACCGAAGAGCCCGGCGACATTGCCCGCATGAAGGCCGATCTGAACCGCGACCAGCTGCGCACCAACAGCATCGTGGAGGAACATCCCGACCGCATCATTTGGCGATCCGCCTTCCCCGACGAGGACATCGTGTTCGTCCACTTCTACCGAGTTGTTGAGGTGGATGGTCGCTCCTTCGTGGTGCAGGACGATGACCGCGGCCGCTTCAACGAGGCCGATGCCACGCACATGATGAACAGCGTGCGCACCAAGCAGCCGGTTTGATGCGATTGCTCGCCGCCATGCTCGGGGCCGTCATGTGCCTCGGCCTTTCAGCCCAAACCGACGAGCGCGCCTGGGCCGATAGCTTGAGCGCGTATTGGGGGCGCATCAATGCCGACTACCGCGATGCCGAGCATTCGCCGCTGCTCCCTGAAGACCGTGCGCATTTTTCGGAACTCGAGCGCTTCAGACCTGATTCCCGATTCAAGGTGGTCGCCTCATTCAAGCCCAAGGCAGGCAAGCCTTTCGGCATGAAGACCACCACCGACCGCCTGCCGCAATACCAGGCCGTGGGCCAGCTGCGCTTCACCGTGGCCGGGAAGAAGGAACGCCTCACCGTGTTCCGCAACATCGATCTGGCCAAGAAGCCCGGCTACGAGGACTACCTCTTTGTGCCCTTCACCGACCTCACCAATGGCGAAGAGTCCTACGGCGGAGGCCGTTACATCGACCTGCAGGCGCCCTTGGGCAAGGTGGTCGAGCTCGATTTCAACCGGGCCTACAACCCTTACTGCGCATACGGAGGCAAGTATTCGTGCCCCATTCCGCCGCTGGAGAATCATTTGGAGGTGCAGATTGAGGCCGGGGTAAAGGCTTTCGACCACTGATTTGGCCCGAACCCAAGCCGCCGCCTGCCGTAAACACGCCCCGCTTAACCCTTGGGGGGCGGAATCCGCGCCTATCTTCGCCAGCCGTAGTACTACCACCATGCGCCTCTCAACCGTTTTCCTGGCCTCCTTCCTCGCTGCGCCTGTCCTCGCAGGAACCATCGTGATCGAAGGCAACTACCAAGGCAAGAATCTCTTCATCCAGAACCCCTTCTCCGAAGCGGGCGTGGGCTTCTGCGTGTTCGAGGTCACCGTGAACGATCAGATCGCCACCGACGAGATCAACTCCAGCGCCTTCGAGGTGGACATGGGCAACTTCGGACTGAAGATGGGCGATGCCGTAGTGGTGAAGGTTCGCCACAAGGATGGCTGCACCCCGGTGATCCTCAATCCCGAAGTGCTGAAGCCCAAGAGCACCTTCGATATCGTGAAGCAGGGCGTGGCCAGCGATGGCACCTATTCCTGGATCACCAGCAACGAGACCGGCGAACTGCCCTTCATCATTGAGCAGAAGCGCTGGAACAAGTGGGTAAAGGTGGGCGAGGTGCCCGGCGTGGGCAAACCCGGCGAGAACACCTACAGCTTCAAAGTGACGCCCCACAGTGGCGAGAACACATTCCGCGTTCGCCAGGTGGACCTCACCCGCAAATCGCGCTACAGCGAAGCGGTGAAATTCACCGACCCCAGCGTGCAGCCCGTGACCTGGGGTCCTGCCAAGCCGAAGGAAGAGATCGCATTCAGCGCCAACACACTGTACGAGATCTACGACCAGTACGGCAACATCGTGAAGCGCGGCTATGCCAGCAAGGTGGACATCACTGCCTTGAAGAAGGACCTCTACTACCTCAATTACGACAACAAGCTTGGCGAGAGCTTCCTGAAGCGCTGAGCAACCTCAAACAAGTCTGACGAAGCCCTCCGAACCGGAGGGCTTCGTCGTTTAACCTTGTCGCATGGAACACCTCATCCGCATCGAGCACATCGGCATTGCCGTGAAGGACTTGAATGCAGCCGAAGCGCTGTACGCCAAGTTGCTGAGCACGGCGTCGTACAAGCGCGAGGAAGTAGAGAGCGAGGGCGTGATCACCTCCTTCTTCCGCACCGGTCCGAACAAGATCGAGTTGCTGGAGAGCACACGCCCTGATGGGCCCATCGCCAAGGCCATCGAGAAACGCGGCGAGGGCATCCACCACATCGCCTTCGAGGTGGCCGATATCCGTGCGGAGATGGCGCGCTTGAAAGCTGAAGGCTTCACCCTGCTGAACGAAGAGCCCAAGCGCGGCGCCGACAACAAGCTGGTGTGCTTCGTGCATCCGAAGAGCGCGGGCGGCGTGCTGGTGGAGCTTTGCCAGGAGATCAGCTGAGCAATCCAAGGCGCTCCGCCAACGCGGCCACATCCTCATTCGCCAGTTCCAAGTGCTCTGCGCGCAGCCCCGCTGCCCGAGCACCATGCACATGCTGAATGCTGTCGTCGATGAAGAGCGTGCGCGCGGGGTCGGCGCTGTGCTGCGCCACCACATACCGGAAGATGTCGGCGTTGGGCTTGCGCATGCCCAGCTCGCAGCTATAGTAGGCGCCGTGGAAGAGCGATCGGAAATCACCGATGCCGAGGTCGTGCGCGATGATGGCCTCGAACGCGGGCACGTGGATGGCGTTGGTGTTGCTGAGCAGGATCAGTTGGCAGCGCTGTTTGAGTTCCTGCACGAGCCGGATGCGTTCCGGCGGAATGGTGCCGAGCATGGCGTTCCATCCAGCATCGATATCGGCATCGGAGAGGTCGGCCTTCAGCAAGGCTCGCACCTCAGCCCTGAATCCTGCGGGAGTTAGCTCGCCGGTCTCGAAGCGGTCGAAGAGGTCGCTCTGCTTCGCCTTGGAATAGAGCGCATCGAAGCCATGGATGCCGAGTGCTTCGAAATGGCGCGCGGTGGCGCGGTAATCCACATCGATGAGCACGCCGCCGAGGTCGAGGATGAGGGTATCGACGTTCACCGGCACACGCTGATGTGATAGCAGGCCTGCTGCTTCTCCTTGGTGGCGAAGATGCGCGCGTCCTTGGTGCAATGCGCGGCGATCACTTCGGCGAGGGTTTCCGCCAGGAAGATCTGCTGGCAGGCCTTCAGCTCCAGGAACCCGCCCTGCTGGTCAACGAACTTCATGTAGGAGAGGTCCATACTGGTGCCGTGCGTGTGCGGCGCCAGCTCATCGCGCGTGGCGTTCACGTTGCCGCGTCCGAGCTCCTTCTGGTCGCGCTTGGTGCGGAAGAGGCTCGTTACCCGGATACGCGCGTCGGCGAGATCGGTGTCGGCGATGCGTGCTTGGAAATCGCGTGCGATGGATTGAAGTGCCTCGGCGGCGTTGGGCGTGAGGTAGGGTGAGCCATGATCCATGGGCGCGATCCACATCCGCTCATCGCTCTCGACGCGCACCAGCTTGGCGGTGCCTGCTTCAAGCGTGCGCTTCAAGACATCGTCATCGGCGATGGGGCGAACGCCAGCTTTGAGCGAGAGCGATTTGTATGCGGGAAGACGCGCGTTCAGCTTAGGGCTGTGGTGCTTGAAGGGGTATTCCGCGCAGGTCATCGCCGGTCTCGGCTTCGCTGGTGGTGGTTTCGCCGCTGGTGCTGTGGCCCCTGCGCTGGTCGAGTTGCTGCTGGCCACGAGCCAGATCGCGAGCACGGGCAGGCACAGGACCAGCCCCACCTTGCGCTTGCTGATGCGGCGGCGCTTTCGGCCTGCTTGTCTATTCGGGGTTTGTTCTTCCACGCGGAATCCGGTTGCGCAAAGAACAGCGCCGATACATTTGGCGCCCGCCGCGGATGAAGACAGTTATTCATGCGCAGCGGTGAACGACCGGGCCTGTAGCTCAGCGGTCAGAGCAGGGGACTCATAATCCCTTGGTCGCAGGTTCAAATCCTGCCAGGCCCACGGAGGGAAGCGGCGAGTGCTGTAGCGGCAAGCTGCAAGTAGGGGGGTGGCCAGCTACCCGAGGCCTCAATACGGGTTCACTGCGCTCACGCGCATGAACACATCGTCAATCAGCACGCGTGAACGGCGGTCCTTGTCCCAGAAGTAGAATTTCAGTGTGCCGCCTTGGGCCAACGGCGGCACCGGAATGCGGTATTCGACCTGCTCCCAAGCGCCCGGCTCCGCAGGAACCGGATTGAATGCGAACGGTTCATAGTAGTCAATGGAACCATCGGACAAGCGCACCTCGGTTACGCCAAGCAGGTGGTGCGCATCGCGGCTTCGCTCCTCGCGTCGCTGGATTCCTACTTCCATGTAAAGCGCGCGTCCAGCTGGGAGCACGTCGGTTCCAGCCTCGAAACTGATTCCGTATTCGTCGGAACCATCGAACACAACAGCATTGCCTCCGCTGAAGGCGTCGGTACGGCTGCGTATGCCGCCACCATGCCAATGCGCGCATCGGTGCTCGAAATCGCAGATCTCCTCCAAGACCACGCTCATGCCATTCGGGCTGAAGGGCGGCGCTTGGAAATTGCCGCCGAGCGAGCCCTTGTACGCATCGCCCCAGCGGAGGAAGACATGTGCGTATTTCGCCCGATCCATGCTCTCGTGGTGCAGGATGTGGACATGGAACTGCCACATCTGGAAGAGCAGCAGCGCGCAGCACATCGCGATGAAGCCTTGAGTAGCCCGTCGCCGCCAGCCGTGCAACTCGTTCAGGAAGAAGGCGAGCGGGATGGCCAGCACAGGGTAGTGGTCAACGAATGGCCTGCTTCCAAAGCCACTGCCGTAATACCAGATCCACCACGCGCTAATGACGTACGTGTTGATCACGAGGTAGAGGACCATGCCTAACCCGCGCACACGATCGCGCTTGAGCAGCAGGGCGGTGCCCAATAGGACGAGCAGGAGCACGGGTGCCCAGAGGAAGAGCCCGCGCCGGAAGCCGAATAGGACCTTCAGCATCTCGGGGCTGCTCCAATGGAAGCCTTCGCCACTGTATCCGTATGCATACCACTGACCGGTTTGGGCGTGCCACAGCAGGGGCTGGATGAATAAGATGGCAGCAAAGAGCGCGATGCTCAGCATAAGCATCAGGCGATGTGATATGAGCCGTTTCAGCATGCCCACCGTGCCCGCTCCGAGCAGCACGGGCAGCGCGAGCACCACCAAGGCATTCACCGGTCGAATGAGGATGATGAGGCCGAGCAGGGCTGACGAGGCGAGCATCCACCACGGCGATTTTCCAGTGGCGAAGCGTTGCACGCAGAGCAGGAAAAGACTGATGGCGAAGAATGAATGGATGTGCGACCATCCGGGCTGAAGCGCGCTGTATTGCAGCAGCTGCGTGCCAAGGCCGATGGCCAGCAGCGTCCAAGCCACGGCCACCTCGCAGAAACCCAAGCCCCGAAGCACGCCGCGCAGTGCTGCCAAACCGAGCAGCAAATAGACCCAAGCGCCAATGCTGATGGCGCGCATCTCGTGAACACTGAGCCCGTCGCGCGGCGCCTTGGGATCGCTCAGCGCGATGTCGTGGCCGATGAGGAACCATGGCCCCAGCATGATCGCAGTGCCGCAGTAGTACTTGTTCAAGGTGCCGGTGGGCGTATGACGCACATACTCCCAGACGTTCGCCTCGTGGCCCAGGTCCTTGCGGATGAAGATGGCCTGCAGGTATCCGTAGTAGCCCTTCACATCACTGCGCACCACGGTATTGGCCAAGCCATCCTTCGGCCCCGGCCATAGCCCTTGCAGCGCGATGAGGATGTTCACCGCCAGTACAAGCAGGATCACGAGCGATGAGGGCTGAAGGCGGCGCATGGCTGGCGGGGCGTGAAGATGGTGAAGCGGCTACTTTCGCCCGGCGCCATGAGCAAGAAGGTCATCGTAACAGGAGGAGCGGGCTTCATCGGCTCGCATACAGTGGTTGAACTGGCAGTCGCTGGCTATGAGCCGGTGATCATCGACGATCTGCGCAACAGCGAGGAGCGCGCGCTTGAGGGCATCGCGGCCATCCTGGGCCAAGCGCCAACGATCCATCGTATCGACTGCAACGACGCGGAGGCCATGCGCCGCATGCTGAAGCAGGAAGGGGCCGTCCTGGGCGCAATCCATTTCGCGGCAGACAAGGCGGTGGGCGAAAGCGTAACGGACCCCGCGAAGTATTACCGCAACAACATCGGATCGCTCGCGGTGCTGCTGGGCCTATTGCGCGAGCATGGTGTTCATGATTTGGTGTTCTCCAGCAGCTGCACCGTGTATGGCGAACCTGCATCGCTCCCGGTGGATGAGACGGCCCCCGATGCCAATGCCACATCGCCCTATGGATTCACGAAGGTGGCTTGCGAGCGATTGGTGCGCGATCAATGCACCGCGGTGCCCTCGCTGAAGGCTGTGCTGCTGCGCTATTTCAACCCGATCGGCGCGCATCCATCGAGCCTCATCGGCGAGCTGCCGCGCGGTGTGCCCAACAACCTCGTGCCCTATGTGGCGCAAACCGCAGCAGGCGTGCGCGAGAAGCTGCGCGTGAATGGCGATGATTACGATACCGTGGATGGCACGTGCATCCGCGACTACATTCATGTGGTGGATCTGGCTCAGGCGCATGTGCGCGCATTGCAATGGATGAGTGAGCGGCAAGCGCCCTTGTGCGAGGTGTTCAATCTGGGCACCGGCGCCGGGAACAGCGTGCTTGAGGTGGTGCGGACGTTCGAGCAGGTGAACGGCGTGAAGGTGCCATTCGAGGTCGGGCCTCGCCGTGCCGGTGATGTGGTGAGCGTGTATGCCGATACGCGGCGTAGCTGGGAAGTGCTCGGCTGGCGCACCCAACGATCGCTGGCCGATGCGCTGCGCGATGCCTGGCGATGGCAGCAGGGGCTATAGGCGATATCACCGTGGTGCTGCTTGCTGCCGGCCGCAGCACCCGCTTCGGAAGGTCGAAGCAATTGGAGCCGATCGGCCCGCATGGCGAGACCATCATGGACCTCACCCTGCGCGATGCCTTCGACATGGACTGCGAGAGCGCCTGCTTGGTCGTTCGGCCGGAGCACGAGGCGATCATGCGCGAGCACTACGCGAAGGATGAGCGGGTTCGGGTCGCGATTCAAGCGCAAGCGCAAGGCACCGCGCATGCAGCGCTCATCGGCATGGAGCACGCGCTGGGCACGTGCATCGTGGCCAATGCCGACGACTACTACGGAAGGGGATCGATGCGCTTGGCGTGCGAGCATGCACGAGAAGGATCACCCCAAGAGAGCGCATTGGTGGCCTTCGAGTTGGGCAAGACTCTCTCGCCCAATGGCCCGGTGAACCGCGCGCTGTGCAAGGGCACGTCCGACCATTTGCGCAGCACCCAAGAAGTGCTTGGCCTGCGCCGCGATGCGGATGGCGCGATCCGCGATGCTGAAGGGAACGAGCACGAAACACACGCACTGGTGAGCATGAATCTCTGGGTGCTTCGCCAGGGATTCAACCATCTGGCCAAGCGGCTCTGGCTGGAGCGCGGCGAGGAGGCCGTTGGTGAATTCGGCCTGCCCGATGCCGCCCGTTACGCCATGCAGCACAAGCACGAGATCCGGATCCTGCGCACAACTGATCGCTGGTGCGGCCTCACCTTCCCCGCCGATGCCGACCTTGTGCGGCAACACTTGGCCGAACGACCATGAGCGAGACCCGCACCCCGGTGCTCAGCACCATCTGCTCCGCATTCGGCATCGCGCTGAATGGGCACGACTGCGTGCCTTTCGGCAATGGCTTGATCAACCAGACCCTTCTGTTGCGCAACCGCCATGGCGATGATCATTGGATCCTGCAGCAGGTGAACACATCGGTCTTCAAGCAACCGCAGCTCATCGCGTACAACAACTACCTCGCGGCTGAGCACTTGCGCAATCATCATCCGGAATACCGCTTCATGCGCGGTCTGCGCACCACCGATGGCCGCGACCTCTTCATCAGCCCGGAGCTGGGCGCGTGGCGCGTGTTCCCGTACTTCCAGAACACGGTGAGCTACGATGGTGCCGTGACGCCCGCGCAGGCCCGCAGCGCGGCGCAGCAGTTCGGGCGGCTCACGCGCAACCTCGATGGCGTGTACGTGCAGGCCTTCAAGGAGATCATTCCCGGCTTCCACGACCTCGAGGCGCGGTACAGTGCATTCCAGAAAGCCGTGGCTCAAGCGCCAGCGGATCGATCGGTGCGCGCGAAGGATGCGATCACCTTCTATAACGGGCAGGCGTCCATCGTGCAGGAGTACCGCGTGGCCATGATGGATCCCGAGGTGCGCACGCGCATCACGCACAACGACACCAAGGTGAACAACGTGCTCTTCGACAAGGACAGCGGCGAGGCGGTGTGCGTGGTGGACCTCGATACGCTGATGCCCGGCAAGGCGCTCTTCGACCTCGGCGACATGATCCGCACCTTCATCTCGCCCGCACCGGAGGATGATCCGGACCCCGCGCATGCCGAAGTGAATGAGGATGTCTTCGCTGCGCTGGTCGAGGGCTACTTCAATGAGATGGCGCCGCTGATGAGCCTGAGCGAGCGCGCGCTGGTGCATTGGTGCGGGCAGATGCTGATCTACGAGCAGGGCATCCGCTTCCTCACCGATTACCTCAACGGCGATCTCTACTACCGCATCGATCGCCCCGACCACAACCTGGATCGCGCGCACAACCAGATGCACTTGCTGAAGCGGTACACAGCGTTGCGGCGCCCGCTGAATGACCGCATCCGTCACCTGATCGCCTGACGCATGAGGAAGTCGATCGCCTGCTTCGCGCTTGTGCTATTCGGCGGCTCAAGTGTCATGGCGCAAGAGCGCGAGGCAGCCCGCCAC
>JADJOG010000004.1 GCA_016713865.1 Flavobacteriales bacterium | reverse complement strand
GAAGGCACGTCACAAGCACTGGATAAGTGGGTCGGCTTCGAATCAGCTTCAACTCAGTGCATACAACCATAATCGAAGCCTTCTACGTCCGCGGGAAGGGGTCGCTTACAAGCTGCTTCAAAGCGTATCCTCGACACGAACTGCGCGGGTATTGGAGTTCGTGAAGTCCCAAGGAGGTTTCAACGAACTGATACTGAACATCACGGGGATGCTCTCAAATGTTTCGTTTGGTACCCCCGCAGAGAAGTTTGAGTCTTCCCTGAAGGAGTTAGGCCAAGCTCTCGGGTTTGAGAGTCAGCGCCCGGATAACGACTACAAAGAGGGGCCGGACAATCTGTGGGTCACCGAACCGAACGAGTACATCATGTTCGAGTGCAAGAGTGAAGTCAAGGATGATCGGGAGGAAATAGTGAAGCATGAAGGAGGACAGATGAACACGCATTGCGCTTGGTTCGAGAACAAGTATGGCAAGGTGCCTGTTACCCGCATCCCAGTGATACCCGCGATTAACCTGGCCTACGTACCTCACTTCACATGACGTGCGAATTCTTCGAAGGGGAAGCTCCGTGACTTGAAGAAATGTGTCACCTCATTCTTCAATGAATTCAGAGCTTATGATCTGGACACGCTCAACGAAGTACAAAGTGCACAAGTGGCTAGTACATCACCATCTGACAGCAGAGGACTTCCTCAATGAACACACGGAGGCACCAAGGAAGTACCAACGCTAGTGCTAATGTCCTAGAGCTCTCAAAGGATCGCCTCTATCACATTCGTCTCCGCAGTACAAGCAAACTCTTCTCTTCGGACATGAGCCTCGTGTCTCAAGGATGCCACTAGTGCTGCATATTGGCCCTTCAGCCTTACTGCTCATACCGAGACGCTTCAATGCTTGTGGAACTGCGGTATTCTCAATGTCCTTGATTCGATAGCGCGAGCTAAGTCTAACGGTGAGAAACTGGTGAACAGTACCCGGCATCTCGTCCTTGCCTGATGGCGTCGATATAAGATGTCGTTTCGCTGCAGATAGACCATCCCGTCAAATCCAATCACCTCAATTGCTTGGCGAGATATATCAAGAGCATATCGGCGCAGCAGGTCAGAGAGGAAGATGGCATCCTTGTGTGTGAAAGAAAGCGGCTCACCATAAGTCAATGGTCGGATAGGCGGAGGCGATGTATGACCTGTCGTTTCGACCCACTTACTCAGTGCTTCATTAATCTCAACGCTGGTTGAAGCCGCTTCCAAAGCTCGACTCACGATTCCATTCCGGTGGGCGATACAATTCCTGCTTAGTCTGTAGTACTGGAAGACCGGTCCGAGAGTCTTGGCATCGGGTAGTGTCCAATCGCGCCGTTGGAGTAGTCGTTCCAGCGCTCCACCTTGCGCCTCTTCGTCAATCCTTTCACCAGTGGGTTCCGCGCTTCTCCCGCCATCACATTGCCGTGATGCGTAGCTATCAAGCTCGGCCTCTAACTCTTGCATAAACGCATCGAACGCGGAAAAGACCCTTACGACACCATGCAATCCGAGATCAGCCGTAGCTCTTGCAATAGATTCTAGTGGATCATTCCATGCGGGCATACCTCCCCATAGGCCGCCATGTTCATACACAATCTTCTTTAGATCGTCTGGCTTGGGGTCCTTGTTTACCCATTGTTCGAGAATGATCAGACCAATGACATTGGTCTTGATTACATGGCTGAAAACCTCGTGAAAGCGATGATACTTCAGACCTGCCTCAGTGACAGATGATATCAAATCCATTGTGTGCTTACATCGATTTTGCCAAGGTAGCCGAGCCAACCGCAAGCGACGAAGCTCTCATGAAGCGCCACAGCGTGAGCGATTGAAGCGGAAAGCCCACAGGCTGGTTCCCGGCTCGGAGGCCGGGACCAGCCGAGGACTTATTCTATGACCTGAGCAAGCTAATGGGAAGGTTTTTTTTCAGGCATGAGGAACTCCAGGCATGGATCAAGGGCTGACGATGCCCTCGACCCATGTCATGCCTGTCGTACGTCGGACCTATCCCTGGCAGGTTGCTCCTCAGCAGAGCCCGCTTCCGTTTCGGCCCGATGCACAAGACTACGACGCGAGCGCCTCCGTTCTGCGCACGAACGGAGTGCCTCGGTCCATCACCGCGCAGATGCGATGGATGAGCTGTTACGGATGGCGTTGAGCACGCTCATCTTGTGCTTGCCTTCGGCTACCTTGCGCTTCCAGTAGTCCTGCAACTCGCCTTTTGCGCGGTGCATCCTACAGCCGCCATGTGCAGCAGGTATTTCGGGTTGGCTGCGCTTGTTTGGAGACGCGCGTCTTGCCCCTGATGCTGGAGCCGGAGCTGTACTCGAAGGGTGCCACCTCGGCGTGGCAGGCCAGCTCGCGCGCGGTCTTGAAGCGCAGGAAGCCCCTCGGTGAGTGCCAGCAGATGCGCTGCCAGCACCGGGCCCACGCCATCGATGGACAAGAGCAGGTCATAGATACGCTGGTGCTCTGGCTCAGCCGCGATCACCTCTTTGATCATGGCCTCGATCTGCTTGATCGACTTGTCGAGCGCGGTGATCTGCGCCTTGTCGATGCGTGTGAAGGCCGCGCGCAACGACTTGTCCACGCAATGATCCAAGTTGCGGATCTGCGTGTGGTGCATGGTCTTGCGCCGCACCAGGTTCTCCCGACGTGCGAGCAACTGCTTGAGCTTATTGGTGCGCAGGTGATCGGCGGTTACCAGCCTGGCCTTGTCGTGGAAGCGGCGTGCGTAGTCCGCGATCCGAAGTGCATCGATGCGGTCGTTCTTGCCGCGCGTGGTGCCGATGCTCTTGATGATGTCCGTGGGGTGCGTAGGTAGGTGGGCACCTCAACCGCACGAGTGTCTCCAGTGGAAGGTGCGAATAGTGGCGGGTGGGTTCCAGGCACACTAGGCATTGGACTTCTTCAGCCCGTACGTCTTGATCCAGCGCTTCCACATGCTGCCTAGGCCCCTCTCCGTGTTGGCCACCTTCTCTTCAGCCGTGACCTTGCCTTGTTCATCCAGCAAGGCCACATCCAAGGTCGCTTTGCTCACATCAATGCCGATCCAGTGTCTCATGTCCGTGTACTTTGGTTAGACAAGCGATCGCTGGAGGACTGAGCAATGGGCCCCGTGCTCGACAACTCTACTAGGCCACTACCTGGAAATTCTATCCGAGCCTCAGACCCGAGTGGATCGGGTGCCAATAAGTCCTTTAGGCCCTTGTGCCTATGCAGCGGAATGGTTCACCCACGATCCTGCTCAGTTCCTTCAGTGATCGTTCGCTCCCCGAAGATCTCCATCTTCGAGGCGGGCAAGTCTAGAGTTGCAGCGGAAAGCGCGACCCCGAGGCTTTGCGAGGGGGCACGCCCAAACCTTCAAGAAGCTGCCCGTGACCAGTCATCAGTTCTCATCGAACTTCTTCACCATCGTCAAGATCGTCGCCATCGCCACGGTCTCCCCCGTTTCATCCACCACATCCACCAGCCATTTCACCCCGGGTCGAGGCCCGGGGCAGGCTCTTATCGGCATCATGCCTGGTCGAGTTTTTTCACCATGGTAAGTATGGTTGCGAGTGCAACAGTTTCCCCGGTTTCGTCTATCACGTCGACCAGCCATTTGACTATTCCTCTTGCCACATCCGCCCCCTTCGGCGAGTCCTCCGTCTTCGGCCGTTTCTCCTGATCCAGCTTCTCGCGGCACGTAAACTTCACCTGGATGGTGGAGCCCGGGTACACCGGCTTCAGGAAGCGGCACTCCTCGATGCCGTAGTTGAGGAGCACGGGCCCCTTCGGCGGGTCCACGAAGAGGCCGGCCGCACGCGAGAGGATGAAGTATCCGTGCGCCACGCGGCCGGTGAAGGGGGTGCCTTTGAGGCTGTTGGCGTCCATGTGCGCGTAGAAGCGGTCGCCGCTCAGTTCGGCGAAGTCCTCGATGTTCTGCAGCGTCACCAGGTGGGTCTCGCTGATCGCTGTCGCCGATGTTCAGCTCCTCGAAGTGCAGGCGGAAGGGTGCTTCTCGGAAATATGTTAGCGCGCGCCCTGCTGGTATTGCTGGGTGATGGCGGTGATCATGCTGGGGTGGCCTGGATGGCGGTGCGCCGCAGGTAGTGCATCACGCCGCGCTTGCCGCCCATCTCTTCGCCGCCGCCCGCGCGACCGGGGCCGCCGTGTACCAAGGTGGCCAGCGGACTGCCGTGGCCGGTGTTCTCCTTCGCCATCTCGCGGTTGAGGATGAGCATGCGGCCGTGGTGGCTGGCGGCGCCCCACACGAACTGCTGCGCCACCTTCTCGTCGTACGTGGCGATGCTGGCGCAGAGGCTGCCCTTGCCGAGCTTGGTGAGGCCACGGCATCGTCGATGTCGGTGGAGGCATCAGGGTGCTCACCGGACCGAAGGCCTCCACGTTGTGGCTCTGCTGGTTCTTCCAGGGGTCGGCGTTGAGGAGCAGGATGGGGCTCATGAAGGCGCCCTTCGCGGCATCGGCCCCGGTGACGTGTACGCTGTCGGGGTCGCCGTACACCACCTGCGAGCCTTTGAGCAGCTCGGCGAGGGCGCGCTTCACCTCGTCGCGTTGCGCGGTGCCGGCCAGGGCGCCCATAGTTATGCGTACCTGCCTGCCGTCAGGCATGGCGCCTTCGGTGCGCGGATCGCCGATCACGGTGCTGCCCAGGCGCTTGCCGATGGCGATCTGCACATCCTCCAGCACGTTGGCGGGCACCAGGATGCGGCGCGCGCCGGTGCAGCGCTGCCCGCACTTCAGCGTCATCTCCTTGCCCACTTCCTTGATGAAGAGCTCGAACTCCTCGGTGCCCGGCACGGCGTCGGGGCCGAGCACGATGGCGTTGAGGCTGTCGGCCTCCATGTTGAAGGGCACGCTCTCGTCGATGAGGCGGTCGTGGCGCTTGAGCATGCGGCCCGTGCTGGCGCTGCCGGTGAAGGTGACGACGTCCTGGCTCATCACATGGTCCAGCAGATCGCCCGCGCTGCCGCAGATGAGCTGGATCGCGCCTTCGGGCACGATGCCGCTGGCCACGATGTCCTTCACCATGGCCTCGGTGAGGTAGCTGGTCACAGTGGCGGGCTTCACCACGGCGGGCACACCGGCCATCCAGTTCACGGCCACCTTCTCCAGCATGCCCCAGATGGGGAAGTTGAAGGCGTTGATGTGTACGGCCACGCCCTCCTTGGGCACCATGATGTGGTGACCGATGAAGGTGCCGCCCTTGCTGGTCTTCACCGCGTCGCCGTCCACGTAGAAGGGCATGTTGCCCAGGGTGCGGCGCAAGCTGGCGTTGGCGAAGAGGTTGCCGATGCCGCCCTCGATGTCCACCCAGCTGTCGGCCTTGGTGGCGCCGGTCTTGTAGCTGATCTGGTAGTAGGTGTCCTTGCGCTCCATGAGGTAGAGGGCGAGGGCCTTGAGCATGCGCCCGCGCTCGGGGAAGGTCATTTTGCGCAGGGGCGGGCCGCCCACGGTGCGGGCGTAGTGGAGCATGGCGCCGAAGTCGAGCCCGCCGGTGGATGTGGTGGCGATGAGTTCGCCGGTGGAGGCGTCGAGGAGTTCGGCTTGTTTGCCGGTGCCTTTTATCCAGGAGCCGGCGATGTAATTCTCTAGTTGCATGGTGCGAAAGTCGAATGTTCGTTGCTCAGAATTGGGCCACCTTGAACATTGGGCCTTGAGACTTGTGACTTGAGACTTCCGCGCAGCGGCCCCCATTGGCCAGCGATGTGGTTCTGAAGCTGTGTGCTCATGAGCGGAATATAAAATGTAGAATGTAGAATGAAGAAAGCTGAATGCCGTGCATCCGTTCGAGGTTGAACATTTTACATTCTACATTCTTCATTCTTGTCGGCCCCGCGACCCATTCTCCGCAGGCGTAGTTGGTCCGTTGCATGCGGGCAAAGTAAACCCTATGGACATGTATGGACGCGAATGGACATCGCGTCCATCGGCGTCCATGATGTCCATTAGCGGCTTAGGTGTGGCAAACTCTCTTGTGGAGGTTTTGGGCGTGCCCCGCCTCATCCCTTCGCTTCGCAAAGCCTCTCGGTCGCTTCGCGCCCTGCGATCTACACCTTCGGCGTTGCTCGGGAGCAGGCGGGTCGCGCTAGGAGTTTACCCCGGGCTGTCATCCCGGGCCCGACCCGGACGGGGCAGTAGTCCTCCCCACTCGCAGAGCCTCGCGGTCCGGGCTACTTGCTTCTATCGCTCACGCGGGCATTTCGTTCCGGCTGTAGCTTTGATCCATGGACCTCAAGACCCTGAAGCTGGAGCTGCTGGAACGTATCGCACTGATCGATGATGAGATCCGCTTGCTCGCGATCAAGCACGTGCTCGACGCGCCTCGGGGCTATAGCGCTCCCAACGAGCACATCAGCGTTGTTCATGAACCTACAGGAACGGACCGCACCTACACCTGGCAGGAGGTGCAGCGCATCCTGGAAGAAGACCGTTTACAACAACACGCCTTGCGTCACGAGCCCGCCGACCTGGACCTCTCCGACGATGAACTCGCTGTGCTCGATGAACGTCGTGAGCGCCACCTGAACGGCGAAAGCCGCTCCTACACCTGGCAGCAGGTGGAGGAGATCCTGAAGAGGACATCGAGCGATAGGCCTCATGCTCGTCATCAAGCCGGAGGCGCTGGAGGAGATCCGTCAGGCGCACTTGTGGTACGAGGTTCAACGTCCTGGGCTCGGTGCCCAGTTCCGCGAGGAGTTGAGCGAGTGCCTTCAGTTCATCGTTGAGAACCCGCCCGGTTTCGCAGTACGCAAGAAAGTCTATCGCGCGGCGGTCCTGTCCCGCTTTCCCTATGTGGTGTGGTATGCCATGGAGGGTGCCGATGTGGTGGTGTACCGTGTGCGGCATGGGAAGCAGAAGCCCCTCGGGCGCTTTTGGAACAAATAGTGCGCGCTTGGTCACCCCGGCCTTGAGCCGTGGCTCGCTTGCGGGCTACTTGCTCATATCGCTCACGCTAGAACTTCCATCAAGGTTTCTTTCTTGGTGGATTCACCTGGACCTTCGCGGATCGAGCCGCACGCGCTTCACGAGCAGCATGTTCTTGTCTCAGGACCGCGTCAACGGATGCGCTCGCCGACGACCACAATTCAGGGTGCTCAACAAGAAAGCCGGAGTAGATGCTCAGGTCTTCCTTCAACTGGTGCATGGCATCGTCCACCGTACCGTGAATACCGTCCAAGGCGAGGCTCAGAGCATCCTCGGATCCAAACAAACGGTAGCGCTCCTCGTCATCCACCTGTGCAACGGTATAGAGATACCCAACTAGCCCACTACGGACATCCGCTGGAGCAATCTCCTTCCGTTCAATGCGCCAATAGAGCGCCCCAAGCAAAACCCGATAACCGATAGGCTGCTGTGGGGCACCAAGATGTTCTCCGAAGACCGAAAGGAGCCGGTTGACATCGTGACCGGCAAGCGCCAGGTCTGCGAAGAAGGGATGGATCTCAGGATCGTTGGCTATGACCATGTCTACCCACGCCACCACCTGCGATGCATCCACAACACCCGCCTCCAAGCCTGACTGGAAAGACAACAGGATGTCGCGGTGCTTTTCCGGGTCTGTAGTGACAGACATCTTGAGATGCGATCAACGTTCAATTCAAAGGATGCAATTAATCCGATCCAAGTCGCTGCCTGGTGGCGACAAGCTTGCCCTTGGAGGCATCAACGAGGTCCGCCTGCTTGCCCGAACCGGCAACTCTATGCCCGGCGGTGAAGATCTGCAGCTGCACAGGGGCAAGAGTCGAATGTTCGTTGCTCAGCATACCAGAATCATTGGGCCTTGTGACTTGTGACTTGAGTCTTGTGACTTGTGACTTGTGACTTGACCCTCTCTTCTAATACGGCACCTGCGCCCGTCGCACCGCCGTGGGCACCGAGCCACCAATGGTCTCGCAGCAACGGATCGCGATCGTTGTTGGGGCCGATGTACTTCACCACGCCATCCATGTTCACATCGGTGAAGTGGTAGCCGGTAATCGTGTTGGTGGGGACCGAGCCGCCAACAGCGCCCAGGATCCCATCGCGGTCGTTCAGAACACCGGTATAAGCCACCTCCAGGTCCGTATTGGTATTCCCTTGCCACATGAATTGCTGGTTGCCCACCACTCTCGCGGGAAGGTCGTTGAAAGGCGCGGGGCGCACGTTCAAGGCGGTGCTCGTTGAACGCAGATCGACCAACGGCGAGGTGGAAGAAATGGACACGGCCTGCTCGGTCATGATGGTGAGGTGATTGCGGTGCCGCACCACCAGCTGGTAGTTGCCGGCCTTCACCGGGAAGCTCACGGGCGAAACACCATCGAGCGCCACGATATCGCCATCGCGCTGCAGCAGCCCGTTGACCCGGATCTGCCAACCCGTGGTTGACAGGGTGTGCCGCAACTCGATGCGCAGCCAATCCACAATGGCATTGGGGCCGGTAACCGACAAGGCCCCCGGTGCGATGCTGCCAGCGATCGGGTTGTTCGGATACGGATCCGTTGAGGGGATGTATCCGGCAGCGCGCAGATCATCGCGCATGAGTCCTTGTGCCGCGGCGTACGGTCCTTCAAGCCACACCTGGGCGTTCAGCACGGCACCGCTGCCAGTAATGGAGGTCACCAGGTTGTCGAACAAGGCATAGCCCTGCCCATTGGTCATGAAGTACCCGCTCAGAGCGACAGCTAAGGTGGCGCCAGCGGGCAGCACAGGCACGGTGTACGGTATGGTCGAGCTCTGCCATGTGGTATGGATGCCCAAATTGGTCATCATGTTGGTCAGCTGCGTCATGGAACCATCGGCTAGCACGGCGAGGAAATCGCAACGGATGCCGTGACCGAATGCATCGGGCACATCGACCAGCAATTTGGTGGTGGCCGTGAAGGTGATCTGGTCGCCAGCAACGGCCATGGGCAGCAGCTGGTACGCGAAGTTGGTGAGGAAGCTGGGGTCGCCATCGGGTTCGATGCACGAGCCTTCGCCACCGGTGCGCGCCCGTATCTGCAAGCTGTATTGCCCACCATTGGGCGGGGCATCGGTGCTCAAGGTGGCCTGCTCCGCGCATGGCGATATCCAACCCAAGAGCCCCTGCTCGAAGTTGGCATTGATCAATTGCGCCATGACGCTGATTGGCAAGAGCGCTGTGGTTAGGAGTGTGGCGTAGAGCTTCATCATCAGGGGTGCAGACGGAGGAGTTGAAAATGGGTTGTGCACATATGGTGGAATGTGGCGCAGAAGGCTGGTCCAGCTCAAGATCGTGGAAACGAACCAGTAGCCCCTTCCACACCTTGCCAATGTAGACCACTGTTCAGTTACCCGCTGAAGCCTCAGATGAATGCCACGCCGTGTTGAGCCATCCGTGACAACAGCGACTCCCATAAATGCAATCGCATCCAACACGATGCTCACCGCACCACCACCGAGCCACTGCGCAGATTCCCGCGCTCATCGCTGATGCGCCACATGTGCAGGCCCGCGCTGCAGGCAATGCGATGCGTTGTGCCACTCAAGCGCTCCTGCTGCACCACGCGACCTTGCGCATCGTGCAGCGTGAGCATCTCCCCTCCCCTTGCTCCGCGGATCTCCAAGAAGCCGGGCGTTCCGGAGAACACCTTGTACTGCTTAGCTGCTTCAAGTTCATCTACGCCAAGAACGATGTTGAACGTGAGCATCACGGTGTCGCTGTTGCCGCAGGGGTCGTTGTAGGTGTGCGTGACGTAATAGGTGTCGGAGGTCTCGAAGGTGAAGGTGACCGTTCCCGTGGTGAAGGATTGCCCGTTGGTGCAGGTCCATAAGTGCGTGCCTTGGCCGTTGTGGATGAGCGTGATCCAGTCTGGGCCAACCTCCGCGCCGTCGAGCAAGGCGCTGGTCCCGTTGGGCGCATCGAGGTTCCAGGTCAGCGGCTCATCAAGCACCGTGGCGCTCGCGATGCCGCGGAGCAGTGCCGCCGTGGTCGCATCGATGGCCCCATTGAAGGTGGCGCCCACGCAGCTCTCTTGGTAGAGCGTGCAGTAGAACACGCATGCCGCGAGGTAGGTGCCTGCTGGCGAAGGATGGCTTCCATCGGCATCGTAGAGGTTGATGCCCGGCTGCGTGTCGCGCACCACTTTCCACGCGGCGCCCACCGGAGCGGCGTAGCCATCGCTCTGTTCAGCCAGCGCGATGTAGTTGCTGCGCAAGCCCTGCTGCATGCCATTGTAAGTACACATGAAGGGGAAGTTGGCGCAGTTCTGCGCATCGCCGTTCTGGCGGCCCCAGGTCATGTAGAACACGGGATAGGTGCATTCCCAATTCTCCTCAATCGCTTCCACCAAAGCAGCGGCACCGAGTTCAGTGGTGGTCGCCGCCAACGGCAACGCACCCAATTGGCTCTGCTCCTGCAGCACCACATAATCCCACGGCTGCGATTGGATCGCCGTGAGCGTGGGCGCATAGGTGGAATGCTGGAACAAGGTGTAGCCACCAGGTGCTGAGCTGGCCACGGTCATGGTATCGCCCAGCGAAAGCGCCAATTGCCGCAGGGTGTTGGGCAAGTCGTTCACATAGGTGTAGCTGTTGCCGATGAAGAGCACGGAGGTTTGCTGGGCGGAGGCGACAAAGGCGAGAGAGCAGAAAAGGAGGACGAATGGGCTGCGATGCTTCATGGCGGACTAGACGCTGAATGCCTCACCTATCGTTGCTTGGCATGGCTCGAACAATCGGCCCTTCCCACACTTCAGGCTTCTCACCGCCGCACCGCATAGATCCACTCATCCTCCACCCTGCTGTTCTTCACCAACGTGCCTTCGAGCTTCGCTTCCAGCTTGAAGCCCGCTTTCTCCAGCGTTCGCTGCGATGCGGTATTCGTCCCGAAGGTGGTGCCGAATATCCGTGTGATCTCGCGGAACTCCGCGAAGCCGAGTATGACCATCTGCTTGATTGCTTCGCTCATGATGCCCTTGCCGCGATGCTTGCGCCCAAGCCAGAAGCCGATCTCCATGTTGCGCCGCCAAAGGTCCTGGCGTGGATGAAGGCCGATGGCGCCGCATGCTTCTCCATCTATTTCGATGGCACGACGGAACGGCAGTCGTTGTTGTGCTTCGTTCAGGAATGCGACACCATGCTCCTCGGTGTACGGGTGCGGGAAGGCATCGCTGAGAAAGGCTGCAATGCTCGGATCGTTGGCGTGCTTCACCAATGCGGCTAGGTCATCGTCGGTGAACGCGCGCAGCGTGAATGCAGAATCGCTCATGGCTTCGGTGGCTTCCGCCGATAAGCTGAACTCCAGTGTACCGCCATTCATGATGTCGTCGTGACGCAGGATGCGGTTGTTGAGCAGAACGCCATTGAGCTTCACGCTCATCACGTACACATTCTTCGGTCCCTGGCTTTTCGCGATCACCGTGAAGGTCTTTCCATTCGGCAGCGGGATCTCCGCGCGATCCACAATGGGCGAGCCCAGCTCATACCCATCACTCCCGGGGTTCATGGGATAGAAGCCCATGGCGCTGAAAATGTACCACGCGCTCATCTGCCCGCAATCGTCGTTGCCGCTGAGGCCATCGGGCTTCGGCTTGTACATGATGTCGAGCACATCGCGCACGCGTTTGCCGGTCATCCAAGGGCGATCACTGTAGTTGTAGAGGTAGGGCACGTGATGGCTCGGTTCGTTGCCATGCACGTAGTTGCCCATGATGCCATCGCGCGTGATGTCCTCGGTGTGCTCGAAGTACTTGTCCGGCAATTCCATGGTGAAGAGCGAATCGAGGCGCTCGCGGAAACGCTGCTTGCCGCCCATCAATCGTGCAAGGTCGGCAGGCTCGTGCGGCACATAGAGGCTGTAGTTCCATGCATTGCCCTCGATGAATCCCTTCTGATGTGTATCCAGCGGATCGAAGTCCTTAACAAATGTCTGATCGACGAGCATAGGGCGCATGAAACCGCTTCGAGGGTCGAACACATTCGTATAGTTCAAGCTCCGGGCGGTAAACTCTTCATCGACCGAGGCGTTCCCAAGGTCCTTCGCAAGAAGCGCGATGCAACGATCATCATAAGCATATTCAAGTGTCTTCGACACACTGGCCCCACTCCTATCCTCAGGCACATAGCCGAGATCCATATAGTCCCCAAGCCCATCGAAGCTGCGATGGCGAGCCGTTGCCACGCACGCATCCAACGCACGCTGCGCATCGAAACCCCTGATCCCCTTCGCATGCGCATCGGCGATCACGCTCACCGCATGGTAGCCGATCATGCACCAATTCTCGTTGGCGTGGTGGCTCCAGATCGGCAGCATCTGGTGCGCGCTCTGGTCGTAGTGCGCCAGCATGGAGTTGATGAAGTGCGAAGAGCGGTCGCGCTGGATGATGTTGAAGAGCGGATGCAGCGCACGGTAGGTGTCCCACAAGGAAAAGGTGCTATAGTTGGTGTGGACCTTGGGCTTGTTGTAGTGCTCATTCTGATCCAGTCCGCGATAGCGCCCGTCCACATCCTGATACACCGTGGGCGAAAGGCATGCGTGGTACATGGCCGTGTAGAAGTTCTTCAGCACCTCCGACCGCTTCGTCTCGATGCGGATGCGCGCGATCTCGGCCCGCCAAGCGTCTTGCGTCTCTTTCACCACACCATCGAAGTCCCAATGCCGCACTTCGGCCTGCATGTTCTTCACAGCGCCGAATGTGCTCACGCTGCTCAAGGCCACCTTCACCAAGAGTTGCGCATCCGGCTTCAGGTCGAAATCGAACCAGGCACGCAGTTGTTTGCCGGCCATCTCCGGGAAGTTCTTCGTCTGATCGAATTTCCGCCAGAAGCCACGGTACTCCGTAGGACGCGCATCGGGTTGTTGCCCATACTGCACGATCGGCCGGTTGAACGCCATCGCGAAATAGACCGTGCGCGTTCGGCCCCAACCATTGGTCTGCCGGTAGCCCGTCACCAGCGTATCGTTCTCGACGCGGACGAAGGTCCATACGTTCTTATCAGCGTGGTTGTAAATGCCGTGAACGAGGTCGAGGATCACGTGCGCGCTGTCGGTGCGCGGGAAGGTGTAGCGGTGCATGCCCACACGCGTGGTGGCCGTGAGCTCCGCCTTGATGCCGTGATCCCCAAGCAGCACTTCGTACTTGCCCGGCACCGCCTTCTCCTTGGAATGATGGAAGACCGATCGATAGCCGCTCTTCGGATCATCGGCTGTACCGGGATTCAATTGCAAAGGGCCTCGCGTGGGCATCAGCAAGATGTCGCCGAGATCACTGTGGCCTGTTCCGCTGAAATGCGTGTGACTGAAGCCGACGATCGTGCTGTCGTCGTACTGATAACCGGAGCAGGTGCTGTACACCTTGGGATTGTACTTGCCATCAACCGCGTAAGGAATCGTGTCGGTATCGGGGCTCAGTTGCACCATGCCGAAGGGGGCCGTGGCGCCGGGATACACGTGGCCCATGCGCTGCGTGCCGATCATAGGGTCCACGTGCTGGAGCAGATCGGGAAGCAGGGCCTGCGCGCGCATCACACTGGCGGCGAGAAGCAACAGAAGCAGGACTGTGGTGCGCATGGTGGTTACCGCAAGGATAGTGGCTGTCAGGAAGCTGCCTGCTGCACCGACCTTCGCAGCGCCCATCTAGCTCCATAAGGATATGATGGGAACCAATGACCAAGCGTAGTGTGGAGGCCGTGCTGCCTCCTCCCGCCCCGCACATGGTGGGCGATGGATTCCGCGTGAGCAACTTCTTCCCGCAGGGCTACAACATGGCCCAGGACCGGCTCAGTCCGTTCTTCTTGCTCGACTACGGCCCGCCCGTGGACTTCAGTCCGCGCGAACAGCCGCGCGGTGTTGGCGTGCATCCGCATCGCGGCTTCGAGACGGTCACCATCGCCTTCAAGGGCAAGGTGGCGCACCACGACAGCGCCGGGCACAGTGGTGTGATCGGCGAAGGCGATGTGCAATGGATGACCGCTGGCAGCGGCGTTCTCCACAAGGAGTACCACGAGCAGGAGTTCTCACGCACCGGAGGCCCCTTCCACATGGTGCAGCTCTGGGTGAACCTGCCAAGAAGCACAAGATGGAAGCACCACGCTACCAGCCGATCACGAAAGTAGACATGGCGTTGGTGCAACTGCCCGATGGCAAAAGCGAGGCGCGCATCATCGCCGGTGAGCTCTTCGGTGCGAAGGGGCCAGCGAAGACCTGGGCCCGTGATCGCCGCAGTGGTGAACATGGGCGCTGGTGGCGAAGCGAGCTTCAACTTGCCCGCGCACTACAATGCCACGCTCTTGCTGGTTGAAGGCGCTGCGAAGGTGAATGGCAACGAGGCCCCACGGATCATCTCGTTGTCTTCCGCAACGATGGCGAAGAAGTGCATGTGATCAGCGCGCTTGGAGCAACGCTGCTCGTGCTGAGCGGTGAGCCGCTGAACGAGCCTATCGCGGCTTATGGCCCCTTCCTGATGAATACCGTTGAAGAGCTTCAGCAAGCCTTCAAGGATGTGGCCGCTGGGAAGTTCGGCGTGCTGGAGGACTAGCGCTTGATGAAGCGAATGGCGTGGCCATCGCGAATGAGCGATGCACACGCCTGCGCGCAGCATCACATACATCGATGATGGCTTATCGCCCAAGCGCATCATCGCATGGGATGCTTCTTCCCTGCGCATCGATCACCTGGACCGAAGCGGATCCGGGCGCATCCACGAACAGCTTGTCATGCGCCGGGTTGGGCCAGGCATTTAGCTCACGAAGCGAATCCGCAGCGTCAGATACAGCGGTGCTTCCATCCGCGCGCACCAAACGGATCCGAGCATCCTGCCGATCATTGGTGATCAGGTAGAAACTGCCATCCGGTCGGATCGCGATGTCGCGGATTCGCCAGAGCGCATCGAAAGCGCCGCCTTGCAGGTATTCCTGCGTGAGCACGGTGTCCAGATCGGAGTTGAAGCCGAAGAGCATGAGCCCGCGATGCCAAAGAATGCAAGTGATCAGTTTGTCCTGCATCTCTGGAATGGCGCTGCTGGAGTAGAATTCGCAACCTGAAGGCGGATGCGAGTAGGTAGCGATCGGCCGCGTGTGCGAATAGGTGGCTGAGGCGCACGTGTCCGGGAAGAGGAAGCAGTTCAAGCCGTCGTAGAACGGATAGCCATGGTCCTCGTTGGCCTGCAAGAGGTTGATCTCATTGGCCTGGAACATCTGGCCGTGCTCCGTGTTCACGATGGCGCCGTTGGGCAGCATGGCCAGCCCTTGCGGATTACGGTGCCACCAGGTCCACGTGTGATCAGGGCGTGGATTGTCCGGCGGCACGCTGCCATCAGTGGCGAAGCGAAGGGTTTTTCCGATTGGTGAGAAGAGCGTGTCCGGACCAATCAGCCCGTAATCGGCTGTGGTAAGCAGCACGTGACCAGTGGTGTCGAACAGCACGCGGCCACCAGCATGCTCACCCGCATGGTAATAGCCGAAGAGCACTTGCTCTTCGCCGATCAATCGTTCACTGGATCGTAGATGAAGCGAGAGACCTCGCACCAGGTGTTGCTCGCGTAGTAGTCTGCGGTATCGAATACCGCCATGATGATGGGCGTGTTCGGGAAATCCGGATGCAGGGCCATGCCTAGACCGTTGCCGTAGCCACGATCGATCAGCGTGTCGATCACATCCGTTACCGGGTCCCAGCGCGTGATCAGCGGGCCATCGGTCATCCACAAGCGGTCATCCGGGCCCCAAAGGATCTCCCACGGGATGTTCACCCGCGAGCTGTCAACGACCACGTCGATAAGGAGCGTAGTGCTGCCGAGTTGGTAAGTGAGCTGCGCGTTGGAACTCATTCCAAGTACGAGTCCGACAACGATGAGGATCCTTCTCATTCCGCTTTGTTTCTGACCTCTGGTTGACGCGCACTTGTTGCGCTTCGGCGTCCAGGGGATGCACTCAATGCGGCGCTCGCCAAATCCATTCGCGCGCAGAACCAAGTCACCGCTTCACCACCGAGATCAGCGGCCCCAACTCCCCATCCAGCTGCCGCACGCCTTCAGCGGGCATGTAGGCCTTGCTCACGAATCCATCGAGGTAGAGTGCATCGGTGCAGCCCTGCGCGATGAAGAAGGCCGCGAAGTCGTGAAAGTTCACCGGCTCCTTGGAGATGGCGAATACCAATCGGCCGTCCTTCCGGATGCCCACACCATTGCGGATATGGACATTGGTGGATCCCGCCGTGAAGAGCTTGTTCATTGCCCCTTTCACCACGAGCATCGGCCCGGATTGGGTGGCGCAGCGCAATTCGGCCAGCACGGGGAAATCGGCACTAGTGCAGATGAACGCCGTGTTGTCCGGGCGCACGCCGAAGACGCCATTGGGCTGCATGTAGAAGTTGCCAGTGGCATCGGTGCGCCGGTTCAGCGGCTTCTGCTTCTTGCCGCCCTGCACGAAGAGACCAAGTGGCGAGCGGTCCGAGGTGTACATGCCCGCATTCATGGCCACCAGCACCTCCTGCTTGTTCGCCTCCAATTCCTTCACCATCGGACCGAGGCGGCGATAGAGACTGTCGCGACTATCGCGCAAATGCATGTCGATCTGCGCATGCGCGGGATCTACCAGCACGAAGGCGAAACGTTGTCCTGCGCGGACAAAGACGAAACCAGCGCCGCCGTTACGACGAGCGCGATGAAGCGGCATGGCTCTCATGGGTTCAGAACCACGCGATCAACTTCAGGTTGAACCTGCGCGGCGTGAGGTAATCCGGATCGAGTATTGGCGGCCTGACACATCGGTGATCCAGGTGTGGTTGGCCACGTTGTCGATGTTGAGCAGGTTGAACACCTCGGCGGTGAGCCACAGGTCCTTCACATGCCTGCGCCAACCGTTCTTGTTCTGCCCTTCGGCGCCAAGGAATTGCTTGCTGAAGCCGATGTCAACGCGGCGGTAAAGGCTGGTGCGCAAGGTGTCGGCGTAGCGGTTGTTGTTGGGCGGGCCGAATGGCAAACCGGTGCCGAAAGCGAGGTTCACATGCACCTTCGCCGTGGGCCAGCGCGGGAATTCATCCTGGAAGAAGAAGGCCACATTCACCCGCTGATCAGTCGGACGCGGAATGAAGCCAGGCTCCACACGCGAGCTGTCCACCGCAACATTGTCGCGCGTATAGCCGGGGAAGATGGTATCGCCCTCGGCATTGAATCGCCAGTAGAAGAAGTCGTCCTTCACATCCTCACGCGAGCTGAGGATGCCGATGCTCATCCAACTGTCGATGCCGTCGATGAACTGCCCGGCGAGCTTCACATCCAAGCCCGTGGCATAGCCCCTGGCGTTGTTGGTGCCGTAGTAGCGGATGCGGATGTTGTCCACCTCGTAAGGGATCAGGTCATCCATGTGCTTGTAGTAGGCCTCGGCCGTGAACCGGAATGGCCGCTCCCAGATCTCGAACCAGCGATCCATGCCGATGAGCGCGTGGATGCTCTTCTGCGCCCTGATGTTCGGGTTCAAGGTGCCGTCGAGCTTGCGCACCTCGCGGTAGAAAGGCGGCTGATAGTAGAGGCCACCCGCAAGCCAGAAACTGTAGTCGCGATCAACAACGGAGTCTGGGCGATCTCCTTCTTCCAACCCGGATGGTACACGAGCCGAACCCGGGCTGCCCACCACCTGGCCATTGTAGGTCCAGTGCTGCGCGCGTGCGCTTACCACCAAGCTCACCCAGCGGTCGGGATTCTCTTTGTTTTCCCACCGCCATGTGCCTGCAAGTATGCGCTGCTGCGCACGCTCTGCATGGCGAGGTCGGCGCGCAAGGTGTTCTGCGGTAAAGGTCGTCGCCCGTGTTCGGGCACGCTGAAGTCGGCGCTATCGAGCAGGAACCATTCGTTCAGGCGGTCGTTGATGGTCTCCACGCGCGAATCGACGCCCCATTGCACGTAGCTCTTCGCGCGTTGCAAGTAGCCCTTGTGGGCCACGGTGTACACCGAAGCATCGAGCTGGTTGCGCGCGTGATCCAGATAGGTGCCGATGCCGAGGTCGCACCACCCGCCGAACTGCTCACTGCCCAGATCACGCTCCATTCGCCCAAGCGGTACTGGCCTTGTATGGTGAAGCGCTCGCTCTCGGCCGTTGAGTAGGCGCTGGCGATGAACTTCAGCAGCAGGTCCTTGCGCGCCTGCACGTTGAGGTTGAGCGCGCCGAAGAGCGTCTCGAACTGCGTGCGCTCCTGGCCATCGAAGAACACCGTGAAGCGCAACGCTTGATTGAAAGGACCGAACTCGGTCTGGCGATCGTCCGGTACCACATTGTATTGGTTCCGCGAGTACAGGCCGAGGAAGCCGAGCTCCACCTTGTCGGTGAGGTCGTAGGTCCAATAGGTCTGCGCATCGGTGTACACCGGCCGGTAATCGCCCTTCACATCGCCGCCGCCGAGCAGCAGCTGATTGGTGCGGTAACGGACCCCCGTCACGTGCCTCAAGCGCATGTTGAACATGGCGTCCTCGACGTGCAGCGCACCGCCCAAAAGGCTGGCCATGGCACTGCCTGCGAATTCGCGCGGCCGCCGGTACTTGATGTCGAGCACGCTGCTCATCTTATCGCCATAGCGCGCCTCGAAGCCTCCTGCGCTGAAGGTGATGCGCTCGATCATGTCCGGATTGGGGAAGCTGAGGCCCTCTTGCTGGCCAGCCCGCACCAAGAACGGCCGATAGACCTCGATGTCGTTCACGTACACCAGGTTCTCGTCGAAGTTGCCGCCGCGCACGCTGTAGCCGCTGCTCAGCTCGTTGCGCATCACCACGCCCAGTTGCCCGCCCAGCAGCGCCTCCACGCCACCGAGCGGCGACGGATTGAAGCGCGCGAGCTTCGGGTTGATGCGGTCAACGCCCTGCTCACATCCACGCGGGTGCCTTCTAATCAATGGTCTTTAGTGTGATGAAACGAAGTCGCGCATTCACGGTGCGCACCTCGCCGGGTTCCAGGATCACCTCTTCAACGTATGCCAGCGCACCGCTGAAGCTGAACATCACCTTCACCGTGCGGCCCGCTGGCACTTCCAGGAAGTACTCACCCTGTTCGTTGCAGGCGGTGCCCTTCGTTGTGCCTACGGTCGTCACATTGGCATTGGGCAGGTGGCGCCGGTCTCGTCGCGCACGGTGCCGCGCAGGGTGGCCGTATGGCTTGCGCGAAGAGGCTTTGAACCGAGAGCAACAGGAAGAACGAGAGGAATACGCGCATCGAGGGCGGGTGCCGATTGAAGGGCGGCAAAAGTAACGGGCGCGGTTCGGGTATAGTATGCGGCACGGCCTGCGATGGTTTCCATTGCCGCCCTGGGCCACCGCAAAAGCCCACGATCAAAAACATGGCCACCGCACCGTCCCCCCCAGCACCGACATGGGCCGCGACGGCGACCCGAGCCTTTCACCCAACCCCAACCTGAACGTGGGCCGCGATGCCTTCGCCATGAGTTTGGGCTACTATGGCGATGCCGACTACAAAGGCATCGGCGCCGCGTGGAACGACGACCAGCCCGCCACCATCGCGCAGCGGCCCTTCGCGCCCATCGGCATGCCCGGCATCGGCAGCACCCTGGCCACCACCCACAAGCCGCTTTACAACGGCAACATCGCGCACACCGTGAACAGCTTGCAGCCTTTCGGGCTGTGGGGGCCGAATGGACAAGGCCAGGTATTGGCGCAGGTGTACGCCTATGACCAGCTCAACCGCCTGAAGAAGGCGCGCGGCGTGATCGGCCTCGATGAATACAACACCTGGGAAGGGGTGGACGACGATGCGGCCACGAACCGCTACCGCAGCGAGTACGAGTACGACGCCAACGGGAACATGGAGAGCGCGAAGCGCTACACCAATGCGGGCGACCTTTACGATGACTTCGAGCATCGCTACCACGAGGCCGGTGGCCGCAGATTGCGCAACCGAGTGTACCAGATCCTCGACCTCGCCGAACAGAGCGGCGCGGTGGCTACAGACATACACCACCGCAAGTACGATGATACGGAGGATCACCGATGCGGACGACGCGTTTAACACGATCAACAGCGCCAACAACTACGGATACGACAAGATTGGGCGGCGCATACGCGATGATCAGGGAGAGATGGAGAGCATCGCATGGACGGTGAGCAGCAAGCTGAAGGCCGTGACGCGTCCGATCACCAGCACGAAAAAGAACCTTTACTATGCCTACGATGCCAGCGGCAACCGCATCATGAAGCAGGTGGGCGATCCCGACATGGACGTTGAAGATTACCGCGAGCATTATGTTCGCGACGCCCTAGGGAACATCATGGCGGTGTACCGCTACACGAACAGCAGCAGCGCGAGCCTCAAGCAGAGCGAGCGGAGCAACATCCACGACGAATCCGCAATCGGGACTTCGATATATCGAAGTCGAAGAATTTTGAAGGCCACGCGGATCTTTGGTGCAGACACCTTCAGAAATCAGGCATGTGGCTCCGCTTCGGGCACGGCAATTCCGCCGGGGAACCGTTCCGGATCGTTGGCGGGAAGGGCTGCTAGGCGGTTTTCTTTCGCTTAGCCCTTCAATCGCACGTCCCGCACCCGCCAACTCGGTTGGCGGCAATGCGCAGCGCCTGCGCCATGCGGCGCTGGGCGCTGTTGTCCGGCTTGCGCGTTGGATCGAGATAGCGCTCCCACGGTATGAGGCCATCGATGGAGCCGTGCGGCCGCACGTAGGTGTAATCATTCAAGGCCCCATCGAATAGCCGCTATGGTGGCGGCAATGCCTTGTGGCTTCATGCGGCGCAAATAACCTTTCGCGGATCTTGTTCACCGCCTCAATCGGTGAGTTGGAGAAGACGATGTCCTGCTGGGCGATGAGCTTGGGCGATTCCGGCTGGTCGGTGCTGAGCAGCAACTCCACCACGGTGCTCGAATGGTTCTCGCCGCCGCCGTCGCATCAGATTCGTGCTCTTGTGCTGCGGGTAATGCTGCGTATGGTGGCAATGGCCCGCTTGAGCGCTGCCACCACGTTAGCCGCACCCTTGTTCAGCGCGATGCTCACCCCAGCACAGCCTTGAGAAGTTGTCGCTCACAATGGCGATGGAGAGCGTGTTGTCGGGATCAACCTTCACATGCGTGGTATCGACATGCAGATATTGGTTCGGCGCTGTGGCCTTCAAGCCCTCGCGCTTGCGCATGGCTTGGGCCGTGGCCGTTGCAGGCCCAGCGCGCACGTACTTGTAGAAGGTGCTGCGCGCCATGTGCAGGCCGTGCGCGCGCCAGCCTTTGGAAGAGCGATGAGGTTACCAGTGCTCGTAGGCTTGCTCGCCGAAGAGCGCTTTGAGCTTCTTGGTTTCAACAACCGACAATTGCAGCGGGTGCCGCTTGAAGCAACGGCCTACCACCGAGAGCCCGCAGCGCTCCTTGATCCGCGCCAAGCGATTGTGGAAGGCGGTGCTGGAGATGCGGGCCAGGCGCAAGGCGGTCTCACGCGGCATCACGGTGAAGAGCTGCTGGATGGCGTCGATGAGGCGGTCGCCGTGCGCTTTGTTTTTGTGGAGGGCGGGCAGCACGATGCCCGCGACGCGGTCCCACACACGCACCAAGGTGCAGACCATGCGCTTGAGCGCGCGGTACTTGCTCAACAAAGCATAGTGGTCGATGGCCTCACCTTGGAAGGCGCGCAATTCGTGGCCCACCAGAAGAGCGGTATCGAGCGTGCGCCAGGTGCTGGCCGTGCTGTGCGGAACGCGCTCGCGGAGATGCTGCGGTATGAGCGCCTCACGGCCGATGGCGTAGAGGCACACGAGTGAGGTGTCGTAGCGGAGGGTTGCGCATGGAGCGAAAACACCCGCGCATGGTGCCTTATGGCCCGAACTTCCTGCTGGGACGGCGGCTGGTGTGGCGCACCTGGTAGATGAGCACCAGTTCCCCGCGCACTTCATACACCACGCGGTAAGGGAACTTGTGGACCATAGCATGGCGGAAGTCCCCTTTCCGTTTCTGCCCCGATGGGTTCAGCGCTAAGCTTCGGTAACACTCGTTCAAGGCGTGCTGGAAGCGTTGCCCAAGGCCCTGCTGCTCGCCTTCATAATAGGCGAAGATCTCGGTGACCTCTTCGGTGGCTTCGGGCAGAACCTGTACCGTATAGCTCATCGCTTGAAGCCCTCCCGCGCAAGGCGCATGGATTCCTCCACGCTATGAGGCTTGCTTTCTCCGCTCAGGAAGCGCACGCGACGGCGCTCCAGTTCGGCGACTTCCTCATCGGTAAATTCCTCTTCTATTTCCGGAACCTCGGTCTCAATGGCCGTGGCCACGCGCTGCAAAGCAGCTTCATCCCAAATCAGCATCAAACGATGCATCAGGTCGAGCTTCTTGAGTGCGATGTCCATGTTCGGTTCTTGTTGACCACAAAGATAGAGCGATGCTCAACGACGCGATCCCCGCCTCACCTGCGCGCGGCGTGCATTCGTGAACCAGGTCTTTGGCGCCGCGTCGTGAGCCGAGGCCTGCTTCTACCTTCGCCGCCCCATGGCCACCACCACCGTCAACCCCGACACCGCCCCGCTGGCGTCGATACCGCGAAGAAACTCGGACTGCTGCCCGAGGAGTACGACAAGATCAAGGAGATCCTGGGCCGGGTGCCCAACTTCACTGAGCTGAGCATCTACAGCGCCATGTGGAGCGAGCACTGCTCCTACAAGAACTCCATCAAGCAGTTGAAGACCCTTCCGCGCAGCGGCCCCAAGCTGCTGGCCGAAGCCGGTCAGGAGAACGCCGGTCTCGTTGACATCGGTGATGGCTGGGCCTGCGCCTTCAAGATCGAGAGCCACAACCACCCAAGCGCGATCGAGCCCTACCAAGGCGCAGCCACGGGCGTCGGAGGAATAAACAGAGACATCTTCACCATGGGCGCGCGCCCCATCGCTCAGCTCAACAGCTTGCGTTTCGGCGACATCAGTAAGGAAGCCAGCAGCCGTTGGCACATGCGCGGCGTGGTGAAGGGCATCGGCGATTATGGCAACGCGTTCGGCGTGCCCGTGCTCGGCGGCGAGGTCTATTTCGACCCGTGCTACACCACCAACCCGCTGGTGAATGCCATGAGCGTGGGCATCGTGCGCACCGACAAGGTGATCAGCGCGACCAGCCACGGCAAGGGCAATCCGGTCTTCATCGTGGGCTCTTCCACCGGCAAGGATGGCATCCACGGCGCATCGTTCGCCAGCAAGGACATCACGGACACCAGCATGGACGACCTGCCAGCGGTGCAAGTGGGCGATCCCTTCATGGAGAAGCTCCTGCTCGAAGCATCGCTCGAGTTGGCGCAGACCGATGCAATCATCGGCATGCAGGACATGGGCGCGGCGGGCATCACGTGCAGCACCAGCGAGATGAGCGCGAAAGGCGGGGCGGGCATGGACATCAACCTCGACCTGGTGCCAACGCGCCAGCAAGGCATGCACGCATGGGAGATCCTGCTCAGCGAGAGCCAGGAGCGCATGCTGGTGGTGGTGAAGAAGGGAAGAGAGAAAGAAGTGAAGGCCATCTTCGACAAGTGGGACCTGAACTGCGTGGAGATCGGCACTGTGACCGATGGCGACCGCCTGCGCTACTTCATGCACGGCGAGCTGATCGCCGAAGTGCCCGCAGAGAGCCTCGTGCTCGGTGGCGGCGCGCCGGTGTACGAGCGCGAGCAGAAGGAGCCGGCCTACATCGCAGAGAACAAGAAGTTCAATTTGGACGACATCGATGAGCCGCACGACCTGAAGGCGGTGGCCTACGAACTGCTGGCCAGCCCGAACATCGCCAGTAAGCGCTGGGTGAGCGAGCAATACGACAGCATGGTGCGCACCAACAACATGAGCACCAACGCACCGAGCGATGCGGGCCTCGTGCTGGTGCGCGAGACCGGCAAGGGCCTCGCCGTCACCGTTGACTGCAACGGCCGATACGTGCATGCCGATCCGCACAAAGGCGCCATGATCGCCGTGAGCGAAGCCGCGCGCAACATCGCCTGCACCGGCGGCGAGCCTTGCGGCGTCACCAACTGCCTCAACTTCGGCAACCCTTACGACCCCGAGGTGTATTGGCAATTCGCGCAAGCGATCAAAGGCATGGGCGATGCCTGCCGCGCCTTCGAGACGCCCGTTACCGGCGGCAATGTGAGCTTCTACAACCACACGGTTACCGAGAAGAAGAACATCCCGGTATTCCCGACGCCAACGATTGGCATGGTGGGCATCGTGCCCGATGTGAGCAAGCGCATGAGCCTCGACTTCAAGCAGAAGGGCGATCTCATCTTCCTGCTCGGCAAAGTGGTGGACGACATCGCGTGCAGCGAATACCTCACGCGTGTGCATGGCATCGAACGATCGCCTGCGCCCTACTTCGACATCGAGGAGGAGAAGCGCCTGCACACCATGCTGCTCATGCTCATCCGCAAAGGCCTCATCAACGCCGCGCACGACGTGAGCGATGGCGGCATCTTCGTCACGCTCGCTGAGATGGGCATGCCGCGCAGCCTCGGCTTCGATGTGGTCACCGACAGCGAAGTGCGCGAGGACAGCTTCCTCTTCGGCGAAGCGCAGGGCCGCGCCATCGTCACTGTTGACCAGGACAACGAGGACGACTTTCTCGATCTGATGTCGGCGAGCCGCGTGCCCAGTGTACTGCTCGGCCACGTCACCCAAGGCAAGCTCATGGTCGATGACGCATCCTTCGGCACCATCGCCGACGCGAAGCGCACTTACGAGGAAGCGATTCCGCGCATCATGCGCGAACCTTGACCGAGTTCGGATGTTTGGTGGTCACCGCGAACTGCGCAGCAGGAAGCGGTTTCAATAAACGACCACCAAACTTTCAGCTTTTCCTCCATGGCTCAACCTCCCTTTTCCGGCACACTTCCGGCAATCGGCTCAAAAGCCCCGCCGCTTCGCTACGTCAAGACCGACAGGACCGAAGGCGCGTTAACCGACCACCTCGGCGATGTGGTTGTCCTGCTCATGTTCCCCAGCGTGGATACGAGCACATGCGCATCGGAGACCCGCACCTTCAACAAACTGGCTACGGGCCTTGGCGCCAAAGTGCTGGCCGTAACAGCCGATCTGCATTTCGCGCTGAAGCGTTTCTGCGCGGCGGAAGGCATCGAGAACGTTGAAGCAGGAAGCGATTTCCGCTACCGCGATGCCGATGCTTGGGGAACGCGCATCGCCGAAGGCGGCATGAATGGCGTGCTGGGCCGCGTCACCTTCGTAATCGACAAGGAAGGTGTGGTGCGGTATTGCGAGGTAGCGCCCGAATTGGGCAACGAGCCGGACTACGATGCCGCGCTCAATGCGGCGAAGGCCTTGCTCTGATCAGGCCGTTGCTCTGCGCTCGACCTTGCGCATGAGTAACGCGAAGAAGAGCGCGAGCACCGAGCTGCCGATGACCCATTGCGGCCATTGCCCTTCCGGCAGTCGCTTCTGGCTGAACCACGACATGATCGTATCGGCGTAGGGCAGGGTTGATGTTGCGGAAGTGCCCGAGGTCATGAAAGCGGCGGCGATGATGAACACCGCTGCGCCAGCGATGCCCGCCCAACCCCACTTGCCGATCAGCGGCGGAACCACGGTAGGCTCAGCGATGCGCGTGACAGCCACGCGCGCCATGATCCTGTCACTGAGGTCGCGCTCGGGTTGCGCATGACCAACCGCTTGGAACAGTTTCCGGAGGTCGTTGTCGTTCATCTCAGGCATCGTTCAAAAGTAACGTGCGCGCTTCGGGTCCCAGTTGCCGCTCCAGGATCTCAGCCAGCTTCTTGCGGCCGCGATGGAGCTTCACTTTCACATTCGACGCCCCCAGTCCGGTCACGGTTACGATCTCCTCCACGCTCATCTCCTCCAGGTAGTAGAAGCTCAGGATCGATGCGTCCTCCGGGGGAAGCTGGGCCAAAGCGCGGTCCAGATTGCGCTTCACATCACCGCTATGCGCTGAACTTTCCGAATCCGCTGCAGGGTGATGAGCCAGCTCGTCCACCGAATCGCCATCGGTTCGGCGGCGACGGCCATGGCTCACTGCTGTCCGGTACGCAATGCTGAACAGCCAGGTGCTGAACTTCGACGACCCAGTGAACCCGCGCAGATGCTGGTACGCCTTCACGAAGCTGTCTTGCGTGGCCTCTTCGGCATCCTCGGCATTGCGGAGCACACGGTGGCACGCGGTATAGACCATGTGCTGGTACTGGCGCACGAGCTCGCCATAGGCACGGCTGTCGCCATTCAGTATGCGCGCGATGAGGGGTGCGTGATCCACTTGCGGCGATGTGACGAACCGGGAATGCGGCTTGGTTACAAATGCAACGAGTAATCCTTGAGCGACCAAGTTGCTTCGGACGAACGGACTGTGATCCTCGTCGAGCGGGAATCCGCTGGTTCGTGACTTGTTTGTAACCGGCTTCAATCGACCCGCGTCCGATGAGCAACAACAACAGCAATCATGGACACGCCAGCAGCAGAAGTTCTCGTTCCCTTCTTCGGCCTCATCATCCCTTTCGGTGCCGCATTCGGAGTCATGTACCTGCACTACACCACTCGCCATCGTGAGCGCATGAACATGATCGACAAGGGCATGGATCCGCTGATAGCCAAGCCTGCGCCAGACGGCCGCCGAGCTATGCGCAACGGCTTGCTCATGGTGGGTATCGGCCTTGGGCTCCTTGCTGGTTGGATCATTCAGCATGCATTGCTCGGGTCTGAGAGCGAGAACCCGTTGCCCTTCTTCATCGGGGTGGCCATCTGCGGCGGGGCATCACTCATGGCCTACTACCAATTCTATGGCCGCAAGCACGAGGGGTAAGCGTCAACGCGGCACTATCGGAAGGGCTGGCCTTTGGTCGGCCCTTCTACTTTGGCGGCCGATTTCACGGACGCATGGGCAAGAAGCTGCGCAACCTCATCAAGTTTATTGGTGCTTTGTTATTCTGGTGGGTCGTGATCACCGCATCCTGGGTTGCGCTGCTTGGCATCGCGAAAGCACCTGTGACCTTCACGATGATCCAGCAACGCTTTGAGCAGGGCGCGATTCAACGGTCGAACAAGAGCCTCGAGGAAATCGCACGCCCCCTTCCGCTCGCCATCATCGCCAGTGAGGACCAGCGCTTCATGACGCACCACGGTTTCTCAAGCGAGCAGATCAAGCGGTCGCTAGGGATGAAAGAACCCGGCTTCTCTCTTGTGGAATTCGTGCAGTCTGTTGCGAAGAAGGATCCGGCCAAAACCGCGAAGCGTGGCAAGCGCACGAAAGGGGCAAGCACGATCAGTCAGCAAACGGCGAAGAATGCCTTCTTATGGCCGGGGCGCAGTATGACGCGCAAGGGGTTCGAAGCATGGTTCACCGTGCTCATCGAAACGCTTTGGACCAAACAGCGGATTCTCGAGGTGTATCTGAACGTGGCCGAAATGGGCAAGGGCGTCTTCGGTGCCGAAGCCGCTGCCAGGCATTGCTTCGGCAAAAGTGCTTCGAGACTGATTGCATCAGAAGCAGCCATCATCGCCGCAACCCTACCTGCGCCGCGAAGATTCAGCTGCACCTCTCCTTCTGGCTATTTGCGTGGCCGACAGCAATGGATACTGCGGCAGATGAGCAACGTCGGCGATGTGCTGGATCCAGAAGTGCTTGCGAAGCGCAAAGCCAAGCTTGAAGCCGAGGAACGACGAGAAGCCGAACGAAGGGCGAAACGGCGCAAGTGAGGCCTTAAGGCTTGTAGTCGCCTTGCAGCTCCACCGCTGTCGGGTAGGCGAAGGATAGTCCTTCTTCGTGGTAGCGACGGAGGATCGCCAGATTCATGCGGGAGTGCGCCTCGAAGATGTCTGCGCCCTTCCTGATGAAGTAGATGAAGAGCAGATTGAGCGAATACTCCTTGTACGTATTGAAGGAGATGATGTGATTCTCCTCAACGATATCCTGATTGGCCAGCACGATCTCGCGGAGCACCTCCATGGCGCGCTCCATCTTGGCGGGTGGCGTCTCATAGATCAGCCCCAATTCCAGGAGCACGCGGCGCGAAGGCTCATCCGTCACGTTCTCCAAAGTGCTCTCCGTGAACTTCTTGTTCGGAATCACGACGATGGGTCCAGCCAGCGATTGAATACGGGTGCTGCGTATCCCGATCTCCTGCACGAAGCCATCGAAGCCATCAACACGCACGCGGTCGCCCAACTTGAAGGGCCTGTCCGCATAGATGGTGATGCCGCCGAACACATTGGCTACGGTCTCTTGCGCCGCAAGTGCGATTGCAAGGCCGCCAATTCCAATGCCCGCAAGGAGGGCGCCCACATCATATCCAGCATTGTTCAAGGCCACCACGATGCCCAGTCCCCAAACAAGGACCTTCAACACAGTGCGCACGCCAGGCAGCGCACGCGTTAACTGGCCATGCTCCCTCGATCGGCCATGTATCACCTCATCCACAATGGCAATCAGGACCCTCGCCACGATCCACGTTACCGAGAGAGCGACCGCAACATGGAACACCCGCTCAGTCCAGAGCGTGATTCGTTCCCCGAAAGTGAGCTGCTGAGCACCAGCCACGAATCCCAGGACCGTGATGAGCACCACGACCGGACTCCTCAGTCGATCCACCAAGACATCGTCGAGCCTTGTAACCGTCCGCTTGGCGATGGGCCGAAGCACTGCGCCAGCCAGTCGATAAACCATCTGACCGATCAACCAGCCTCCACCCGCAAAGGCGGCGGCAAGCAACCAGTCGTTCAAACTGTTCCCGGCAATGGTGGCATGAAGCGGCTCAATGGGCATATCGCTTTCTTTGGCAAGTGGCCAAATCTATCCACCAGATGGAGCTTGAATCAGGAGGCGTGCTTGTGACCGGTGCAGGCAGCGGTATAGGCTTGGAGATTGTGCGAGCGCTCCTCAGTGAGCATCGTTGCACGGTGTGGGCCCTTGCTCGGAACGGAGATCAGCGATTAGCCAAAGAATTAACGAGCCACCCTGATCGTCTGCGTGTCCTCGACTACGATTTGAATACCACGGATTCGATTCAATCGATTGCTGAAACCGTTGGCAGCAATCGCTTGATCGGATTGGTGCACAACGCCGCTTTACTTGGCAAGCAGGATTTCGGGGCCTATACGCGAGAGGGCCTCGAAAAGCTATTCCGCATCAATGCAGTTGTGCCATTGCTGCTCACACAGGCCCTTGCATCGCGCTTGGAAGGAGAACCACCTGGCCATGTGGTGCACATAAGTAGCATGGGGGGATTCCAGGACAGTATGAAGTTCCCTGGCTTGGCAGCTTACAGTAGCAGCAAAGCGGCATTGGCTTGTCTCGCCCAATGCCTTGCTGAGGAATTCAAGGATCGCGGGATTCGTTCGAACTGCTTGGCAATCGGAGCCGTGGACACCGTCATGCTCCGAGCAGCATTTCCCGGATTCAAGGCTCCGGTGACACCTGAATCCATGGGACAGTTCATTGCCTGGTTCACCCTTAACGGCCATAACCTCTTCAATGGCAAGGTATTGCCCGTTTCGGCGAGCACGCCTTGATATATTCTCAAGATTTTTTTCACCTACAGATTGCACATGATGAAAAGAACCCTACTTTTGCGGCCGCTTTCGGCAGGACGTTCTTTTCGGCTGTGTAATGAGACAAGGGTTGAAGGAAAATTTTCCACATCTTCTTGCGGTTCTGATGAAGCCCATTACATTTGCAGCCCCTCACGCGGAACGTCGCTGAGGAAGTCGCGAAAGCGGCAGTTGAACAAGACTGGTAAGGGGCTGATGCCCAGAACCATACGAGTTCTTTGACAGATTGTCTATTCTGAGAACAGCAGGTGTCCTTGTGTTCTGTAAGGAACAACATGAGAGACCTCGTCAACGAACCAGATCAAACAAACATTTACAATGGAGAGTTTGATCCTGGCTCAGGATGAACGCTAGCGGCAGGCTTAACACATGCAAGTCGAGGGGCAGCGGGGTGTAGCAATACATCGCCGGCGACCGGCGCACGGGTGCGTAACACGTATGGAATCTGCCCTTTACTGGGGAATAGCCCGAAGAAATTCGGATTAATGCCCCATAATAAGCGAGGTGGCATCACCTTGTTTTGAAAGCTCCGGCGGTAAAGGATGACCATGCGCACGATTAGCTAGTTGGTGAGGTAACGGCTCACCAAGGCGACGATCGGTAGGGGGCCTGAGAGGGTTATCCCCCACACTGGTACTGAGACACGGACCAGACTCCTACGGGAGGCAGCAGTGAGGAATATTGCGCAATGGAGGCAACTCTGACGCAGCCATGCCGCGTGCAGGAAGAAGGCGCTACGCGTTGTAAACTGCTTTTATCCGGGAAGAAACCCCAAGACGTGTCTTGGGTTGACGGTACCGGAGGAATAAGCACCGGCTAACTTCGTGCCAGCAGCCGCGGTAATACGAAGGGTGCAAGCGTTATCCGGATTCATTGGGTTTAAAGGGTGCGTAGGCGGAGCGTTAAGTCAGTGGTGAAATCCTGCAGCTCAACTGTAGACTTGCCATTGATACTGGCGCTCTTGAGTGCGCTTGAAGTGGGCGGAATGTGCCGTGTAGCGGTGAAATGCTTAGATATGGCACAGAACACCAATTGCGAAGGCAGCTCACTAAGGCGATACTGACGCTGAGGCACGAAAGCGTGGGGATCGAACAGGATTAGATACCCTGGTAGTCCACGCCGTAAACGATGATCACTCGAGATTGGCGATATACGGTCAGTCTCCTAGCGAAAGCGTTAAGTGATCCACCTGGGGAGTACGATCGCAAGATTGAAACTCAAAGGAATTGACGGGGGCCCGCACAAGCGGTGGAGCATGTGGTTTAATTCGATGATACGCGAGGAACCTTACCAGGGCTCGAACGCACGACGACAGGGGGTGGAAACATCCTCTTCTTCGGACGGCGTGCGAGGTGCTGCATGGCTGTCGTCAGCTCGTGCCGCGAGGTGTCGGCTTAAGTGCCATAACGAGCGCAACCCCTGCCGCCAGTTGCCAACGGGTCATGCCGGGGACTCTAGAGGAAACTGCCCGCGTAAGCGGTGAGGAAGGTGGGGACGACGTCAAGTCATCACGGCCCTTACGTCCTGGGCTACACACGTGCTACAATGGCGAGTACAGAGGGAAGCTACCGGGTGACCGGATGCGGATCTCTAAAACTCGTCTCAGTTCGGATCGGAGTCTGCAACCCGACTCCGTGAAGCTGGAATCGCTAGTAATCGCATATCAGCCATGATGCGGTGAATACGTTCCCGGGCCTTGTACACACCGCCCGTCAAGCCATGGAAGCCGGGGGTGCCTGAAGTCGGTGACCGCAAGGAGCTGCCTAGGGCAAAACCGGTGACTGGGGCTAAGTCGTAACAAGGTAGCCGTACCGGAAGGTGCGGCTGGAACATCTCCTTTTTAGAGTAAATGACAGGTCTCTGTTTTTCGTGCAAAAGCCGAAATCCGACACCTGCTGTCTCAGATAGATAATTCTCATCAAAACGGTACACCGTTGCCTTCTCCTAGTCCTGTAGCTCAGTTGGTTAGAGCGCTACACTGATAATGTAGAGGTCCGCAGTTCAAATCTGCGCAGGACTACACAGGGACAGGGAACGGGGAATTAGCTCAGCTGGCTAGAGCGCCTGCTTTGCAAGCAGGAGGTCATCGGTTCGACTCCGATATTCTCCACAGACCTCGGCTTCCGCCGAGGGCCCTCCCAAGGGCGACCGTTCTTTGACATGTTGTTGGACAGACAAGAACAGACCGAGCAATCGGTCCACCGAGCAATGCGATCATGAGAAGATCGAGAAGTTACTAAGGGCGTACGGTGGATGCCTTGGCTCTCAGAGGCGAAGAAGGACGCGATAGGCTGCGATAAGCTACGGGGAGGGGCATAATACCCTGTGATCCGTAGATTTCCGAATGGGGCAACCCATCCCGATGAAGTCGGGATACCCTGCGAAGGGTGCCAACCCAGGGAACTGAAACATCTAAGTACCTGGAGGAAAAGAAAACAAATAGTGATCCCCCTAGTAGTGGCGAGCGAAAAGGGGACAGCCCAAACCGGAAGCGTTTCGGCGCGGCCGGGGTTGTAGGACCACATCGTGGACTCAGCATGTGTAGTGGAACCCTTTGGAAAGGGGGGCCATAGGGGGTGATAGTCCCGTACACGAAATGCATGCTGTACCTAGTGGTATCCTGAGTAAGGCGGGACACGTGAGATCCTGTCTGAATCTGCCAGAACCATCTGGCAAGGCTAAATACTACTGAGAGACCGATAGCGAACCAGTACTGCGAAGGAAAGGTGAAAAGCACCGCGAACAGCGGAGTGAAATAGTCCCTGAAACCGTACGCCTACAAGCGGTCGGAGTCCCTTTGGGGATGACGGCGTGCCTTTTGCATAATGAGCCTACGAGTTGCTCGTCACTGGCAAGGTTAAGGGGTTCAGCCCCGCAGCCGAAGCGAAAGCAAGTCTTAACAGGGCGCTTAGTCAGTGGCGGCAGACGCGAAACCTGAGTGATCCCAACCATGGCCAGGATGAAGTCCCGGTAACACGGGATGGAGGTCCGAACTGGTAGACGTTGAAAAGTCTTCGGATGAGCTGTGGTTAGGGGTGAAAGGCTTATCAAACTGGGAGATAGCTCGTACTCTCCGAAATGCATTTAGGTGCAGCCTCGGATGTACAGTTATGGAGGTAGAGCTACTGATCGGGCTAGGGGGCTTCACCGCCTACCAAACCCGGACAAACTCCGAATGCCATAACTTCAGTATCCGGGAGTGAGCGCGCGGGTGCTAAGGTCAGCGCGCGAAAGGGAAATAACCCAGACCATCGGCTAAGGCCCCCAAATGCATGCTAAGTTGATCTAACGAGGTCGGACTGCACTGACAGCTAGGATGTTGGCTTGGAAGCAGCCATTCATTTAAAGAGTGCGTAACAGCTCACTAGTCGAGCGGTCCGGCGTGGATAATGATCGGGCATCAAGCATGCTGCCGAAGCTGTGGGCCCCAATGGGGCGGTAGGAGAGCATTCCGGTCTGCGTTGAAGGTGCGGCGTAAGCCGTGCTGGAGCGTCCGGAAAAGAAAATGTAGGCATAAGTAACGATAAGACGGGTGAAAAACCCGTCCGCCGATAGACTAAGGTTTCCTGATCAACGTTAATCGGATCAGGGTTAGTCGGGACCTAAGGCGTAGCCGAACGGCGAAGCTGATGGAGATCCGGTCAATATTCCGGAACCGACCTGTATTGCGATGGGGTGACGAAGGAGTGAAAGGTCCGCGAACTGACGGAATAGTGCGTTGAAAGGCTTAGGTATAGGGATGGTGTAATAGCCGTTCTTTCTGAGGCCTCACAGTACCGCGAGCCTTGGGGCAAGTGGATAGAGACCCTAATCAGACTTCCGAGAAAAACCTCTAAGCTCTAGATGCAAGCCGCCCGTACCGCAAACCGACACAGGTAGTCAAGGAGAGTATCCTGAGGCGCTCGAGTGATCCGTGGCTAAGGAACTAGGCAAATTAACCGCGTAACTTCGGGATAAGCGGTACCTGCTTCGGCGGGTTTCAATGAAATGGCTCAGGCGACTGTTTAACAAAAACACATGGCTCTGCAAAATCGAAAGATGACGTATAGGGCCTGACACCTGCCCGGTGCTGGAAGGTTAAGAGGAGATGTCAGCCGCAAGGTGAAGCTTTGAATCGAAGCCCCAGTAAACGGCGGCCGTAACCTATAACGGTCCTAAGGTAGCGAAATTCCTTGTCGGGTAAGTTCCGACCTGCACGAATGGTGTAACGATCTGAGCACTGTCTCGGCCACGAGCTCGGTGAAATTGTAGTAGCGGTGAAGATGCCGCTTACCCGCAACGGGACGAAAAGACCCCGTGCACCTTTACTATAGCTTCACATTGACATCGGCTGCCCGATGTGTAGGATAGGTGGGAGACTTTGAAGCGGTGTCGCTAGGCATCGTGGAGTCAACGTTGAAATACCACCCTTCGTTCATCTGATGTCTAATCCGTGCGAAACACGGAAACAGTGTGTGGTGGGTAGTTTGACTGGGGTGGTCGCCTCCAAAAGAGTATCGGAGGCTTCCAAAGGTTCCCTCAGCACGCTTGGTAACCGTGCGTTGAGTGCATTGACACAAGGGAGCTTGACTGTGAGACAGACAAGTCGAGCAGGTGCGAAAGCAGGGCAAAGTGATCCGGTGGTTCCATATGGAAGGGCCATCGCTCATAGGATAAAAGGTACGCCGGGGATAACAGGCTGATCATTCCCAAGAGCTCATATCGACGGAATGGTTTGGCACCTCGATGTCGGTTCGTCACATCCTGGGGCTGGAGAAGGTCCCAAGGGTTCGGCTGTTCGCCGATTAAAGTGGCACGTGAACTGGGTTCAGAACGTCGTGAGACAGTTCGGTCTCTATCTGTTGCGGGCGTTAGAAGTTTGAGGGGAGCTACCATTAGTACGAGAGGACCGTGGTGGACGAACCGCTAGTGTACCAGTTGTCCCGCCAGGGCACCGCTGGGTAGCTATGTTCGGACGGGATAAGCGCTGAAAGCATCTAAGCACGAAGCCCACCTCAAGATGAGACTTCTTTCAAGGGCCGTAGAAGATTACTACGTTGATAGGCCACAGGTGTAAAGCCAGTAATGGCAAAGCCGAGTGGTACTAATCGCCCGTAAACTTCCGATCCGGAAGATCGCTCTGTGGAACGATTCTCGGCTGTTCTTGTCTTGTCCAGCAACCTGTCATCGCTTTGACGATTTCAGGTGACTTTAGCGGTGAGGTCCACCTCTTCCCATTCCGAACAGAGAAGTTAAGCTCACCAGCGCAGATGGTACTGGGCCAAAAGCCCGGGAGAGTATGTCGTCGCCGATCTGAACCCCGACCAGCAATGGTCGGGGTTCTTGTTTTGCATCATTTTCGCCGAGCTCCCCGATGCGAGTCGTAGTCGCCATCCTCCTCTGCCTGCCTCTTGGCATTCGTGCGCAGCAATTACGCGGCTCCTTGAACCCCATTCTTGGCTTGGCCGGTCATTGGATCGTGCTGCTGCGCAACTCTGGAATGGCGCATCACGCCATCGATTCTGTGCAGGTGAACAAGCGTGGTGAATTCCGTTTCAGGAACAAGAACCTGCTTGCCGGGTACTACCGAATCGGCGTTGGGGACGATCAAGTGGACATCATCCTGAATCCGATTGAGACAGAGGTGAGTATTCACTTCGACGGACGACCTTTACGCGACCATGTGCAGGTAAAGGTCTCCATGGAGAACGAGCGCCTTTGGGAGTACAAGTACGCCAGCCGCGATACGCAGGCCCAATCCAAGCGGATCTCCGGCCAACGGAGCATCATTGATCCGCGCGATGCGGAAGCCCTGATGCGGTTGACCGCAGAAGAGGATGCCGTGAACATGAGGCTGCAAGCCACTCTCGACCGATTGGTGGCCCAAGACAGCGCATCCTACTTCAGCAAGGTCATTATCACAGACCGAAAGCTCATGGCAGCCTTGCCTGAAGGACCATTGGCTGTTAGGAATGCCATGGACTGGATCGATCCGAGCCTGACGCGATCGGCCATTTATGCCCGCGCCATCATGGCCATCCTCCAATCCGCGACGCCGGCCGTGCCGGATGTCCTGAATACTGCAGCGGACTCTGTTCTGCACTGGGCCTCGCCCGATACAATGTGCTGGTCCTTCGCGCGCCCAGCTCATCGGGGTCTTTACAACATATGGGCCAGAAGAGGTGGTGCAGCACTTGGTTGACCAGTATGTGAGTGGACCGCGCTCATTGACCGTTCCAGATGCGCGGTTGATTGCCTTGGTGGCTGAGCAGCTGAAGGCATCTATCGGATCCATGGCTCCTGATGCCGATTTGCCATCGCCGCTAACCGGGCAGACGGACAAGCTCAGCGAGCTGATGGCTTCAAAACCCTATACGCTGCTGTTCTTTTATTCCAGCACATGTGATCATTGCCATGCACAGATGGGGCCGCTCAATGCACTGTATGGGCGCTACTCGAGCAAAGGGCTTCAGATTCTGGGTGTCGCGCTTGATGATGATGAGGCGGAGTTCAAGGCCAACGTCGCAGAGCGTCAATTGGCCTTCCCGTGCTACAGTGAGCTCATGGCTTGGGGTTCACCTACGGCGAAGGCATTCGCCGTGCGCGCAACACCTTGGCTTGTTCTGCTCAACCGCGAGGGCCGCATATTGGCCAAACCGCACGATGCGGCTGAGCTGGGTGAAATGCTCCAGACGCTCCTACCCTAGGCGGAATACCCAAGCCGAGTGACCTGATGGCCATTCGAGAGCCGGGGGACGCTGGCGGAAGAAACCGAAAACAGTGCTGCCGGACCCGCTCATAGCCGCGTGCTCAGCCCCGGCCTCAATCAAGCGCGCGCAGGCTTCATGTACCGATGGCCTCGTCTTGAATACATAGTCCTCCATCATATTGGGGGCTACCTCACGCCATCTCTGCAGCGGATTGGTCGCGATTGACTGCGCGATTCCACGCTCGATGCCGATCGGACTCATGTTCGCATAAACCTCAGCGGTCGGAACAGCGATTCCGGGATTCACGAGTGCCAACCAGTAACCAGACAGATCCAAACCGATCGCGGAAAGCACCTCGCCACGACCAAGTGCCAACTGAGCCCCGGCTTCCATGAAGAAAGGGCAGTCGCTACCCAAGCTGAGGGCCATGGCTCGCAATTCCTGCTTGGGCGTTTTCAGCAGCAGAAGCCTATCCAATAACATGAGCGCATGTGCCCCATCGCTGCTGCCACCGCCCAGACCGGCTCCCATGGGTATGCACTTATGCAGATGCATGCGAAGACCTGGCAGCACCTGACGCGCGCCTAGCGAACCATGTGCGCGAATCACCAGGTCACGACTCGTGTCGCCTTCGATTGGAAGTCCTGATCGCGTGTAAACGACCTGACCGGGAGGCACATCCGCATCCACGATTGCTTCCAACGCATCGCTCAGGGGTATGGGAAGCATCACCGTCTCGATATCATGGAAGCCGTCGGCGCGTTTGCGCACAACGTGCAGGCCGATGTTGATCTTGGCAGGAGGGAACGCGATCACGGGCGATGTAGCGGCCGAAGGTATCCGAGACGGTCCCCCAGTCGCGCATCCTTCTACCTTCGTGGTCCCAAATAGCATGCATGGAGACTTTCCTGGAATTCGAGAAGCCCATACAGACGATCATTGAGCAACTGGAGAAGCTCAAGGAAGTCGCAGCGGAGGGGGCGGTAGATGTGTCATCCACGCGGATTGACTTGGAGAAGAGGCTTCGAGAGGCACGCGAGAAGGTTTACGGCAATCTGACGCCTTGGGAGAGAGTTCAGGCGAGCCGGCACCCTGACCGACCTTACACGCTCAAGTACATTGATGCGCTGACTGACGGCAGCTTCATAGAATTGCATGGCGATAGAAATGTGAAGGACGACAAAGCCATGGTAGGTGGCTTTGGCTTGTTGAATGGGCGGACGGTCATGTTCATCGGGCAGCAGAAAGGCATCAATACCAAGATGCGGCAGTACCGGAATTTCGGCATGGCGAATCCTGAAGGTTATCGGAAGGCGTTGCGGTTGATGAAGCTGGCTGAGAAATTCGATAAGCCGATCGTGACCTTTATTGACACACCCGGAGCTTATCCGGGATTGGAGGCCGAGGAACGCGGGCAAGGAGAGGCCATTGCCCGGAATCTTTTTGAGATGGTCCAGCTGAAGGTGCCGGTCGTGTGCGTGATCATCGGCGAAGGAGCTTCTGGAGGCGCACTCGGCATAGGCGTAGGCGATAGAGTCCTGATGCTGGAGAACACTTGGTACAGCGTTATCTCGCCGGAATCGTGCAGTAGTATTCTATGGCGCAGCTGGGATTTCAAGGAGCAAGCGGCCCAAGCGCTGAAGCTTACACCACAGGATATGATGGCGAATGGCCTTATCGACGGCATTATCGAAGAACCGCCCGGCGGAGCCCACTCGGATGTGGACGAAGCCTGCCGACTAGTAAAGGCCCAGGTCCAGAAGGAACTGGAGAAGCTGATGAAAATCAGCCCGGAGAGGCTCGTTGAGCGCAGAATCAAGAAGTTCTGCGAAATGGGCGTAGTGCTGCGGGAGAAAGCGGTGAAGTCCAGCAAGGGCAAAGCGCGCGCATAGTCCTATCGATTGTATTGGAAAAGCACTTTGCCAACAGGCATTGGAGCTGGCTGGCTGCCGACAATAGACCCTGTCGCCGGATTGAACGTCAACACCATGGGGCCGAAGGCTGCCACCATTGCACCGGATACCTGTTCATGGGTCAATCCAACCGCGGCTATTCCTGTTTCTACAGTGAAAACGCTGTTCGTTTGGCGGTCGAACCGCCTTATTTCATCAGAGAAGCCTAGCATGTACTGCTGGGGTCCGAATCGCTCGACACAACGGATTGGTTCAGCAGGAAGTTGCGCATCTCGAAGGCCCCGCCGAGTTCGACATTCACGTCTAGAATGTGGCCGCCAGCAGAGGAGTTCCCGAAAAGCAGCACGTGCTGCGAATCGCGGGCATACATGGCAACCGGGGCAGCAAAGGCGTTGAACTCAACGACGCGATCGCCAGATTGATAGGCGTGCTTAACCAGCACCCTTTGTTGCGTTGCGGGATTAAGCGCGGAGCATAAGACGAAATCGCCGACAACGACCAGCGACTCTCCGACGAAGCCAGGAGGGGCGAAGCCCGAGAATGTGGGAACTCCGTTCCGGTTGAATCCGCGTACCTGCCCATCCGCGGTGCACACATAAATCCGATTGTCCGTCGGGTCCTTCGATAGCCCTCTGAAGTAATCGTTGCTTGCAGTTGTGTTCGCCATTAGTTCCGAACCGCCGCCGCCATTCAACGGCCAGCGTTGCAACGGTCCTGCACTGGAGCCTGCGGTGAACAAGTAATCCGCATCGACCAGCGCTCCGCTGAGATCCGTAAGCTCTACAAATCCGCTCATCGCGCCAGTGCTGTCAATCCTCCAAATCGTGCTTGTCGGAACCGCTGAGCTAACTGGTATCAAGAAGGTGGAGCGTATTCGAAGGGGCGCGGCGTTAACCGTGATCGCAACGAAGTCCCGAGAGGTGTTGGTGCCATCATTCGCCATAGCGATGATCTGGAACTGGCCGGATACTACTCGCTCGTCGAGAATCGGAAGGTCCAAAGCGAACTCCTTCGAGCGGGCATTCACGGATTCCACGATCGGTGCGGTAATGGGCACTCCATTCGCATCGGCAATCAGGACAGTCAGGCTTTTCACGAGATGATCATCGCTCACAGCCACGCTCACCATGAAGGTGTCCGGCACGCTAACGCTGAATCCGGCACCTGGCGCGAGGATGCGCACACGAGGTGGCTCGGAGTCCTTGTCTTTCCGGCAACTTAGCGTGGCCGCCAGCGCGCAGGCCGCGAGCATCAGGCGATGTTGAAACCGCATGCGTGCAAGTTAGCCGTCGTTCGCGGGCTTCAGCTGGCAACAAAAGATCTCAACAGTGCATCTTGTTCATTCAATGCCGATGCGTTGTTGATACATCGGCGAACAGCCCTGGGATGCGCGGCTACATTTGACGCCCTTCCGCCGGAGGAAATCGATTGGCGCAAGCCATCGGCATCCCTGCCAAGCGTCAATATAGCCCCATGTCTGAATTCACCGCCTCGCGCGCCAGCGGCAAACTGCGGAACCCGCGTCGAGAAGCCTCTTCGTTGCTCGCTTCCGCTTTGGAGGCGGGGAAATTGCCACCACAAGCGCCAGAATTGGAGCAGGCCGTGCTTGGAGCGATGATGCTTGAGCGCAACGCGGTGAACGAGGCGATTGATATCCTGCAGCCCGAGAGCTTCTATGTGGATGCGCATCGCAGAGTATTCGGGGCCATCAAGGAACTGTTCGCGGCGGACCAGCCGATTGATATCCTCACAGTAACCGAGGAGCTGAAGAAACGGGGCGAGCTCGAGCTGGTGGGCGGCGCCTTCTACATCAGCCAACTCACGAACAAAGTGGCCAGCAGCGCCAACGTGGAATACCACGCGCGCATCATCAGTCAGAAGCATATCCTACGCGAGTTGATACGGATCAGCGCCGAGACCCAGCGCGATGCTTACGACGACAGCACCGATGTCTTCGACCTGCTCGACAAGGCGGAACAGGACCTCTACGCCATAACCAGCGGCAACCTCAAGCGGAACTATGAGCCGATGAGCGACCTGATTCAGGACGCCATCGCAAACATCGAGAGCGCCAAAAGCAAGACGGGCGGCGTCAGCGGTATCCCCACGGGGTTCGTCCAGTTGGATAAGCTCACCGCTGGCTGGCAGCGCAGCGATATGATAATCGTGGCAGCGAGGCCTGCCATGGGTAAGACCGCCTTCGTGCTGAGCATGGCGCGGAACATCGCCGTTGAGCACAAACAGGCCGTAGCGGTATTCAGCCTCGAGATGAGCAGCACGCAGCTCGTGACTCGTTTGATCGCCAGCGAAGCCGGTATCAGCAGCGAGAAGTTGCGCAAGGGCGACTTGAATGACCAGGAATTCGCCATTCTGCACCAGCATATCAGCCGGCTCACGAACGCCCCCATCTTCATCGACGACACTCCGGCGCTCAACATCTTCGAGTTGCGCGCGAAGGCCCGCCGCCTGAAGAGCCAGCACAATGTGGATCTGATCATCATCGATTACCTGCAATTGATGACCGGTGCCGGTGAGAACCGCGGCGGCAATCGTGAGCAGGAGATCAGTAGCATCAGCCGCAGCATCAAGAGCATCGCCAAGGAACTCGATATCCCCATCATCGCCCTGAGCCAGTTGAGCCGGGCCGTTGAAACACGGGGAGGCGACAAGAAGCCCATGCTCAGCGATCTGCGCGAATCGGGCGCCATTGAGCAGGATGCCGATATCGTGTGCTTCCTCTACCGACCTGAGTACTACAAAATCTATGAGGACGAGCACGGCAGCACCATGGGGATAGGCGAGGTGATCGTGGCCAAGCACCGTAATGGCGCGCTTGATACCGTGCGTTTGCGCTTCATACCTGAACTAGCCAAGTTCGCCGATCTGGAAACCATGAGCGGTAACTTCGCCGATGGCATGGGATCGGGTGACGCGGCATTCCGCACCATTACACGGCCCAGCCGCATGAACGATGATTTCGGAGCCGACGACCAGGACGCACCATTCTAACGCACCGCGTGCGATCCTATTCGTGCTGGTGGCGGCTTTGGCCCTGCCTGCTTTGGCAACCAAGCTGTTGATTCCGATGGACAATAGCCAGAAGGATCACCTGAAGGCGTACGGCATCGCATTCTGGACCTTGCAGCGCGACTTGCCCGTGGAGTGGTTGCTGAATTATCGCGGCGGCAGCTTCCTCATAGATCACTTCCAGGCCATCGAACAGGAATGCCTGGTGCGCGGCGTCAGCTTCCAAGTGATTGCTGATGGCCAGGCCGCCGCCATTCTGCGCGAGATCGCCGACCCTGAGGTGAACATGGAAGCCGTGAAGCTCGAGAAGGCGCCGAAGATTGCCGTGTATGCGCCCGAGAGCTTTCAGCCTTGGGACGATGCGGTGGCATTGGTGATGACCTATGCCGAGATTCCTTATGACCGGATCTACGATCCACAGGTGATCGGGGGCGCGCTGCCCAAGTACGATTGGCTGCACCTTCATCACGAGGATTTCACCGGCCAATACGGAAAATTCTATCGCAGCTATAGCACGGCCCCATGGTACAGGGCACAGGTGCAGGAGAGCGAGGCCATGGCCAAGGAGCTAGGTTTCGCCAAGGTGAGCCAGATGAAGCTCGCTGTGGCCACGCGCATACGCGACTATGTGGCGGGAGGCGGCTACCTATTCACGATGTGCAGCGGCACCGATAGCTACGATATCGCCCTGGCCGCTGAAGGCGTTGATATCTGCGCGGCCGAATTCGACCATGACCCTATCGATCCCGCCTGCCAAAGCAAGATCGACTTCTCACGTGCATTCGCTTTCAAGGATTTCCGGTTGATCACCGACCCGATGATCTATGAATTCAGTGATATCGATGCAACTGACATCCATGGTCGTATCGGGCAAACGCGCGATTTCTTCACGCTCTTCGATTTCTCGGCCAAATGGGATATCGTTCCCACCATGCTATGCCAGAGCCACGAGCAGGTGGTGCGAGGCTTCATGGGCCAGACCACCGCTTTCCGCAAGGATCTGGTGAAGCCCGGAGTCACCATCATGGGCGAGAACAAGGCTCAAGGCACCGCGAAATACATCCATGGCGAATACGCGCTGGGCCAGTGGACATTCTATGGCGGGCACGACCCAGAAGACTATCAGCACATGGTGGGCGACCCGCCAACAGACCTGAGCCTGCATCCGAACTCCTCTGGCTACCGCCTCATCCTCAACAACATCCTCTTCCCAGCCGCGCGCAAGCGCAAACAGAAAACCTGAACCGCGCACGTTCCCCATCTTCGCAGCCCCATGGAACTCACGAAAATCATCGCCATCAACGGAAAGCCTGGCCTTCACCGCGTGATCGGTCAGAACAAGCAGGCCCTTATCGTCGAATCCTTCATCGATGGGAAGCGCTTCCCTGTGCCGCTCAGTGTTCGGGTGAACAGCTTGGGCGAGATCAGCATGTTCACCACGGGCGATGACGTGCCCCTAAAGGATGTCCTCATGAAGCTGCACGAGGTGAACGCCGGAGGCGAGGCTGCGGATCCCAAATCCGACGATGAAGCGCTATGGGAGGCGCTGGTGAAAGCCCTGCCAACCGCCGACCGTGAACGCATTTATCCAAGTGATGTGCGAAAGCTCTTCACTTGGTACGGCCAATTGCTGAAGGCAGGGGAATTCGCGAAGAAGGAAGGGGAGGTCACGAAGGAGGCTGATCACAAGGAGGCCGCCGCAGAGAAGAAGGCGGTTGCGAAGGCGGCGAAGAAGAAAGCTGGTGAATCAACAAAGGTGAAGGCCTCAGGCACCGGTGTTCCTAAGGCTGCAGCTGTTCGTCGTGGCGGCCAACGTGGCGCTTGAGCACCTTTCAAGGACTTAGGCCGTAGCTGCCGCGTTGCACTTCAAGAAAGCCATGCAGTGCTGCGGATGCTGAGTGTTCCGCCGGACTAACTTGCCCGCCTGCAAGCAAGGAACCATGAAGCATTTGCGTACGCTCTCTATTCGCTCGATCGCACTCGCCGCTGTCATTGGCATGGTTGCCGTCCTGGTGGCTTGGGATCAGGGCCGTTTGCCCGAGGCCAAAGCCTATCACTCCCGAGCTGATCTCGAGAAGTTCCGGGGTGGCGGACAAGGCTTGGCCAGTGGCAACAACAACTTTTTCCGTGCCAGCGGCGATTGTTATGGTTGCCATGGCCCGGACAACATCGGGCCGGTCTTTGCCAACCGCGATGCCAATGGCCATGATGTGAATACGCTGGACGATTGGCGCAGCACCATGATGGCCAATAGCGCCCGTGACCCATTCTGGCGAGCCAAAGTGAGTCATGAGGTGAACGTGAATCCCGGGCACCAATCGGCGCTCGAGGACAAGTGCACCAGTTGCCATGCGCCCATGGGCCGCTACGATAAGTTCCTCATGGGTTTGGGCCATTACTCCATCGCCGAGCTGGAGCAGGATCCAATCGCGCTCGATGGCGTTAGCTGTCTCGCATGCCACATGCAGAGCCCCGATAGCATCGGCTTACATTTCAGCGGTAAGCTCAAATTCGATCCGGGTATCGCTTATGGGCCTTATGGAGCCCCTGAGGACCCACCCATTTTCGGAGCTCCTATGGAGAGCTTCGTTGGTTACAATCCCATCTACGGGGAACACTTGACTCAGGCTGGTGTGTGCGCGGGGTGCCATACCCTGATTACTGAGACGGCCGACCTCGAGGGGAACCTCACTGGCGACCATTTCGTGGAGCAGGCTACTTATCATGAGTGGTTGAACTCCTCCTTCAATACGGATGCTGATCCGGAGAACGGCATCTCTTGCCAAGGCTGCCACATGCAGCGCATCTCCGATGCCGTGGTGATTTCCGCATTGTATGACTTCCTGCAGCCGCGGGCCCCATTCGGTCTCCATCACATGGCCGGGGCAAATGTGTTCATGCTGAATCTACTCAAGCACAACATTGCTGAGCTCGAACTCACGGCTAGCTCGGTTCGATTCGATAGCACCATAGCGCGCACCACACGCTTGTTGCAACAGCAGACCCTGCTGATCGAGAACACCATAGTCGGAAGGACCGCTGACCAGCTCGATGTGGATGTGAAGCTCACCAATCTTGCCGGGCACAAATTCCCCAGCGGGTACCCGGCACGCCGCGCGTTCATCGAGCTGCATGTGACGGATGCCACTGGTGCCACCATCTTCCGAAGCGGTGCGTGGGACTCCAGCTACGAAGTGGTCGGGCATGATCCGGATTGGGAGCCGCACCACGATGTGATCACCAGCGAGGATCAAGCACAGATTTACGAGATGGTCATGGGCGATGTGAATGGAAACAAGACCACGGTGCTTGAACGGGCCAAGACACCGCTGAAGGACAATCGTCTCACTCCGCTCGGGTTCTCAACCACCCATGTGAGCTACGACACCACCTTGATCGCCGGTGTTTCGCCGGAGGACATAGATTTCAATCGTTATGGCAGCGGCGTCGAAGGCAGCGGTGCCGATATAACGCATTACCAGGTGCCCATGAATGGCTACAGCGGCATGATCACGATTGAAGCGCGCGTCTGGTACCAGAGCGCACCGCCGCGCTGGATGGAGGAAATGTTCGCTTTCAACACTCCGGCCATCGACCGCTTCCGCGATATGTACCTCGCCGAAGATGGTTCACCTACCCTGGTGAAAGAGGCTGTGATTACGGATATGAGCCTCGAGATCGATGGATTGCAGGAGGCAGGAATCCGGATCTATCCCAATCCGATCCATGATGGATTGCTCCGCATCGAAGGGCTCGATGCGCGAACACAGTTGATAACGGTGCTGGATGCGAAGGGCGCGCTCGTGGCCGCGTATAGTCCCAAGGGAGATCCGACCTGGCAGTTGAGATTGCCCCAGGCACAGGCTACCTATATGGTCGTGGTGGAGATGGGAGGTGCGCGGTTCGTTAAGCGTGTGGTAGTGCATTGATTGCCCGATTGCATGAAGAAGCATCGCTCCCGAATCGCTGTTTTCGCCATCGTTGGCCTGCTGGCTGCCACGGGCGTAAGAGCGCAGCACCCCGTTATCGCCGAGGCGCTCGGGGCCATGCGGATCGACTCGATGATGACATGGGTGGGCCAGTTGAGCGGTGAGGTTCCCGTTACGATCAATGGAGCTGGGCATACGCTCTTGAGCAGGCACAAGAACAATGCGGGCAATGACCTTGCTCAGGCCTGGCTTCAGTCCAAACTCGAGCAATTGGGATATTCGCCGGTCGTGCAGTCTTTCAGCTCCACGGGGAAGAATATCCTTGTGACGAAGCCGGGCGACGGTTCAACCGACGAGATCGTAATCATCTGCGCGCATTACGATGCCATGCCTGCTGGTAGCTTGAACGCGCCGGCGGCCGACGATGATGGCAGCGGTGTTTGCGCCGTGCTGGAAGCCGCACGTGTGCTGCGGGACATACCATTCGTGCATCCCATCGTATTCGCGCTCTGGGACGAGGAGGAGCAAGGCAAGATCGGCAGCATCTTCTATGCCGGCGGCATGGCCGCCAACGATGCCCGCATCAAGGCCGTGATCGACATGGATGCGATGCGCCTACGATGGTAACGGAGATGCCAAGGCGCGAATCCACACGCGGCCCATCGCCAATTCGTTCGCCATCGCAGATACGGTCTTCAGCGTGCGCGCGCAGTACGGCATCGATCTCGATCTCATCCTAACGAATCCCGGCGCCACATACAGCGATCATGCCTCGTTCTGGACTGAAGGATATGGCGCTGTGCTGGTGATTGAGGAGTTCTCAAGCGATGGCAATCCATACTACCATACGTCGAATGATCGGATACAGTACTTCGATGTGCCATACTATGAGAAGCTCGCTAAGCTGAGCGTTGCATCGGCTGCGGCGTTGGCTATTCCTGTTGAAGCGATCAGCGTCATTACGGAGTCGGAGGGTGTAGGCCGCTTGAACGCGTTCCCGAATCCCACCGAAGGTGATTTGACGATCTACTTGGACGCTGCAACTGGTGGCCTCGCCTCCGTCTTGCTCCGCGATGCGATGGGGAAAGCCATTGGCCCAATCGAGAGCGCTGTTCTCGCGGGTGGACGGACCAGCTTCACCATGTCTCTGGAGGGCTTGCCTGTGGGTGCATATAGCGTAAGCATTGCACTGCCGGATGGGCGCATCAAGGAAGCGCGCATCGTCAAGCTGCCATGATCACTGTTTGGCGAAGTGCCGAGTGGACGCACGGTTCTCGCGATCTGTAACCAGCACGAAATAACTCGCGGCGGGCAAGGCACTTACATCCAAGGTGAGCAATCCTTTAGCAGGGCCGACGAACATTCGCTCGCTTCCGTTCAGGTCGATGATGCGGATGGACCGCGCGGCAATCGCGTTCAGATCAATGAAAAGATCTTCGTTGGCCGGGGATGGATAGACTTGGAATCCTGAGGCGATTTCAGTCATAGAGGCGAGGCCTGTGCTCGGGTCAACAACGGTAATGGTGCCGAATTGCGTGGCCGAGTGCCCATCGCCATCGCATTGGTAGTTGTACACGCCCGGTACGGTGAATGTGAAGGACCATGACCACAAGCCGCCATCAGGAAGCCCATTATAGAAGCCTTGTGGGTTCCCCGGAAAGGTCACGGTACTTCCATTCACGTTGTGAATGCCGCCTTGGTTGTTCCAGCGGACCTGGTCGCCTACTGCAATGGTGAGCAGTTGTGGATCATAGTAGGGCAAATTATTCGGCGTGATCGGGCTGCCTCCTGAAATGACGGTCCAATTCGTCTGCGCGCAAGCGTTAATCGCCGTGATGAGTATCGCTACGACGGCCAACCCGGCTTTGCCAGACTCGTTCATGATCGAGCGCACGGGCGCGGTGAATCACTGTTTGGCGAAGGGCCTCGCGATCACGCTCCCTCGCTCATCGGTGATGAGCACGAAGTAGTTCGCGGCCGCCAGCTCGCCAAGGCCCAGTGAAAGCAGCCCTTTCGATGCCCCCATGGACATTCGCACAGCGCCGTTCAGGTCGATCACGCGAACGGATTGGGCATTGATGGTGCCCAGATCAACAGTGATACGATCGCTGGCAGGTGAGGGGTAAACTCTGATATCGGCAGCGCCTTCGCTCACTTCGGCAACACCATTGGTCGGGTCTATCACTGTTACGGAACCGAACTGAGTGGCTGCATGACCATCACTCGTGCAATGGTAGTTGTAAACGCCGGGGATATTGAACTTCCGCTTATAGGTCCAGGATCCACTCTGGGAATTGCCAGAGCTGAACCCCTCCGGATTGCTGGGGAAGATCGACAGATTCCCATTCACATTGTGCGTGCCGCTCTGGTTGCTCCAACGCACGGTATCACCCACGACAATCGTGATGTTCTGAGGGCTGTAGTATGGAAGATTCTGTGGGTTAAGCGTGCTCCCCCCAACATTCACTTGCCAGACGGTCTGCGCGGCAACAACAATTGGAAGCAAAGCAAGAGTAATGGAGATGATTCGCATGTGAGAGCGGGTTTCGGTGGGAAAACTACCCAAGGAAATCAATTCTCCGCGGCGTGCCGTTCGCCATTCTTGGCATCGCGCTCATCGGTCGGCAGTGCGCACACGTTCGTCGATATAACCCAGCACTTTTTCCATGAGGTGCAGGCGATCCTTGCCGCGCACGTTGTGCCCGTGGCCGGGATAGTTGAAGAAGTCCACCTGCACTCCTGCAGCCACGCAGGCCTTCAGGAACTGATAGCTGTGCTCGGGCACAACGGTGTCGTCTTTACCCCCGGTGATGATGAGCAGCGGGTCCTTCAGGTCCTTGGCGGAATTACTGAGCGTTGTGGCCGCATAGCCATCGGGGTTCTCTTGTGGAGTATCCATGTAGCGCTCGCCGTACATCACTTCGTAAAGGCTCCAATCGATCACCGGTCCGCCAGCAACGCCCGCTTTGAATACACCGGGATGCCTGGTGAGCATGGCAGTGGTCATATGCCCGCCGTAACTCCATCCGTGGACTGCCAAGCGTTCGCCATCCACCCACGGTTGCTGCTTCAGCCATGCTACGCCGCGCATCTGATCCTTCACTTCCAAAACCCCAAGCTGTCGGTGGATCACCTGCTCGAATTCACGCCCGCGATTCGGGGTGCCATGGCCGTCAACGGTCCACACCACATAGCCACGCTCGGCAGCTTGCAGCATCCAGGGTGATGCGCCGCCGAGGAAGCTGTTGTTCACGAGTTGCACATGCGGGCCATTGTACACGTAGATGAGCACCGGGTAGCGCCGGTGTGAATCGAAGTTGCTCGGCTTGATGATGCGTGCGTTCAACCGATCGCCTTGCTCGCCTTCGATAGTGAGCAACTCGATTGATCCGACTTGATAGTCCGCGAATGGATTCTTTGCATCCACCAGGGTCTTCATCACCGTGCCATTACGCGTAGTGCGGATCACGCTGCGGTTCGATATGCTCAAGCTGCTCCAGGTATCGAGCAGGTGGTTGCCATCGCTGCTCAGGCGGCCTTGGTGCGTGCCCGGCTCTTGCGTAAGGCGGGTGGCTTTGCCGCTGGCGATATCGATCCGGTACAGGTGGGTTTCGGTCGCGCCGCGAGGATCCTTCGGGTCGATCACCGCTGTTCCCGATACGATGGCGAACGACTCCTTCGGATCGAGGCCGATGATCTCCTTCACCTCCCACGCGCCCTTTGTGAGCAGGCGGCTCGTGCCGGTGCGCAGGTCGTAGAGGTAGAGGCGCTGCCAGCCGTCGCGGTTGCTGCGCCAGATGAATTGCGTTGGGCGCGTCTTCAGGAAGCGCGCAGGCTGCAAGGGTTCCACGTAGCGTTCGTTGCGCTCGGTGAAAACGGTTTTCATCGCTTCGCCTGTCGAAGCATTGTAGCGCACCATGCGCAGGTTCTGCGTGGCGCGATCCAAGTGTGCAACGAGCAGGTATTGCTCGCTCGGCTCCCATGTGATGTTGGTGAGGTACTGGTCCAGTGGCTCGCCGGTCTTCAGGAACACGGTGTTGCCCGTGGCCATGTCGTGCACGCCGATGGTGACATGGTGGCTCGTTTGCCCCGCCATCGGGTAGCGGATCGGCTCGAAGGTGCTGGGCTTGGTGCCGATGTCCTCCAGCATGTAGGTGGTCACCATCGATTCATCCATGCGGTAGAATGCGAGCTTGCCGCCCTTCGGGGACCAGAAGAGCCCTTTCTCCACTCCGTATTCCTGTCGGTGCACGCTCTGTCCATTCACGATGCCATCGGTGCCATCACTGGTGATTTGTGCAGGCTTGTTCTTGCCGATCCCGGCGCGCATCACCAGCACGTCGTTACCTGTGGTGAATGCAACCGCATTGGTTGTGGGCTCCACTTCCTCGTTTTCGGCCCTAGCGCCGACTCGCGTGGTGGCCTTCATTTCTCCAGTTGCCGTGTCGAACACGAAGAGGTGCTGGTTGTGCAAAAAAGCGGAAGCGCGCGGCATCAATCCATTGAACCATCGGCCATGCCTTCAACTGCGCGCTATCGGGAAGTTGTTTGTTCAACGTCGCCAGCTCGGCGACCGGCATGTCCACACTCTTGCCCAAGCTGCCCTTCAACAGCGATTCGCCCTTCACGTAGCTGTAGTTCGCAGCGCCCTCGACCCATTGCAGGCCGCGGATCCGCTCAGGCGCCAGGGTGGAGCCCGCTTTGAGAACCGCATCGTTCAGGGTGAGTGGCGCAAGCTGCGCGAGTCCTTCAGCAACAATGAACAGGAAAAGCGCGGCAAGCTGGATTCTGATGGTCCTCATGTTCTGCGATGCGCGTTCAGCGCGGTCGCGAATATGGCGCTCAGGATCTGGGCCCGGTCAATGCGGGTCGGAGAACGTTGGATTGGTCACGAAGGAATTGTCGGTGAGCGCCTCAAGGAAGGCGACCAGATCGGCTCGGTCCTCAGCGCTCAAGTTTACTTGCCCGATGAGCCAGGGCAGCATGTGGTTGTCGATCTGCGGCGATTCAGTGTGTACTTCATCCGCATAGAACTGCACCACCTCGTCCAGCGCCGTGAAACGCCCATCGTGCATATAGGGCGCCGTGAGCGCGATGTTGCGCAAGGTGGGAACCTTGAATTTTCCGTGGTCCGATGGATTGCCGGACAGTTCTCCGAGGCCTCCGTCGGCATAAACGAGGTCGAGGCCATTGTTGCGCATGCCATGGTCCGCGAAGAGCGGCGCGCGATGGCAATCGTTGCAGTGGGCGCGTCGGAAGAAGAGGTCCATTCCGCGCAGTTCCTGTTCATTCATCGCATCCGTTTCACCCGCATAGGTGTAGCGGTCCCAGCGCGAGTTGAAGCTGAGCAAGGTGCGCTCGAATTGCGCGATGGCCTGAACCACGCGTATGCTATCGATTGCTTCCGATCCGAAGGCTTTGCGGAATAGCGGCGGATACAGCGGCATTGATCGCAGTCGTGCCACCACGGCTGGCCAAGTATTGCGCATCTCGGCATGGTCGATCACGGGTAGCGATGCCTGCCGCTCCAGGCTATTCGCACGGCCATCCCAGAAGAAGTCGAGATCGAAGGCCATGTTCGCGATGGACATCGCCTGCCTGCGCCCGATGCTTCCATCCGTGCCGACGCTGAAGCGGCGTGCATCGCTGAAGGCCACTTCTTGCTTGTGGCAACTGCCACAGCTCAACGTGTAATTGTCGCTCAGCGCCCTCTCATAGAAAAGCATGCGCCCCAGCGCTGCCCCTTCAACCGTGAGCGGATTGCCCGGCGAGAAGTGCACGTAATGCCCGCTATCGCTCACATAGCTCGGTATAGAGAGGCTGAGCGGAGTAGGCGGAACAGCAACGCCTTCTACAGACGGGTCTTTACGGCACGAGACAACCGCGAGCAACAGAGTCAAGGGAAGGGAATGCCATGCGCGCATCGGTTCAAAGTTGGGGAAGGGGGCTTATCATGGCGGGCCGAATCGTTTGTCCGAGAGGAATGCTGAATCGGTAAGCGTGCGCAGGAAGGCCACCAGGTCGGCGCGATCCTGCTTCGATAGACGCACCTCGCCTTTGCGCCATGGTAGCATGTGCTCATCGAGCGTGGGCGATGCAGCGAACACATCATCAGCATAGAAGTCGATCACTTCTTCCAGTGTTGCGAAGCGGCCATCGTGCATGTAGGGCGCGGTCACGGCGATGTTGCGGAGCGTTGGGGTCTTGAATCGGCCTAGGTGCCATGGCATGCCGGTACGACCGCCCATGCCCAGATCAATGGGCACGGTGTCCAGCCCAATGTTGACGACATGATGCCCTTTGAACAACGGCGGCTCATGGCAATCGACGCAATGCGCGCTGGTGAAGAAGAGCTCCTTGCCGCGGATCTCCTGAGGCGTCAGCGCATGCCGTTGCTTCAGGTAGAAGTAACTGTCGAATCTCGAATCGAGCGAGACCATGGTGCGCTCGAATTGTGCCAGCGCGAAGGCGATGCGCAGGCTGTCAATGCGCGCATCGCCAAAGGCAGAGGTGAAGAGCGGTGGATAGCGCTCGTCCTGCGCAAGACGACGGCCCACCTCACTCCATCGGCTGGCCATCTCGTGGTGCGCGGTCACCGGCTCGAAGGCTTGGAGCTCGAGGCTGAGTGCGCGGGCGTCCCAGAAGAAAAAGTGGTCCCAGGCGAGGTTCAGCAGCGGCATGCTGTTGCGCGTGGTGCGCATGCTGTTCATGCCGGGTGAGAAGCGCGCGCTATCGGCAAAGGCGAACTCCTGCTTGTGGCAACTGGCGCAGGAGAGCGAGCCATCGGCGCTCAGCGCTTTCTCGAAGAAGAGCATGCGGCCCAATGCGGCGCCTTCCGCGGTGAGCGGATTGTCGTAAGGGAAGTCGAAGCGGAGGCTGGTGTCAGCGATGGCCCAGGCTGGGAGTTGGAGGCTTAGAAGTGCTGGGCCTGCTAGTGCGGCTTGTTTGGTTGGGTGATGGCAAGCCATCAGGATCGCGATGGCGGACGGTATGGAGAGGAATGAAAGTCGATAGGCGGCCATTGGTGTGCCTCAACTGCGACGCTTCTTCTTTACGCAGCGATCACCATGGCCTTCACCTCCTTCAATGAATAGCCCTTGCCCTTGCCTTGCCGCCGTGCTTCTCGCCGCTCTTCAAGCATGGCAAGTTGTTCCTTGGTGAATCGGAATTCGCCCGACTCAGCTTCAAGGGCCTTGCTCACCTTGGCCAGCACATGTTCATCGGTTGTTGCGATGATGCGTTCGATCAGGTCGAGCTTGGTGAACATGACTCTTTGTTTCCGCCAAATCTACATGCCGGGCAATCGTATTGTACTGGGCAATGGCATTCAACCCTCAACCGATCGAATCAACCTGCAACCCTCAATCTTCTACACAACATTCACCTCTCGCTCCAGCTCCACGCCGAAACGCTCGCGCACGCTGCGCAGCACTTGATCGCTCAGGTCCCAGATCTCGGCTCCGGTAGCGCCGCCGTGGTTCACCAGCACCAGCGCCTGTTTCTCATGCACGCCGCAGTGGCCAAGGCGCTTGCCCTTCCAGCCGCATTGCTCAATGAGCCAGCCCGCTGCGAGCTTGCTATGGCCTGGGCCTGCGGAATAGACGGGTGCGCTGGGATTCGCGACTTTGATCCGTTCGGCGACCGTTGATTCCACCACCGGGTTCTTGAAGAAGCTGCCCGCGTTGCCGAGCACGGCAGGGTCGGGGAGCTTGCTGCTTCGTATGGCGATCACGGCATCGCTCACATCCTTGATGGTGGGTTGCGTAATGTATTGGCGCGCCAGCTCGTCGGCGATGTTGCCGTAGTCGGTGCGGATGCGGTGCGCGCGCTTGGTGAGCCGGAAGTTGACGCTGAGGATGATGAAGCGATCGCGGCCCTCGCGCTTGAAGAAACTCTCGCGGTAGCCGAAGGCGCATTCGCTCAATCCGAAATTGACGACCTCGCCATCCGCTAACCGCAGCGCTTCGAGCGAGACGAAGCTGTCCTTGATCTCCACGCCATAGGCGCCGATGTTCTGCATGGGCGCCGCGCCCACCTTGCCGGGGATCAGCGAGAGGTTTTCCAATCCGCCCCAGCCTTGGGCCACGCAGTGCATCACCAAATGGTGCCATACCACGCCCGCGCCTGCCCGCACTTCCACATGGTCCTCATCCTCGCGCACCACCGTGATGCCCGGCACTTCATTCAGCAGCACCAAGCCATCGAAGTCGCGGGTGAAGAGGATGTTGCTACCGCCGCCGAGCACGAGGCGTTGCATCGCGCTGAGCTCTGGAGCAGCTAGAAGGCCCCGCAGTTCATCGGCCGTTGCAAAGCGCGCCAATGCTTCGGCCTTGGCGGCGATGCCAAAGGTGTTGTAGGGCTGGAGGTCGGCGTGGCGGAGGAGGGGCATTGGGCGCAAGTTTACCGGTGGCGGTACAACCAGACCCGATTCAAGAGCGTGACGCGTTACTTTCGGAGCCATGAAAAAGACGCCAGAACTGCTGGAGAGAAAGAAGGTGCTGCGCTCCATCAAGGATCTTCCGGAGCGCTTCTCATCTGATGATGTCATGGAGCGCGTGCTGTTGCTGGAAGCGATCGAAGAAGGTCTCTCGGACATCAAGGCAGGCCGCGTTGTATCGCTTGCAGACGCGAAGAAGAAGCATCAGCGATGGCTGAAGTGACCATCTCGGCAAGGGCCATGCGCGATATGGCCCGGATTCATCGCTACATCGCTGACCATGGCGCCACCCGCTACGCCGACCGTATGATTCAACGCTTTTATCGCGCCCTTGACGCGGTCGCAGTTTTTCCGATGGGCGGACGAATCGTGCCGGAGGTTGGGCGACAGGACATTCGTGAAGCGATTGTAGGCGACTATCGGATCATCTATCTCGCAAGTCGCCAACGCTGCGATGTGATTACCATCTTCCATGGAGCCCGCCGCTTCCCATTCGGCGCCATGCGGACAAGGATGGATTGACCTCTGGATTTCTTGATCATTCATGATGCGCGCCATCGTCTGCGTCACCAACGACCTCAGCACCGACAACCGTGTACACCGCACCTGCGTGGTGCTGCGCGAGTTGGGCCACGAGGTGCTGCTGGTGGGCCGCGAGCTGCCGGACAGCCTTCCCCTGCAACGGCCCTATGTCACCAAGCGCATGCGGCTGCTCTTCCGCAAGGGACCGCTGTTCTATGCCGAGTTCAACCTGCGGCTCTTCTTCTTGCTGCTCGCGACGCGCGCTGGCCTGCTCGTGGCCAACGATCTGGACACATTGCTGGCCTGCTACCTCGCGAAGGGCAAGCGCGCACTGGTGTACGACAGCCACGAGTACTTCACCGAGGTGCCCGAGATCCAGGGCCGCTTTGCGAAGCGAGTATGGCTGGCCATCGAGCGTTGGATCTTCCCAAAACTGAAGCACGTGATCACGGTGAACGGCAGCATCGCCAACGCGTATCGAGAACGCTACGGCGTGCCGGTGGAGGTGGTGCGCAACATCCCCATGTTCAAGGAGCTTGGCCCGTTGCCATCGCGTGATGACTTGGAGTTGCCCCAGGAGCGCTTCATCCTCGTGCTGCAAGGCAGCAGCATCAACGTGGACAGGGGCGGCGAGGAGGCCGTGCTGGCCATGAAGGAATTGCCCGGTGCGCTTCTGCTCATCATCGGCGGCGGCGATGCCTTGCCCGTGCTGGAGCGAATGGTGAAGGAGCACGCCCTGCAGGACCGCGTGCGCCTGCTGCCGCGCATGCCTTACGAGCGTATGATGCAGTACACGCGCAACGCGGACCTTGGTCTATCGCTCGACAAGGACACCAACCTCAATTACCGTTTCAGTCTGCCCAACAAGCTCTTCGATTACTTCCGCGCGCACATCCCAGCACTGGTGACCGACCTGCCCGAGGTGGCGGGCATCGTGCACAAGTACGATGCGGGCGTGGTGATCCCGCGTTGCGAGCCAGCACTGATCACGGCTGCTGTAAAGGCCCTAATCGGCGATGCTGAGCGCCGCAAGCAGCTGCGGCTGAACGCTATTTTCGCCGCCACTGAATTGGATGGCGAGCGCGAGAAGGAAGCGCTGAAGGCCATCATGCAGCGCATTGTCGGTTAAGCATCTCCATATCGTCAGCTTCGATGTTCCCGCGCCGCCCAGCTATGGCGGTGTGATCGACGTATACTTCAAGGCGAAGGCGCTGGCGGATCTTGGCGTGAAGGTGCATCTGCATTGCTTCCAGTATGGCCGCCAACGCGCCAAGGAGTTGGAGCGGTTCTGCGCGAGCGTGCATTACTACCCGCGGAACTTGGGCAAGCTGCAGCTCTTCAACGCGCTGCCCTACGTGGTGGTGAGCCGACGGAGCGATGCGCTGATGGAGCAATTGCTGAAGGACGACCACCCCATCCTCTTCGAGGGCCTGCATTGCTGCTACCACCTCGGCGATCCGCGGCTGGTGGGCCGCACCCGCATCGTGCGCGCGCACAACGTGGAGCACGACTATTATGGCGCTCTGGCGAAGGCCGCCACCAGCACCTTCCGACGCACCTACTTCATCAACGAGGCGCACAAGCTTCAGCGTTTCGAGCCGGTGCTGGCCGAGGCCACGCGCGTGCTCGCCATCTCACCCAAGGACGAGGCCTACTTCGGGTCGCACTTCCATAACGTCACGCATGTGCCGGCCTTCCACGCCAGCGAGAAGGTGGAGGTGCCCGATGGCCTTGGCCATTTCGCTTTCTACCACGGCGCGCTGGGCGTTGCCGAGAACGACCAAGCCGCGCTCTATCTCGTGCAGAAGGTCTTCAACGAGTTGCCTGTGAAGCTCGTCATCGCTGGCAGCGATGCCAGCAAGGAGCTGAAGCGCGCGGTGGCGAGATCAACGAACGTTGAATTGCGCGAAGGCATCGCCACGCCCGAGATCCATGCACTCGTGCGCACCGCTCAAGTGAACGTGCTGCCCACCTTCCAAGCCACGGGCATCAAACTCAAATTGCTGCTTTGCCTCTTCAACGGCCGTCATGTGGTGTGCAACACGCCTATGGTCGAAGGCACGGGACTCGAAACGCTTTGCAATGTTCACGACGACCCCAAGGGCATGCGCGAGAGCATCCTCGCCTGCATGGGCAAGCCCGCGAATGGCCAAGCGCTGGAAGAGCGCGCGCGCGTGTTGGAGGAGCGCTTCAGCAATAAGAGGAATGCGGAGAAGATCGTGGGGCTATTGGACTGATCACACCGCCCCCGCCGCGCTGAGCTCCAGCAATTTCCCTTCCTCGCACCGCACCACGCGTGCATTCACCTTCTTCATGTGCGAGTAATCGTGCGTGGCCATGATCACGCTCCTGCCCGTTGTGCTGATGGCGAAGAGCAGGTCAACGATCTCGGCCGTGGTCTCGGGGTCGAGGTTGCCGGTGGGCTCGTCAGCCAGGATGAGGTTGGGCCTGTTCACCAGCGCGCGGGCCACCGCCACGCGCTGCTGCTGGCCGCCGCTGAGCTCGTGCGGCATCTTGTAGCCCTTGGTGGCCAGGCCCACTTTCTCCAGCACTTCCTGTGCGCGAGCATCCATCGCTTTGCGGTCGGACCAGCCGGTGGCGCGCATCACGAAGAAGAGGTTCTCGTTCACGGTGCGGTCGCTCAGGAGCTGGAAGTCCTGGAACACGATGCCGATCTTCCGGCGGAGGAAGGGCACTTGGGCGCGTTTGAGTTTGCGCAGATCGTGGCCGCAGCAGAAGCCCTCGCCCTCGGTGAGCGGCACATCGCCGTAGAGCACGCGCATGAGGCTGCTCTTGCCGCTGCCCGTGCGGCCGATGAGGTACACGAACTCGCCCTTGTACACGGCGAAGTCCACATTGTTGAGCACCAGGTTCTCGCGCTGGAAGATGCGCGCGTTGTTGAGCTGGACGAGTGGGGCGGATGACATGGTTGCGGGCAAAGGTGCGCATGACTCCAATACGAGCGGCCCCTAATGCGTTGGATTGAGCGGCCTGATGCTTGCGAAGCGCCAACACGACCGGGTGGAAATCTCCACCTGTCGTTGCCCATTCATCGCATGCCGCCCGTAGACCTTTGAACGCTAGATGATGACCCTGATCCTGCGCCCCTTCGTGGTGCTGGCCGCACTCGCCTTGGCCTCGGGCCTAAGCGCTCAGCGCCCCGCACATTACGACCACCGCGATGCCGACTTGCTGAACGCCATCGAGCTTTATGGCAAGGAGAAGTATGGCGCCGCCCAATTCGAGTTCCAGCGCGTGGTGGAGCGCATCACCGACCTGCACGATCCGCGCCGCACCGAGGCCGAGTTCTACGTGGCCCTTTGCAGCGTGCGCCTCTTCAACGACGATGCGGGCTACCGCTTGAAGCGCTTCATGAGCGAGCATCCCGAAGACCTGCATGTGCCCTTGGTGAAGCTCGAGCTCTTCCGCCACAGTTTCAACCAGAAGGATTGGAATGATGCGATCGCCTGGAGCGATCAAGTGGTGGTCTCCGAGCTCAGCACCTCCGATGCCGAGGAGTTCCACTTCAAGCGAGGCTATGCGTACTTCCAGTTGGGCAATAGCGAGAAGGCGCTGGGCGAATTCAGCCAAGTGAAGAACAGCGAAGGGCTCTTCGGAGCGCCATCGCTCTACTATACCTCGCACATCCATTACGAGCGCGGGCAGTACGAGACCGCCTTGCAGGGCTTCCGCAGGCTGGAGAACAACCCCGACTTCGCGAAGCTGGTTCCCGTGTATATCGCCGAGATCCTCTTCGTGCAGGGCAAGTACGACGAGTTGGCCGAGTATGTGAAGCCGCTCATGGCCGATCCGCAAGGCATCAAGCGCCAGGCAGAGGTCAATCGCTTGGCTGGTGAAGCGAACTATCGCCGGGGCAATTATGCCGAGGCGCTCCCAGACCTGCAGAAGAACGCCCAGCGCGTCGGTGTGGATCGCAACGACCGCTACATCCTGGGCTACGCCTACTACAAGACCGGCGATTGCCAGAAGGCCATCATCGAGCTGAACATCGTTGCCAATGCCGATGACAGCCTTGCGCAGCTGGCCAGCTACCACATGGCCGATTGCTACTTGAAGCTGAACGAGAAGAATTACGCGCGCAACGCATTCAAGAAGGCGTACGAGATCGGCAAGCCTGGTGAAGCCGAGGCGAAGGGCGATGCGAAAATCACTGAGGATGCGCTCTTCCAATACGCCAAGCTGGCCTATGAGCTCAGCTTCGATCCGTACCACGAGGCGATCACCGCGCTGCGCAGCTATTTGCGCGCGTATCCGAACACGCCGCGTCGCGATGAAGCGTACGAGTTCCTGCTGAACGTGTACTTGAAGACGCGCAACTACGAGGACGCGCTCGCGTCACTCGACGAGATTCAGAACAAGGACCTGCGCTTGAAGGAGGCTTATCAGAAGCTCGCGTATAACCGCGGTGTCGAGTTGTACGAAGGCCGCAAGTACGCCGATGCCGCGCTCTTCTTCGAGCGCGCGCTGAAGTATCCGGTGCATCAGGGCACCAACGCCAAGGCGCACTTCTGGATGGCCGAGAGCTACTACGGCAAGGGCGACCTCACCGCCGCGCTGCGCAAGTACGACGACCTGCGCAACTCGCCCGGCGCGTACAGCACCGACCTGTATGAGCAAGCGGGCTACGGCATGGGCTACGCCTATCTCAAGCAAAAGGATTACGCCGAAGCAGCCACCGCCTTCCGCCGATATATCCTGAGCCGGAAGGGAGAAGCGCGTCAACGTGCCGATGCGATGCTCCGCGCGGGCGATTGCTACTTCGTGCTGAAGGACAACGAGCAAGCGGTGAAGTGGTACGACGATGCCATGCGCACCGGATCATCGGATCGCGACTACGCCATGTACCAGAAGGGCGTATGCCAAGGATTGCTTCGTAAGCACGCCGAGAAGATCGCAACACTGAAGGCTCTGCTCGCCGAACTGCCCAACTCGCGCTACGCCGCCGACGCCAAGTTCCAACTGGGCGAGACCTACATCGTGCAGGGCAACGACACCGAGGCGCTGAGCTATTACACGCAGGTCACGAGCGTGCATCCGAACAGTCCGCTCGTGCGACAGGCCATGCTGCAGAGCGCGCTTATATATAAGTGGTAAGGGTGTATGGAAGATGCGATTGCTGGTTTCAAGGCCGTGGTGGCCAAGTATCCCACGATGGATGGTGCACGCGATGCGCTCGCGGGTTTGGAGAACATCTATGTAGAACTTGGTCGCGTAAGCGAATACGAGACCTATGTGCGTTCGCTCAAATGGGTTGACCCTGGTACGCTCGAGTTCGATGAGAAGTATTACCAGAGCGCGGAGAAGCTCTACTTCGAGGAGAAGTGCCCGCAGGCCATCGGCGCTTTCGGCGACTATATCAGCAAGTACCCGAACGGCGGTTATGTGCTGAACGCGCTCTATTACCGTGGCGATTGCCACTACCGCGCAGGCGCATACGAACAGGCGATCACCGACCTGGAAGAAGTCATCCGCCGCAACGGGACGCAATTCATGGAGAGCGCATCGGCCATGGCCGCCGACATCCTTTTCCGCGACAAGCGTTATGAGGGCGCGCTCGATCACTTCAGGCGCTTGGAGCCGATCGCTGCATCGCCGCAGAACACCTTGGTGGCGCAAGTGGGGCAGATGCGCTGCCTGCGCGAATTGGGACGCATCGCCGAAGCTGCTACCGCTGCGGAGAAAGTGGTGGCCAATTCCCAATCGAACGCTGACCTGAAGAGCGAAGGCAACATCCTCATCGCGCGCAATCTGGCCGATCGTGGCGAGCTCGATGCGGCGTACACGAAGTTCAAGTCCGTGGCCACTGGCAGCACCACCGCGCGCGGCGCCGAAGCCAAATACAACATGGCATATATCCGTCACCTGCAGACACAGTACCGCAAGGCCGAGACGGAGATCTTCGAGCTGGCGCAGAAGTTCCCGAGCGCCATGATCACTGGAAGGCGCGCGCCTTCATCCTGCTCGGCGATGTGTACGTGCAGCTCAACGACCTTTTCCAAGCGCGCTCAACGCTGCAGAGCGTGATCGACAATTGCCGTGAGCCCGATTTGGTCGCGCAAGCCCGTCAGCGATTGGATGCCATCAATGCCAGTCAGGTGCCACGAGATCAGCTAGTGCCTGGATCAGACGACATCACCATTCCCATGCCCGGCGGCAACGGCCAATAACCCATGAAGCGCATCATCTCCTTCCTCGCCGCCCTGCTGCCCTTCGCGCTACTCGCCCAGAACGAGGGCCAGTACGTGATCCAAGGCATCTACAACCCCACGCTCGTCGATGCCCAGAAGATCGACCTGCGTCCCGAGGGCATCGACACGATACTGCCCACCTTGCCCGTGAGCTACAACCTGCTGCCGGTGAAAGCGGACATCGCGCCACGCGCCGACAGTCTTGCGGCCGCGAAGCTCAACGTGGAGAAAACCCTCGGTCGCTTGTACAATGGATATGTGAAAGGCGGCTTCGGCTTGTACACCACGCCGCTGGGCGAGCTGTATTACAACCAAGGGCGCTCGCGGGCGAACGGGTATGGGGTCCATCTCAAGCACATGAGCAGCAATGGCGGTCTAGACGATGTTGGCGAGAGCGATTACAGTTTCAATAGCATCGATGGCTTCTACCGGCACTACTTCTCCGATAACGAGGCCAGCGGCCGTCTGATGTATGATCGCCGTCGCGTGAACTATTACGGGTACACGAGCACAGACAGCATCGAGCGCGTGATCGACGGCATCAGCGATGCGCCGGAGGATGCGTTGAAGCAGTTCTACAACGACGTCGGTTTCGCGGCCCGCGTGCGCAGCATGTATGCCGATAGCAGCCGCATAGCGCACGACGTGGGGCTGGAGGCCCATGCTTACAGCAACTTCAGCGGAAGCCGCGAGATGAACTTCCGCGTGACCGCCGACGTGGGCAAGCAGGAGGGAACGGAGTACTACTTGGGCACCTTGCTCATAGACAACAACACCTTCCGCGGGAAACCCAGCCGCGACTCCGCTGAATTCAGGCAGAACGGAACCATCGTGGGCCTGATGCCCAGTGTGCGCACCGTGGGTCAGAAGTACTTCGTGCGCGCCGGCGCTGGCTTGTACCTGGATGCCATGGGCGAGAGCAGCTTCCACTTCTACCCGCAGGCCTACGCGCACTATGCGCTCTTCGACAACATCCTGGTGCCGTACATCGGTTTGGAAGGCGAGCGCCGCCGGAACAGTTTCCGCAGCCTGTCGCGCGAGAATCCTTGGGTCGAACCTGCTCCGCGCCTGCGCAATACGAGCAAGCTCTATGATGTGTATTTGGGCCTGCGAGGCAGCTTCATGAACAACCTCGGATTCGATGTGCGTGCCAGCCAGAGCTCGTTCGAGTCCATGGCGCTGTTCGTGAACCAGCCCAACGTGCCCTTCGGCGATCGGATCCGCGTGGTGTACGACGATGTGGATGTGCTCGATCTCAGCGGCGAGATCACCTATAGCCAGGGTGAGGCCCTGCGATTCAGCGCGCGTGTCGACATCTACACATACACCATAAGCGTGCAGGATGAGCCGTGGAACCTGCCACCTTACAAGCTCACCTTCGCCGGGCACTACAACCTGCGCAACAAGCTGATCGCGAAGGCCGAAGTGCTCTTCCTCGGGAAGCGTCCGGCATTCCGCCTGCCGGAGCCTTCGACCGATCCCAACCAGGTGAGCCTGAGCACCCGAACGAACCTCGATGGCTTCATGGACCTCTACCTAGGCCTCGAGTACCGCTACACCAAGCGCCTGAGCATGTTCCTCGATGCGAGCAACCTGAGCGCAAGCAAGTACGAGCGCTGGTACCGCCACCCCGTGCAGCGCAGCATGATCATGGTGGGCGCGACGTATTCGTTCTGAGGAGGTCAGCGATCGCTAGCAAACGAGCGCTGAAAAGCAAGGCTGCCGGGGGGTGTTAATTATCAACAGATCGCGCGTCCCTGTTGGGAAAACGGCCTCGTTAACCGCATGTGAACCGGTACTTTTGGGAGCCTTTGAAAAAGGGGTATCCTGAACGTAGAAACCATGTCTGAGACCACACTGGAAATGAGCGAGAAGAAGAAGGCGGCGGCGAGCTATTCGGCCGACAGCATACAGGTACTGGAGGGCCTCGAAGCGGTGCGCAAGCGCCCGGCCATGTACATCGGCGACATCGGCGTGAAGGGCCTGCACCACTTGGTGTACGAAGTGGTTGATAACAGCATCGATGAGGCGCTGGCCGGACACTGCGACACAGTGGATGTGAGCATCACGCCCACCAACGGCATCCGGGTGAAGGACAACGGTCGCGGCATCCCGGTGGACATGCACGCAAAGGAGGGCCGCAGCGCGCTCGAAGTGGTGATGACCGTGCTGCACGCCGGCGGCAAATTCGACAAGGACAGCTACAAGGTGTCGGGCGGCCTGCACGGCGTGGGCGTGAGCTGCGTGAATGCGCTCAGCTCGTTGCTGCGCGCCGAAGTGCATCGCGACGGCAAGAAATACGAGCAGGAGTACAGCGAGGGCAAGCCGCTTTATGCCGTGCGTGAGATCGGCACCACCGACTACCGCGGCACCATCGTCAACTTCCAGCCCGACCTCACCATCTTCCAGGTGAGCGAGTACAACTTCGATACACTGGCCGCGCGCCTGCGCGAATTGGCTTACCTCAACAAGGGCATCAAGCTCACCCTCACCGACGAGCGCCGCACCAACGAGGACGGCAGCTTCGTGAGCGAGACCTACTTCAGCGAGAAGGGCCTGGTGGAATTCGTCAAGTTCCTCGACGGCACGCGCCTCCCCATCATCGAGGACGTGATCTACATGGAAGGCGAGAAGCAGGGCATCCCGGTGGAGATCGCCATGGTCTATAACGACAGCTACAACGAGAACCTGCACTCGTACGTCAACAACATCAACACGCACGAGGGCGGCACGCACTTGGCCGGTTTCCGCAGCGGCCTCACCCGCACGCTGAAGAAGTACGCCGATGCGAGCGGTGCCACGCAGAAGCTCAAGTTCGAGATCAGCGGCGACGATTTCCGCGAGGGACTCACCGCTGTGATCAGCGTGAAAGTGGCCGAGCCGCAGTTCGAGGGACAGACCAAGACCAAGCTCGGCAACAACGAAGTGAGCGGCGCCGTGAACATCGCCGTGAGCGAGATGCTCGAGAACTACCTCGAGGAGCATCCGCGCGACGCTAAGCAGATCGTTGACAAGGTGATTCTGGCCGCTACGGCACGCCACGCCGCACGCAAGGCCCGCGAGTTGGTGCAGCGCAAAGGCGCGTTCAGCGGCGGCGGCCTGCCCGGCAAACTCGCCGATTGCTCGAGCAAGGATGCCAGCGCCAGCGAGCTCTTCCTGGTGGAGGGCGATTCAGCAGGTGGCACCGCCAAGCAGGGCCGCAACCGCGAGTTCCAAGCGATCCTCCCGCTGCGAGGCAAGATCCTGAACGTGGAGAAAGCCATGCAGCACAAGATCCTCGACAACGAGGAGATTCGGAACATCTACACCGCGCTGGGCGTCACCATCGGCACCGAGGACGATAGCAAGGCGCTGAACATGATCGAAGCTGCGCTACCACAAGGTGGTGATCATGTGCGATGCCGATGTGGACGGCAGCCACATCCAGACGCTGATCATGACCTTCTTCTTCCGCCACATGCAGGCGCTGATCGAGACAGGTCACCTCTACATCGCAACGCCGCCGCTGTACCAGGTGAAGAAGGGCAAGGAGCAGGTGTATTGCTGGAACGAGGCCGAGCGCGATGCGGTGATCGAGGCCATGAAGCGCGGCAACAAGGACGCGAGCGTACATGTGCAGCGCTACAAGGGCTTGGGCGAGATGAACGCCGAGCAACTCTGGGAAACCACCATGGACCCCACGCGCCGCACCCTGCGCTTGGTCACCATCGAGAACGGCGCCGAGGCCGACCGCGTCTTCAGCATGCTCATGGGCGACGAAGTGCCACCGCGCCGTGAGTTCATCGAGAAGAACGCGGTGTACGCGAAGCTGGACGTGTAATCTGCTTCCGCATTGAAAACAAAGGAACCCGGCCCCGTGCCGGGTTCTCTATTTTCGTTCTGCCAAATACGAACGCCATGCTGCCACGCCTTACACCTATCCTGTGCCTCTTCACCGCTCCTGTGCTTGCGCAGCCCATCATCCAAGGGCCGCAATCGCTGCCTTATGTCGGCTTGGAGCATGTCTGGAATCGCGCAAGCAATTTCATCGAACCCCTGCAGCAGGGCCCCGATGCCGTCTGGGACCTCTCAGGCTTGGTGGTCGGTAATGCATGGAATGCACAATGGTTAGAAGCGGACCCGGATATGGCGTGGGCCTATCCGAATGCGCCACTGCATCGAATGTTGTTCAGCGAATATTGGAGCGTGGATGGCGATAGCCTCCATCATCATGGTCGCCAAGCCTTGATGAACTTTATTCATTACACCGACCCGCGCTTGGATTTGAGGCTGCCACTGGCATACGGTGATACATGGTTCGATGAATACTCGGGTGAATCAACCGTCACCGAATCCATCAGCGGATCGATAGAAGCGCATGCCTCGGGCTACGGAACATTGATCCTGCCTTCGGGGGTGTATGAAAATGTGATCCGCCTTGATCTGATCGACGTGTCGGTTGGCGTGAATTGGAACTTCGCCAATACGGATACTGTCACGCGCTTCTACAAGCAGGGTTACCCATGGTGCCTCGCTGAAATCCGAAAGGACTATCAAGTAACCGACCAAGGAGCATCCAGCAATTTCTGGGTTCTGTACATGACCGTTGATTTCAGCACTTCCATTGCATCGGTGCCTGCTGCAGAGAGCGCCTTGCGCGTGTACCCGAATCCAACGAGCCAATGGATCCAGATCGTTCACCCGCAGGGCAAGCCTTTGGGTGCCTTGCAAGTGTTTGATGCATCTGGAAGGAACGTGCATGCTGCGCCTCTCGCTTCCGCAGGTTTGGCAACGGCATCACTCGACGTGGTGATCGGCGCCGGGGCTGTACACCGTTGAGGCGGGAGTTGGAGCCGATGCGATGAGGGCAGCATTGGTGGTGGAGTAGTGGGGCGATGGAACTCTCGCGTTGAGGATGATATCACCGACCGTGACATGCTCTCCGTAATCGAGCTCACCGGCATGCTCGAACAGAGGGGAGCTTTGCTCATGCCATCTTCAAGGATTTTCAGATGGCCTGTTCTCTGCGACTCTCCTTTCGCGAAAGAATGCGAGCCGAATCCCAAGGTGAACTGATGGCGTCCCAAAGGATCTCTGTTCAATGCACGGCTCGCATTCCCTCGGCGGATCGAATCTCAGCAGCTCCCCCTCATGCGTGATGAAGCTCAACTGCTTCCATCGCGCGCCGATGCCTGCGAAGCCTTCAAGCGCAAGCGCAGTAGAACGCCCGATCCGCAGCAGATTCGTTCTCCCGCCCCAAAGCAGCCGGATGGCGGCCACATGCTGGCGCTCTGTGCGCAGCCCGCTGAAGGAGTAGCTCTCTGCATTGTCGTAGGTAATCCATTTGCGATTAAGCCACCATAGCCGGTATAAGGCATCGGCCTCGATGAACATGCGGCGTTCATGGCCGAAGTTCAGCCGAGCAATAGGCCCCAAGCCGATTCCCTGGTAATTCCAATTCCTGAAGTTGGAGTAGGCGTAACTACTGCCGGCTGGTGTCGCAATCCAGCCATGGCCAATTGCGGGTCTATAGTCCAGTCGAAGACCCAAGTCCCAACTACCAGTCTGGCGATGCATCCTGATGTTCGCATGGCGAAGTGCCAGGTTCCCGATATCGCTGGAGCACCACCACTTTCCTTCCTGTGGAAGTGCGAGCAGATGCAGCAGAAGGAATGCGATGCTGATGCACAGCCGTTTCATAGGAATCGAATGTAAACAGGGCTACTTCAGCACCGTCACATGCCCAGTTCGCTCGATCAGCTCATTCGTGAGCCTGTTCTTGCACTTCATCTTCCACACGTACACATCCTGCTGCACGATCTCATCTTGGTAGTTTCCGCTCCAAGGTTCGTGAACCTGTTCGCTGCGGCTCAATAAGAGCCCCCAACGATCGAAGATCATGAACTCGTAGTCCTTCACTTCGTTCGGGAGGTTGAAGACGGGCATGAAACCGTCGTTCTCATCGTCGCCATTCGGGGTGAAGACGTTCGGCACCCAGACAACCAGTGCATCCAGAACCTCGATGGGTCCGCAATGCGTGTCGGGGCAGCCATTGGCATCGTAAGCGGTTAGGCAGACCATGTAGGTATCGCCAAGTCCGCCGGGGAAAGTGAAGGTCGGATTCTCTTCAGAGCTTGATCCCTGCCCGCCGAAGTCCCACGAGAAGCTCACGGCGTTGGGCGATGAGGTGTTCGTGAAGTCTGCGGTCGATTCGCCCACGAAGAGCGTCTCAGGCAGGTAATCGAAGTTGGCCACCACCGGCGCGGGACGCATGATCGTGGCCGCGCCCGATGCGGTGCAGCCGTTCGCATCCATCATCACGATGGCGTATTGGCCGGGGCAGAGGTTGGTGAACACATTGCTCATCTGGTAGCTGGTGCCGCCATTGATGCTGTATTGCGCGCCTTGCGGATCGGTGATGGTGATGCTGCCGTCGCACGATCCAGGGCAGGTCTCGTTCACCGAAGCGATAGCGTCGATCACGAGCACTTCGGGCTGCCCGATGGTGAAGGGCGCCGAGGCCGAGCAGTTGTTCACGTCGAGCACCGTGACGGTGTACGATCCCGCGCAGATGCTCGTGGCCGTTGGCGTATTGCCCGCGATGCCGTTCGACCAAACGTAGCTGTATGCGCCATTGCCGCCTGTGGCTTCCACGCTGGCCGTGCCGTTGCACGCGCCATTGCAGATGGCATCGGTTGCAGCGACCACGGGCACGATCGCGTCGGTGAAGGTGATGGTCACCTGGTCCTGCGTGGCGCATCCGTCGTTGCTGTGCACGCTCCAAGTGAAAGTGTATGCACCACCTGCTGTGGCCGATACACCGCTCGTTGGCGATGTGGGATCAGCGAACGTGATGCCCGCAGGACCGCTCCACGTTCCGCTGGCCCATGTGCCCGTGGCGTTCAGCGTGAATTCAAGCGTGCAGGTAACGGCATCCGGACCGGCGTTCGGCGGTGCGATGAGGAAGACCGTTGCCGTGGAGCTGGCCACCGCATTCGGGCAAGGCGCAAGGCCCGTGACGGTGTAGGTGTACACGCCTTGCGCGCTGGTTGCCGGATCGAAGATGCCGTTGCTCGCAATGCCACCAGGACCTGTCCATGTGCCGCCGGGCCAAGGCGTTCCACCCAACAGCGAGAAGAGCGAGATCGGTGCGGCTTCGGGGCATAGCGTTATCGCGCCGTTGGTGCCTGCATTTGGCAGAGGGTTCACGGCCATTGTAACGGTTGCGCTTTGATCTATGCAAGGCGCGGTGGCTTGCACGGTGTAGACATAAACCCCTGTCGGGTCCTGAGCGGGGTTGAATCCGCCTTCAGATGTCGTATTGCCCGGCGCGGTCCATGCGCCACCAGTATCAGGTGCACCATTCAGGACAGTGAAAAGCGCAATGGGCGCATCGTTCGAGCAGAGCGTCGCGCTGCCATCGGTTCCTGCGCTCACCGGCGCCACCACAGCCATGGTCACCTGCGCGGTGTCGTTCTCGCAAGGCGCTGGCACGAAGAGGATGTAGGTGTAGCTGCCCGCCGCATTCGTCGCAGGATCGTAGGTGCCGTTCATTGTAGCACCCGAAGGGCCGAACCACGAGCCACCGGCATCAGGATTCCCTTGCAACAGGTTGAAGAGCGAGATGGGTGCATCGCTTCCGCAGAGCGTCGCGGCACCGTCGATGCCAGCATTCGCATTGGCCAGCACGTTCACGGTGATCGTGGCAGAAGCCGAAGGGCAGGGCGGCGTTCCCGTCACCGTGTAGGTGTACGCACCCGCAGTGCTCGCGCCTGGGGTGAAGATGTTGCTTGTGGCACCGCTTGGTCCGCTCCACGCACCGCCGGGATCTGCCCCGCCGAGCGCTGGGAAGAGGTCAACGGCATCGCCCACCACGCAGAGGTTGAGGATGGCATTGCTTCCAGCGTTGGGCAGTTGTGTCACGGCCACGGTCACGTTCGCTGTTGCGGCTGGGCATGGAGCAGTGCCGCTCACCGTGTAGGTGTAGGTGCCCGCAGCATCGTTTGCCGGATTGAAGCTGCCGCTGAAAGGCACGCCGCTCAATGTGCTCCACGAGCCGCCTGCTTCTGGCGTTCCGCCGAGGATGGTGAAGAGGTTAACAGCAGCGCCGCTCAGGCAAAGCGTGGTCGCGCCATCGGTGCCGGCATTCGGCGCGGTGATCACATCAACAGTAACGGTTTGACTCACGCTCGTGCATGGCGGTGGCACATCGATGCTGTAGGTGTACACGCCGCTTGCCATCGTTGCAGGATCGAACAGCCCGTTGAAGGAGGTGCCGCTCGGAGTGGTCCACACCCCGCCTTGGTCCGGTGAGCCTTCGAGGTAGCTGAAGAGGTTGTCCGGTGCATCGCTGCCGCAGATGGTGAGGAATCCAGGACCGCCAGGGAAGGGTTCGCTCACCACTGTCACTATCACTTGTGATTGATCATTCGGGCAGGGCCCTGTTCCGTTCACTGTGTAGGTGTAAACACCAGCGGTCATCGTCGCTGGATTGAACATTCCTCCAACGACCGGCGAAGGCCCGCTCCAAGTTCCTCCGGCTTGCGCGCCACTGCCAAGCTGCGCGAACAGCGATGCCGCAGGGCTGCTGACGCAAAGCGTGAGGGAACCATCTGCGCCAGCGTTCGGCGGCGCGATCTCGGTGATCGTCACCGTGCTGCTCGTGTTCACGCACGGCGGTGGGACGGTAATCGTGTAGGTGTACACGCCGGGGTTCATCGTGGCCGGATCGTACAAGCCGCCGATCACTGCTGAAGGTCCGCTCCATGCGCCACCGGCATCGGGTGTTCCGCCTAGTTGCGCGAAGAGGTTGATAGCATCGTCCGTAGCGCAGAGCGTTGCATTGCCCGGCGTTCCCGCGTTCGGCGCAGCAACCACGTTCACCGTTATCTGCGATTGATCATTCGGGCACGGTGCAGTTCCGTTCACCGTGTAGGTGTACACACCAGCGGTCATGTTCGCCGGATTGAACATGCCGCCAACCACCGGCGAAGGCCCGCTCCACGTTCCGCCCGCTTGCGCGCCACCACCAAGCTGCGCGAACAACGATGCCGCGGGGCTGCTGATGCAAAGCGTGAGCGAACCATCGGTGCCCGCGTTCGGCGGCGCGATCTCGGTGATCGTCACCGTACTGCTAGCGTTCACGCATGGCGGCGGGACGGTGATCGTGTAGGTGTACACACCGGGGTTCATCGTGGCGGGATCATAAATGCCGCCGACCACTGCTGAAGGGCCGCTCCATGCGCCACCGGCATCGGGTGTTCCACCGAGCTGCGCGAAGAGGCTAAGGGCGTCGTCAGTCGCGCAGAGCGTTGCGTTGCCCGGCGTTCCCGCGTTCGGCGCAGCAACCACGTTCACCGTCACCTGCGATTGATCGGCAGGGCATGGCGCGGTTCCATTCACCGTGTAGGTGTAGGTGCCAGCGGTCATCGTCGCCGGATTGAATAGGCCACCCACTACCGGCGAAGGCCCACTCCAAGTTCCTCCGGTTTGCGCGCCACCGCCAAGCTGCGCGAACAGCGATGCCGCAGGGCTGCTGATGCACAAGGTGAGCGCGCCATCGGTGCCCGCGTTCGGCGGCGCGATCTCGGTGATCGTCACAGTGCTGCTCGCGTTCACGCACGGCGGCGGGACGGTGATCGTGTACGTGTACACACCGGGGTTCATCGTGGCGGGATCGTAAATGCCGCCGACCACTGCTGAAGGTCCGCTCCATGCGCCACCGGCATCGGGTGTTCCGCCAAGCTGCGCGAAGAGGCTGATGGCATCGTCAGTCGCGCAGAGCGTTGCATTGCCCGGCGTTCCTGCGTTCGGCGCTGCCACCACGTTCACCGTCACCTGCGATTGATCGGCAGGGCAGGGCGCGGTTCCATTCACCGTGTAGGTGTATGTGCCAGCGGTCATCGTCGCCGGGTTGAACATGCCACCTACAACTGCTGAAGGCCCGCTCCAAGTTCCTCCGGCTTGCGCGCCACCACCAAGCTGCGCGAACAGCGATGCCGCAGGGCTGCTGATGCACAAGGTGAGTGCGCCATCAGTTCCCGCGTTGGGTGGCGCGATCTCGGTGATGGTCACCGTGCTGCTTGCGTTCACGCACGGCGGCGGGACGGTGATGGTGTAGGTGTAAACGCCCGCGTTCATCGTGGCGGGGTCATACAGGCCGCCGACCACCGCAGAAGGACCGCTCCATGCGCCACCAGCATCGGGAGTTCCGCCGAGTTGCGCGAAGAGCAGGATCGCAGCATCGCTTGCGCAAAGCGTTGCCGAGCCGGGAAGGCCAGCGTCCGGATTGGTCGCCACGCTCACATCAACCGCTGCCGAAACCGATGGGCAGGGTGCGATGCCGTTCACCGTGTAGGTGTAAAGACCAGTCGCGCTCACGCCGGGCGTGAAGGTGCCGTTCGATGCTCCGCCGCCGGGAGCTGTCCACGTGCCTCCGGCGTTGGGTGTGCCGTTGAGGCCGGTGATCAGCGCCGTGGCAGGGCTCGATGAACAGAGCGTGAGGCCGCCATTGATCCCTGCATCGGGCATGGCATTCACTGCGACGGTCACCGTAGCGATGGCCGCTGGACAGGGTGCCGTGCCTGCAACCGTGTAGGAGTAAACGCCGCCAGCAGTGGTGCCAGGCATGAACATGCTGCCGTGCGCATTGCCGCCGATGGTCCATGCGCCTCCGGCTTGCGGACTGCCACCCAGTTGCGCGAACAGGTTGAAGGCCGCATCGGTCTCGCACACGGTGATTACGCCATCCGTGCCAGCGTTCGGAGGTGCGTTGATGCTGACCGTGACCGTGCTTGATGCATTCACGCATGGCGCAACACCAATCACTGTGTAGGTGTACACGCCAGCATTCATCGTGGCGGGATCGATCATGCCGCCGACAACAGCGCTTGGTCCGCTCCATGTTCCGCCAACATCAGGTGTTCCACCGAGCTGCGCGAAGAGCGAAGCAGGCGCATCCGAAGAACAAAGCGTGATTGCGCCGGGCGTTCCGGGATCCGGCGGCGTGTTGATCGTGACAGTGACGGTCGCTTGCTCGTTCGGGCAAGGCGCGGTGCCGTTCACCGTGTAGGTGTAAACGCCCGCGTTCATCGTAGAGGGGTCGATCATGCCGCCGACAACAGGCGAAGGCCCGCTCCATGTTCCGCCCGCGTCTGGTGTTCCGCCAAGCTGCGCGAAGAGCGAAGCAGGCGCATCCGAAGAACAGAGCGTGATCGCACCGGGCGTCCCCGCATCGGGTGGCGTGTTGATGGTCACTGTTACCGTAGCGCTCTCGCTCGGGCAAGGCGCAATACCGTTCACTGTGTAGGTGTAAACGCCCGCGTTCATCGTAGCGGGGTCGATCATGCCGGCTACGACGGGACTTGGCCCGCTCCATGTTCCGCCAACATCAGGCGTTCCACCAAGCTGTGCGAAGAGCGAAGCAGGCGCATCCGAAGAACAGAGTGTGATCGCACCGGGCGTTCCAGCAACAGGTGGCGTGTTGATCGTGACCGTGACAGTCGCGCTCTCGCTTGGACACGGAGCAACACCATTCACGGTGTAGGTGTACACGCCCGCGTTCATCGTAGCGGGATCGATCGTGTCGGCTACGACGGGACTTGGCCCGCTCCATGTTCCATCAGCTTGCGGCGTTCCACCAAGCTGCGCGAAGAGTGATGCAGGCGCATTCGAAGAACAGAGCGTGATCGCACCTGGCGTCCCAGGATCCGGTGGCGTGTTGATGGTGACAGTCACCGTCGCACTCTCATTCGGACACGGAGCAACACCGTTCACCGTGTAGGTGTACACGCCCGCATTCATCGCGGCCGGGTTGATCATGCCGCCGACGACAGGGCTTGGACCGCTCCAGATTCCACCGGCCTGCGGCGTTCCACCTAGCTGCGCGAAGAGTGAAGCAGGCGCATCCGAAGAACAAAGCGTGATCGCGCCGGGCGTTCCCGGATCCGGCGGCGTGTTGATCGTGACAGTGACAGTCGCGCTCTCGTTCGGACACGGAGCAACACCGTTCACCGTGTAGGTGTACACGCCCGCGTTCATCGTAGCGGGGTCGATCATGCCGCCGACAACAGCGCTTGGTCCGCTCCATGTTCCGCCAACATCAGGTGTTCCACCGAGCTGCGCGAAGAGACTTACGGGAGCATCCGAAGAGCACAGCGTGATCGCACCGGGCGTTCCAGGATCCGGCGGCGTGTTGATTGTCACCGTTACCGTCGCGCTCGCACTTGGACACGGAGCAACACCGTTCATCGTGTAGGTGTACACGCCAGCGTTCATCGTAGCGGGGTCAATCATTCCGCCTACGACAGCACTTGGGCCGCTCCATGTTCCGCCAACATCAGGTGTTCCGCCTAGTTGTGCGAAGAGTGATGCAGGCGCATCCGAAGAGCACAGCGTGATCGCGCCGTTGGTTCCTGCATCGGGCGGCGTGTTGATGGTCACCGTTACCGTCGCGCTCTCGCTAGGGCACGGAGCAACACCGTTCACTGTGTAGGTGTACACGCCCGCGTTCATCGTAGCGGGATCGATCATGCCGCCTACGACAGCACTTGGGCCGCTCCATGTTCCGCCAACATCAGGTGTTCCACCGAGCTGCGCGAAGAGTGATGCAGGCGCATCCGAAGAACACAGCGTGATTGCGCCGGGCGTTCCGGCATCAGGCGGCGTGTTTATCGTGACAGTGACGGTCGCTTGCTCGTTCGGGCAAGGCGCGGTGCCGTTCACCGTGTAGGTGTACACGCCCGCGTTCATCGTCGCGGGATCGATCATGCCGCCGACAACAGCGCTTGGGCCGCTCCATGTTCCGCCAACATCAGGTGTTCCACCGAGCTGGGCGAACAGCGATGCGGGCGCATCCGAAGAACAGAGCGTGATTGCACCTGGCGTTCCGGGATCCGGCGGTGTGTTGATGGTGACTGTCACCGTCGCGCTGGCGCTCGGGCATGGTGCAACACCGTTCACCGTGTAGGTGTACACGCCAGCGTTCATCGTAGCGGGATCGATCATGCCTCCGACAACTGCGCTCGGTCCGCTCCATGTTCCACCCGCTTGCGCGGTTGGGCCTAGCAAAGCGAACATGCTGGTAGCTGCATCGCTGGAACACATCGTGATGTTGGCAGGAACGCCCGACACCGGAGGCGTATTGATCGTGACTGTGACCGTCGCGCTCTCACTCGGACACGGAGCAACACCATTCATTGTGTAGGTGTAAATGCCCGCATTCATCGTTGCGGGGTTGATCATGCCGCCTACGACAGGGCTTGGACCACTCCAGATTCCACCGGCCTGCGGCGTTCCGCCTAACTGGGCGAAGAGCGAAGCAGGCGCATCCGAAGAACACAGCGTGATTGCGCCGGGCGTTCCCGCATCTGGGGCCTGGTTGATGGCCACCGTGAGCGTGGCAACATCATTCGGGCAGGGCGCTGTGCCGGTTACTGTGTAGGTGTACACGCCGGGTGGATCCACTACCGGGTCGAGGCCGCCGCTCGATGCGCCGCCGCCGGGTGCCGTCCACGAGCCTGTGCCATCCGGTGATCCGCCGAGCTGCGTCACCAGCACCACCGGCGCGCTGGTGCTGCACAAGGTGATGCTCGCATCGTTGCCCGCGTTGGGTGGTGCATTCTCGCTCACTGTAACAGTGGCCGTTGCGTTCGGGCAAGGCGCGGTGCCTGTCACCGTGTAGGTGTACACGCCCGGAATCATCGTCGCAGGATTGTAGTTGCCACCAACGACTGGCGATGGTCCGCTCCAAGCGCCACCGGCTTGCGCGCTTCCACCCAAGAGCGCGAAGAGGGATTGCGGCGCATCGGTGCTGCACACGGCGAGGCTCGATGGCGTGCCCGCATTCGGCAGTGGGTACACCGTCACGTTCACCGTGCTGCTCTGCGGAGCGCCGCATGCACCAGCGCCGCCAACGGTGTAGGTGTAGATGCCAGGCGCATCGGTGCCCGGCTGGAAGCTGCCGCTGTGCGCCCCGCCGCCGGGCGCTGCCCATGTGCCGCCTGCAGTGGGTGTTCCGCCCAGTTGAGCGAATAGATTGATCGCTGCGCCGTTGCTGCACGCGGCCACATTCGCATTCGTTCCGGGATCCACCAGATTGTCCACCGTGATGGTCATGCAATCGGTGCTGGTGCATAGCGGGTGGCCAACTTGATACACCGTGACACAGTATTGCGTGGTGCCACCCACCGTGGCTGTCGGGTTCGCGATGTTCGGATTGCTCAGGCCGGCCGCTGGGCTCCAACTGTACACAAAGCCGCCGCCGGGGCATGCCGCTGTACCGCTCCAGAGCTGTCCGGTGCCCGGGCCATTGGGCGAAGCATACACCTGCGCGCCGCTACTGTTGAAAAGCCGCAACGATTGCTCGTTGTTGTAGATGCTCCCTGCCACGTAACTCACAACAATGGTGGCCCCAGTGGTCACTGGAATGTTCACGCTCGCCTGGGATCCGTTCGTGAGCCAATAGGGGCCATAAGGTGTTCCGTTCACTGTTACCGTCACACTCGAGCCATTCGAGCCAAGGCCGAATAGGCCGCGCCAGCCGTCGTTGGCCGAATCGTAGAGCGTGAGCGAGTAGTCGCAATTGGTGGGGAAGCCGCCGCTGGTTACCGTGGCGTTCAGTTGCACCGGAGTGTTGCATGTGCTCGCGTCAGGTCCAGCATTCACTTGCGGACCAGGGATGATGTTTACCGTGAGCGTGGTGTCGTAGCTGCAGCCGAAGTTGTCCCTGACGTGATAGACGTACTGGAAATTTCCGGGCGCTGGCGGCGTAACGCAAGCTTGATTGCAGTTGGCATTCTGGCTGGTAATGTTCGGCCCGGTCCAATAACTGCTGTCACATTGAGCGCCGTAAACAGGCGTGAACTCGATCAGGTCGTCGAAGAGCGACGGATTGAAATCGATGCTCCAGTCGCAGAGGAAACCATTGTCGCTGGTCCACAAGTCGCAGATCTGGATCGTCCAGCTACCGTTCAGTTGCGATCCGACAAGCCCTGCGAGCGGGTTGAGGCTCTGATATGTCCCGGCTGGCAGCGTCCCACCCGCATTGTCCACCCAGATTCCGTTTGTCGCAGTTGGGCTGAAGCAATAGTTCCAGCAGGTGCCCTGTGCATTCGGAGTAAGGTCATTATCCACCGGCACGCCCAGGAAGGTGGCCCCGCCGCCCTGCTGGTGCATCGTCACAGACTGGCCGGTGGGGCTTATGATGTTGATGATGAGGTCTCCGATGAAGGAGTGCTCGATCGATAGGCAGATCGATAGCAGGCCGTTCACGTTGTTCAGTGTTGCGCCTGGAGGGAATTGGTTGAAGGTGATGCTGCTCTCGAAACACTCGCCTACGTTGTCCGGCAGGAACACGCCGGTGCCCACAGCCGGATCAGGCGTCTCGGTCCATGTGGTGCCCTGCACGGCGCCGTTCAAGCAGAGCGTTTCGCCCGCGCAGCCCGAAAGTGTTCCGCCGGTGCCATTGAATGTGGGCTGCGTGCCTACGAGCACTAAAAGGTCTACGAGGTTGGTGCTCGCGCAGCCGTTGTTGTCCAAGAGGTAAAGCTGAGCCGTATAACCGCCGGGTTGCGCGTAGGTGTGATTGACGATCGCAGGCGCATTGTTCAGGATGGTGCCATCGCCGAAATCCCAGCGGCGGCTCGCGATGCTGTTGCCCGGCGCAGCGAACGATGCCGAGCTGTTGAAGGTGACGCTCTGTCCAGGGCAGATCCGTCGTGGATTCGTGGTGCCGTGATTCGCTACAGCGGTTGGCCTAATACAGGGCTGGTAGCACGTTATGCTCGCCGCGAATACGCCCGTGCCTGTGTTGTTGCTGCGGAAAAAGATGGTGAGGCAGCCAGTGGGATTGCTGGCCGAAGCGCTCACCACTTGTCCTTGTCCGGCATTGCCCGTCCAGTTGGCCAGCTGCGGAGCGGCCGTGCTGTTGCCGTCGTAGATCGTCATGAAGTCGATCGGCGCGGCACCCGCGGTGCTCAGGTTAAACGTGAGGAAGTTGAGTGAGATCGCCCCGCCGGGCACATCTGGACACAGCGTGTACGTATAATTCTCGTTGTTGCCGTAGCCGCTGGCGCCTGGCCGCCACTATCGAGGAAGGCGCCCACGCACGTGTTCACCGTTCCGTTGAAGATGGGATAGGGCTGTGCGCTGGCGTGTGTGGCTGCCGCGAGCAGTAGCACCAGCGCTAGCAAGCGGGTACTCGGTAGGTTGAATCGGACGGAGGGCAAGAGCGACCCAGCGTAACGATGCATCATGCGTTTCAGCGGAGCGGCGTGGTGGGCGCCGCAAGCGCTTGAAAAATAGGAGGATGATCAATACGAGATTCAGTAGCCCCCCTCAATTGGACCAACAGCCCATTGTTCCCGCTTAATGCGGTTGAAAGACGCCCGATGCGCTCAGCGCAACAGGTTCACGTGACCGTGGATCGTCCTTTTCTTAGGGGTGCTGAGCGATTCGACCTTCAAGCGGTACGGATAAACGCCCTGCGGAAGTCGCTGGCCATCCTTGAAGCCATCCCAGCGGAAGCCAAGTTCGGTGGTGGAATAGATCAGGCCGCCCCAGCGATCGAACACAAGGAACTCGAAGCCCTCGGGCGAAGATCGGTGCCGCTGATGAAGAACTCCTCGTTGCCGCCTTCTTCATTCGGGGTGAATGCATTGGGCACCCACACCATGAATTCATCATCGACATTCACCCATGCGCGCAACGTGTCGGTGCAGCCCAGGGCGTTGGCCACAACGAGCACGAACGGATAGGCGCCGCCGATATCGTTCGGGTACTCGATCACGGGGTCTCGCTCATCGCTGGTGCCGAATGCACCGAAGTCCCATTGCCAGCTGACAACATTTGGGATGCTGAGGTCCATGAAGCGCACTACGGGGTCATTGATCGTGGCTGGCCGCGGGTTCCAAGTCGCCTGCGCGATGGGGATGGTGAAGGTGCTCACCATGTTCGCGAACGACGTGTCGCTCACGCAGCCGTTCGGCCAAGCGATGGTCAAGCTGACCGTGAAGTTCCCTGCACCTGCGTATGTGTGCGCCGAAACCGAATCGCCAACAAGCTCATTGCCATCACCATAGCGCCAATGAACCATGGCGCCACCAGTGGTATCGCGCAACGCGAACTGCACGCTCAGCGGTACGCAACCGATGGTGGTGTCAGCGGAAAGCCGGATCGGCGGAACCTGAAGGACTTCGACCCATGCGCAACTGGTGAGCGGCGGGGTCTCGCAGCCATCAATCAACGTAACGCATATGTTCGTGCTCGAGGGGACCAGTGTCACGATGCTGTCCAAAGGCTGTGGCCCCGAGCCCCAATTGAAAAGGTAGGCGCCATCGCCACCGGAATAGCCGGAAGCTTGTAACGCCAATGGAATGTTGAAGCAGGTGGTATCGCTGGTCAACGGGTCGAGGGAGAGAGGTGGACGCACATCGATTGACGCACCCACCGGCCCGATGGCGCAGCCATTGGCATCAATGGCAACCACAGTGTATTGCGTTGCAGCGGCTGGGCTCACGCCGTGTGGACCAGGGCCTGAAGCTCCAGAACTCCATTGATAGTTGATCGCGCCGGTGCCACCGATGGCACTTGCGCTCAACAGCGCGGTGCCGGTAAGGCGATCAATGTATCGTGAGGAAGGCCTACCCAAGCCAGCGGTTCGGGTTCAAGGATCTCGAGGAGCAGCGTATCAGAGCATCCAGCTCCATTAATGCCTTCTGTGATGATCACCGTGTATTGGCCGGCGCCCCCAGCAAAGGTGCTTGATGTGCCGCTGCCACTACCCACCGGATGTCCAGAGGCATCGAACCAGGCGTAATTCCACGGGCCGGCATTACCGGTGGTGCTCACCTGAAGGTTGCCGTTGCCGCTGCCGTTGCAGAGCGGCGGGTTGATATCGGAGACGTGATCCATCTGGCTCGTGATCACGGCAACAGCGATAGCCGGACAGGCTTGTGATGAGATGGCGGCCGTGTACATATAGACGCCATCGGGGTCGCTGCCCGGCGTGAAGATGCCTGAGGATGGCGCGTCGTTCGGATCAAACCATTCTCCGCCGAGATTGGCGACGCTGCTGATCGCATCGAAAGGTTGGTAGGTGCACTATCATCGCAGACGGCGAAATCAACTGTATCCACAATGATCAGTGGTAGCACATGGATGACCACATCGTGCGTTGAGGTCAGCGGTGGTTGCCCATTGTCAGCGCCGGAGAAAGTGATCGTATGGAATCCGATATCGGCCGTGGTTGCCGTGAGCACGCCGGAGGCAGTTGCGGTATTGCCGGTAACAAGACTTGTAGTTGCCCAGCCTTGCATCGTGGGGGCGCTGATAGACGGGGTTGTGATTTGACCTGGCTCTGGTGAAAGAAAAGTCACCTCCAAGGGAGTCGCGACACCAATACAGACCTCAATGGTGTCGCACACCGTGGTGCTCGAAACAACCGGAGGCACGTTCGCGCTGGTCTGAATGGTATTGAACAGGAAGTGCTGCCCATCGAGCCAGCTAACGCCACCCGGCGCTCCGAATGGGCCGTTGTATGCGGTGCCCGGTTGATTGAAACGCCCAAATTGTAGGTAGTTGACGCCGTTCCCTTGGTTGGCTCCTACGTTGGCGCCATTGCCACCGAAACCGTTCGCTCCACCGTTCACATCGCCGGTTGTCCACTGCATGTCCCGGTAGCAGAAACTCACATTCGCTCCGTTGGGCGCAACAGGGTCGGTGGCGTTCGTGATGATCACCTGGAAGGTGTTCACCTTGTCCACGTGTTGGCTGAAATAGCCTACGTTGATGTAATTCACATACATCGCCGTCGGAGTCACCTTGTATTTGACGATGTTGTTGTTCGCCCCCGGTCCGCGCAGGTCGATGTCTGCCCAGAAGGGTGCTACGAAACGGTTCGGGGCCATCGGAAGGCCCTGCGCGGTAAAAGCCACGTAGGTTCCTCCGAAAACGAGAATGCCATTCGTGCTGATATAAACCTGGTTGAAGACATTGCTGTAGAGCTGGAACCCGAATGGCAGGTTCACCGGCCCATGGTTCCCATCATCGGCATTGTTGAAGCCTGCGGCATTCCACTGCGTCTGGTTGTTGACGGTGGTATAGCTGGCATCGGGTTCTATCCAGCAGTCGCAGTTGCTGCGCTGGCCCATCATCGGTCCATCCAAGGGTCCGGTGCCTTCAACAGGGTCCGGAGCAATTGATGCTTTCCAAGCATCGTAGCTCGCTGCATCGGTGAATTGCTGCGCATCGAGTCCGGTGGCTGTGAAGGCCAATGCGATGAAGAGATGGCAGCGGTTGAGCATCGTCATTTCCACGGTGCGGAATCGAGCCGCAAGATCGACGAATTGGGGCATTCCGCGTCCATTCCTTTCACATGCATCTTGGAGGGCTTAGTAACAGAAGCGGCACCGCTGTTGGAACAACGGTGCCGCTCGATTTCCGCCAATCGAAATTACTTGATCAGCGTCACGTGCCCGAACAGTTCACGCTTCGTCTCGACGCCCTTTATCTCATACGAGATGCGGTAAACGTACACGTCGCTCTTGAGTATCTCGCCGCTGTTGTTGGCTGCTCCATTCCACCATTCGCGGGGCTCGTCGGATTCGAAGATCACCTGCCCCCACCGGTCGAACACCTTCAGGTCGAAACTTGTGATCGCATCGATGTTCACGCTCATGCCCCACAGCTCGTTGATGTTGTCGCCATCTGGCGAGAAGGAGTTAGGCACATAGATGAAGAGCACATCGTCGATCGTAACCACTTTGCAGATCGTATCGGCACACAGGTTCTCGTTGAATGCGGCGAGGCATACCGTGTACTGGCCTGGTTCCTTGTTCGTGAACTCGAAGAAGGGCTCGAATTCGGTGCTGGTTGCCAAGCCTGCGATATCCCACCAGTAGGTCTGTGCGGCTGTGCTGAGATTGCCGAACCAGATGCGCGGATCATTCACGTCGGCAGGTACAGGATTCCACGCGAAATCGGCAACCACCTGCGGCGGGCCTGTCACCTCGATCAGTCCAACGCCAACGCAACCAGCGGCATCGCGGATCCGCACCTGATAGATGGCCTCGCATGCATCGGACAGTGTGGCATCTGTGATCCAGTTCGCACCATCGTCATAGCTGTATTCAACAGCTTCCGCATCGGTCACCATCACGGCACCATCACAATCACCTGAGCACGTGACAGGGTCGAAGGAGAGCGCATCGATCTCCAGCAGGACAGGCTCGCTTATCTGCACTGTTCCTTCACCCGTACAGCCATTCTCGTCGGTAACCGTAAGCGTGAAGCTGCCAGCGCAGAGGCCGACCACATCCGCTGTCACGCTATTCGCCCCAGCAGACCACGAATAGGCGTAGTTGTCGAATCCATTCCCACCGGTAACGGTAGCTTGGGCGGTGCCATCGCAATACGTGTAGCAGATCGCGTCGGTGTGCGTGATATCGATATCGATGGCGTCGGTCACGAGCATCTGCAAGCTGTCGATCAAGTCACAGAAGGCGCCATCGTTCTCAATCCAGTAGAACATGTGCAGGCCTCCGCTTCCAACGGGCATCGTTACGGTTGTGGTGGTGGCAGAAGGGTCTGCGAATACGGCTCCGGCAGGGCCGCTCCAATAGCCGACACCTGTATTTCCGGGGACCACGGTTAGGCCGATGCTGAGGTCGCAAGAGACATTTGGCTGGCCCATTACGATTACGCCGCAGCACATGGGGTCGTCCGCGGCGAGGATCGAGATCGTCAATTGAGCCGTGGCCTGGCATCCAGCAGCGCTTGTTATCGTGTAGGTGTACGTGCCGGGCGCACCGGTTGATGGGTCAAACTGGTTTGGTACTACGGTGCCATTCGCCATGGTCCATACGCCACCGGGATCCGGGGTTCCATTCAACGAATCGGTGAGGAGGAATACCGGGTTGCTGGCGCAAATAGTGAAGGTGTTAGAGAGGCCTGCATCGATGCTCGGGTCAGGAGCAACGAACACGCTGTCGGTTACAGCGCATTGGGGCGAGCCGACAGGATGAGCGCTGAGGTAATACCAAGTGGGCTGGGTGGTGAAGACATTGGTCGTAGGGCTAGCTGGATTCGTGAGTCCATCGATTGGCGACCACTTCCACGTGATACCGCTATTCGGGCCGCAGGTGGCTATGCCATTCCATGCAATTGCCGATGGCGGCCCTTGGATTGATTGGTAAACAACCGCCACCTCTTTGGTCCAGTAGGCTGAAGGAGTTCTCGTTATTCCAGAACAACGATGCGGTAATGTCAGCGAGATGGGGGTTCCAGTGCTCACGTTAGGATAGCTTGCTCTGCTGGAGTCCGGCCGAAGTTCGTCGTAAGTTGGTCACGGTGCCGTCGATGTTCACGGCCAATGGCACCACCGTTCCATCCATCGCCGAAGTTCTCGAACAGGCTGCTGGTCCACACGCAGTCGGAAGCAGGAGGATTCGCCACAACCACGCCCGCCATGGCTACGGGGTCGTTGCACAGCACGATATCCGGACCCGCGTCAATCACCATCTGCGGGTCAACGGTAACGGTCATGGTGGTGTCGTAGGTGCAACCGAAATTGTCCGTGACCGAGAAGGTGTAGGTGTAATTGCCTGGAGCGCTCGGCGTAACTTGGGTTACGAGCGGATTCGTCGGGTCAACCACGACACCTGGGCCGCTCCAAACAGCAGAATCGGGAGAGTTGAGGCCGAGCACTGGCGTGAATTCAGTGACATCCGGAATCAATGCGGGGTTGAAATTGAAGTCCCCAGCCAGTCAGCCAGCCATCATCTGCGCCCCAAAGATCAAGAAAGGTGAGGGTCCAAGTGCCATTCAGTGGGCAACCCACCAGGTCGTTGCAATTCTCAACAGGGCTGTATGTGCCGGCGGGCAATGTGGCCTGCCCACCAGCACTGGCGGCCCAAGTTCCATTTGTGGCCGTCGGCGACCAGCAATAGGTGTACGTGGTGCCAATGCCTGTGCCTGCTCCTGGAATTCCCAAGTTGGTGCCTCCGCCATTTTGCTGATGCAGGGTCTGGACCGAGCCATTCGGGCACGTGAGCGTGATTACCAGGTCGCCCATGAAAGAATGCTCGAAGTCGATGCAGATGCTCTGAAGGTCGTTGCAATCGGTGAGCGTTTGGCCGGGCTGGAAATTGGAGACGGCAATGGTGCTTTCAAAAGGCACGCCTTGCTCATCGGCGATGAAAATATCCTCTTCGCTGCTTGTCGATGGAACACCGGTCCAGGTGACGGCTTGTGTACCGGTAGCATCCAGCGTAATTGAGGAGCCCAAGCACATCTCCTGATGTCTCGATGAGCGATGCGCTGAAATTCGGGATGGTCGAGACCAGTACTTGAAGATCGATGAGGTTGGTGTTGATGCATCCATTGTCATCCACCACGAAGAGTTGCACGATGTACTCGCCCGGTATCCCAGCTATGGGAAGCGGACATTGAGTTCGCCGTGTTCCCATCGGCGAAATTCCAGGAATAGCTGACGATGTTGAAGCCGGAGGCAGGAGGAGTGAAGGAGCCAGTACCATCGAACTGCAATGTCTCGCCGATACAGATCATCGCAGGCCCACCCTCGCTCATGGTGCCTACCGCAGTTGGGCGATCGCAGGGCGTTTCGCAGGTGATTGCGCTGCAAAGTCTCCCGTGCCAGCACCGTTCGAAATGAACTGCACCGTGAGGCATCCGGTCGGGTTCATCGTAGTGGCCTGGAATGGTGACCCAGGTATGTTGTTCGCGCCGGTGTACGCCCATGAAGGTGCCGGTAGTGTTATCGCCATCCCAGATGCGGATGCGGTCCCAGGTGTTCTGCGCTCCAGTATTGTCAAGTTGAACACAACCCACTGGATGTTCATCACATCGCCCGGTGATCAGGGCAGAGCACCGCGGTGAAATTCTCGTTGTTGCCATATTGCGCAGCGGAGGCGCCCGCAGTCGTCAGCGCGCCACCAGAACAGGCATCTGATTGTCGGGTTGTGCCGAACTGCTGGCCGAAACCATGCGCAGCGGCAATGAGCAGGATGAACGTGAATGAGAGGCGCAGAGGGTGCGTGGTCGAGAATCTGGTCGTTCGGTTCGTCGCGGGATTTTGTGCCTAGGCGTGGTCGGCTATGATGCAGAAAGGACTGCGTTGCCCGGCGCGAAAATAAAGGACCCGGCTCGTGGCCGGGTCCTTGAGTCGAATGACCTTGGTATCCTTAGCGAACCAGGTTCACAGTGCCATTGTAGGTGCCGCCTACCTTCTCTCCGTCCTTCATTTCTACCACCCAGAGGTAGTTGCCCACAGGGCAGGCATCGCCACGGCCAAGGACCCTTCCGTTCCAAGAGCGCTTCGGGTCGTTCGTCTCGAAGAGCAGATGGCCGTTTTCAGGGTCGTGGATGCGCATATGGAAACGAAGGTTCAGCATGGTGAGCGCATCAGGCATGAAACTGTCGTCAACGCCATCGCCATTGGGCGAAAAAGCCGTGGGCGCGAGCAGATTGTAGTCGTCGTCGATCTTCACGGTACGCTCCGTGCGATCCGAGCAACCGATGGCGTTCTCAACATGGAGCGTTACAGGATACGTGCCTTTCTTCTTGTACACATGCGTGGCCACGCGGTCCTTCGAAGTGTGGCCATCGCCGAAATCCCACAGATACGCCACAGCGCCAGGGCTCTTCGGTTCGAAATGCATATAGGGAACCTTCTCTGGCGCCCCACCCATTGCGAGGTTCACGAATGAGGCCTTCGGCACCTCATGTATGATGATCGGCTCGGAGATGGGTTTCTGGATCAAGCTACCAGTATTGGTACTGTAGGAGAGCGTGACCACGTAACGGCCGGGCTTCGTGAATACGTGCGTGGGGGTGCGCTCCACGGAAAAGCTGCCGTCGCCGAAGTTCCAGAGAAGGCCCTTCACCTCATTCGCCACAGGAGCATTCTCGACAGTGAACACGATGGAGCCACCTGGGCAGGTTTCAGTCACGCTGGGCAGGATGCCAACTTCTGCCGAGGCCGGAGCGTTTGCGGGCGTAGTGATAATCACGGAAGCGGAGTTCTCAGCGCGAGCGACGATTGGCACTGCCTCCTTCCTTGCGGCCGTCTCCCGCTTGCTTTCGGATAGCGATGGTTCAGGGTTGAGGACTTCAACAGCCACTGGAGCTTGGGGCTGGGCCGCTTCGGTCCTGAGCGGAGCCTCGATGTGATCAACGTCGGCGAATAGGAGCTCGTTATGGTTTGCAACCAGAGCGGTTCCAGCATCGCCAGAACCATCAGGCTTAACTGCCATGAGGTAGGCTGTAGTGGCCAATGCGATGCCGCCACTGATCAGCAATGCGAGCATAGCGGCCGATGTACCGCGCTTCACGCCGGACAGCTTGTCGAGTTCGCGTTCCATCTGGCTCCAATCGGCCGAGTTATAGGGCACTTCGTACGAGTCCAGCGACTCGCGCAAAGCCCTCTCGAAGGCGTCAGGTGCGTTCTTCATCCCGTTCATCATTGTATTTTGTTCTCCTTGCGGAGCAGCTTCTTCAGATTCCCCTTGGCCTTGGCCAGGTTGCTCTTGCTTGTGCCTACGTTAATTCCTAGGGCTTCAGCGATTTCCTTGTGCGTCATTTCCTCGAACACATACAGGTTGAACACCGTTCGATAAGCCGGGGTCAGCTTCTGCATGGCATTGATCACGTCGGCGGGTTTGAGGTCGGGCAAATCCTCTCCTGGATCATCTGCCAACGTATCCTCAGCATCGCCATCCGCGAAATCCTCGATGCTGCGCTCCTCGCCCAAAAGCAGGTAAGAATGCTTGCTGCGTCGGAAGTGGTCAATTGCGGTGTTCACGATGATGCGTCGGATCCACCCCTCGAACGATCCTGCACGGTTGAAGGATTCCATGCTTCGGAACACCTTGATGAAGCCATCCTGCAGGATGTCCTTCGCTTGGTCCGTGTTCTTGGTGTAGCGCATGCACACCGACATCATCTTGCCATAGAACAACTCATACACCCGTTGCTGCGCGCGGCGTTCGCCCTTCATGCAACCGTCAACGAGTGCCTCGTAGGCAGCCTGATTCGCCTCGGTGCTCACCCAGGTTAGGGTGAGTCGCGGCAGGGGCTGGTCCGAGAGGTGATGCTGGGCCACGGGGGCGCTTGCTTGGTGCGGACAAGGTAGCCATACGGCTCAGAAGACGGCTGACCAAGCATTAGGATGCCTGCAAGGGTGTCCTCTTCGTACAATCTCTATCAACATCGGCTGATAATTGCCAATGCCGGCAGCTTGGGTCGCGGCCTACATTCGCCCCCCGATGGTCAGAAGGCCGTCGCCATTCACCTCATAAACCCCGCACGTTCAGGATGAAAGTCACAGTTGTAGGGGCCGGCAATGTGGGCGCCACCTGCGCCGATGCCGTGGCCCGTTGGGAACTCGCCAACGAAGTGGTTCTGCTCGATATCAAGGAAGGCTTCGCTGAAGGCAAGGCTTTGGACATTTGGCAGACCGCACCCATCAATCTCTTCGATTCGCGCCTGGTAGGCAGCACGAACGACTACAGCAAGACCGCTGGCAGCGATGTGGTGGTGATCACAAGCGGCCTGCCGAGGAAGCCCGGCATGAGCCGCGACGACCTCATTGCCACCAATGCCGCCATCGTGAAGAGCGTGACGGAGAATGTGGTGAAGCACTCGCCTAATGCCATCATCATCATCGTGAGCAACCCGCTCGATGTGATGACCTATTGCGCTTATGTGACCAGCAAGCTGCCTAGCAGCAGGGTTTTCGGTATGGCAGGCATCCTCGATACTGCCCGTTACCGCGCATTCTTGGCCACAGAGCTGAATGTTAGTCCGAAAGACATTCAAGCGGTGCTCATGGGTGGGCACGGCGATACCATGGTTCCTCTTCCTCGTTACACCACGGTTGGCGGCATCCCGGTTACCGAGTTGATCGAAAAGGATAAGCTTGATGCGATCGTGGATCGCACCAAGAAGGGTGGCGGCGAGATCGTGAATCTGCTTGGCACTTCGGCTTGGTATGCACCAGGCACGGCTGCCGCTCAGATGGTGGAAGCGATCGTGCGCGACCAGAAGCGTGTATTCCCATGCTGCGTTTGGCTGCAAGGCGAATACGGTCTGAAGGATATATACATGGGCGCGCCCGTGATCCTGGGCCGCAACGGGGTTGAACGCATCATTGAGCTCAAGCTTACCAAGGAGGAGATGGAGCTCTGCCATGGAAGCGCCAAGGCAGTGAAGGAAGTGATGGATGTACTGGACAAGATGAACAGCGTGACCGCCTGATCAGGCGTGCTGGAACAACATAGAAGGGCGCTGCGGCGCCCTTCTATGTTTCTAACGGGTAATGACAAGGCGTTGCGCCGATGCCGCACTCATGCCTTCGCAACGGACCAGGTAAATTCCCTCCGCAAGCCCTTCCAAGGGAATCATAGTGCGTAAGCCGCGCACGGCCTCGACCATCACGATCCGGCCAAGACCATCGCGCAGCACCCATTGCGCTGCTGCTGGCAAGGGCGTATCCACAACGGCCTCAACGGATGTGTTTGCCGGATTCGGGTAAAGCGTGAAAGCAGGCGCTCTGGGCGTTTCCGTGGCAACCGTGCTCACTTCGTCACTTCGCCAGAAGCTGAGCCCGCCGCGGAAGTTGCCAATCACCATGTCTAACTCGCCATCTCCTGTGAAGTCATGAAGAGCTAAACCGGTGCGCGCGCCATCGTCTATGCCGAGGTAAGCAGTGTCGAGCCTAGTCCAATTGCCGTCCAGGTTGCCATCGATGCCGCCATATCGATAGAGAGGGCCTGATTCCGAGCCGAGCAGCATTTCGCGTTCACCCTGCGCATTCCGATAGATCACGGGTACCGAATGCCCCGTTATGTTCCACCATTCCACCGTGCTCACATTCCCGAGCGATTGACTCGCGAGCGTCCATTGGGGCGTGGCCGTTGTGCCTGTGTTCCGGTAGTGATTGAGGTTGCCGTTCCGCTCGCCTACGATCAGGTCAAGCCGACCATCTTCGTCGAGGTCATGCACCAAAGGCGTAGCGAATTGGCCAACGTCTATCACCGTTCCGTCAGCATCGGCGATGTTGGCCTGCACCAATTGGAATTGAGCCGAAGGGCCGGTGGCCACATTCCGATAGAAATGCATGCGGCCTTGGAGGTCGCCGATGATCATGTCAAGATCGCCGTCGCCATCGAGGTCGCCGAGAGCTGGGTACATGCTCAGCCCGATGCCGCTTGCCGAGAGGTTGGCGTAATCGTCGGAGGATCGATCGAACGCAGGATGAGTAGAGGTGCCCACATTGCGCAGCAGCGCGATCTTGCCGACGTAGTTGCCTGCAAGGGCGAAGTATCCGTGGTTGGCCACGAGAAGGTCCATCAATCCATCGCCATTCTCATCGAAGACCACAGGAAGCGCGCCCTCTCCGAACTCGAGCATGCGGTCCTGGAAAAGGTTGCGCTGCTGAAGGTTGAAAACGGGTGCGTTATCCGTGCCGGTATTCCTGTAGTACCAAACGCTCCCGTAGTTGTGCGAGAGCGACACCGCGTTCGGGCATACCAGAAGATCCGCCGCCCATCGCCATCCACGTCGAGATGGTAACCAGCGGGGAATACCGGTAGGTCGGCACTCACGTTGTACGAAGGGAAAGCGTGTCCTCGGAAGTCGCGAACGCGCTGGCCACTGTTCCGCCGTTGTACAAAGCCACGAGGCTGTTGAAGGAGATGTCGCCCAGGATGACTTCCATCACGGCATCGTCATTCAGGTCGAGGATGGTAATGGTGCTTCCGGCATGCGCGCGTTCGGCTTCTTCGGTTTCTGGCATGGCATCGAGATCTCCCAATGGGAATTCCGGATTCGGCACATTGAATGGGCATGTCACATTCAAGGTAACCGCGTTGGTGTTGAAGTTCTCGGCGAAATACCCCCAGCACTTGTTGCGCACTTCAAAATGAAGACTGTCGCAGTGGCCATAGGTCTCCAGGCTCAGGTTCTTGTGGTACTCGACAGTGGTGCCCGTGGCGTTGAAACACAAGATGTCCAGGTCGCCGTCTCCATCAATGTCAGCTATCCCCGGCAGGTCGGCGGGAGATATGAGCAGGTTGGCCCAAACGCTGGCACCGGATGGCGAAACGTAGTTCGAGTTCACGCGGAACTTGACCATGTCGAACGCAGGCACGTCGCCAACACTCACGTTCTTATACACGGCGAATCCCGCAGATGAGTATGCGAAGATGTCGGCCTTGCCATCGCAGTTGTAGTCGCGCAAAAGGCACCAATCGTGCAGCTCGTTGAAAGGCGGGATGTTGTCGTAATCGCGGGTAACTCGGTACGAACCGGTTCCAGCGGCTGCTGTTCGCATCAGTATCACTGGCTTCTGGCCGGAGAAATGCGAGCGGTCAAGGAAAAAGAGGTCTTTGAGGCCATCGCCATTGAGATCGATCTCACTCACCTGCGAGTAGTTGAGCCCCCCCGCCCAAGCCAAATGGAGCCCGATGCCTTGCCGTGTGACCGGGATGTTCGGGTCGAAGCGCAGGTCCCATTGCGCCCAAATGCTAATGGATGCTAGGAGGGCGACGCCAATGCTGAAGGTGCGTTTCATGCTCTAAGGTGCGGGATAGACGCTGCGAAGATCGCTGTCGTTGCCGGGGTTGCCCTCGGGCTGGGTTTCGGATTCTGCACGACGCTGCGTTGGTTCATTCCGCCCTGAAATCGAGGAAGTAACACGCTTCTTCCAGCGAAGTTCAACACTTCTATATTTGCCGCCTCTTTTTACGAACCCCCCCTTTCCCAGATGCAGAATCGAGGCGCGCTATGGATCTTCACTGTCCTGTTGGCGCTCGCGTGCGCGTACCAGTTGTCCTTCTCCATTTTCACTTCCGGCGTGGAGAAGCAGGCCCTCGTAACGGCCCGTCAGCAAGCCGATTCACTCTTGGAAGCCGAGCCCGGCCGCACGTTTGATCGTGATTCGCTGGTGCTGGTCTTCGAGAATCGCTACCTCACGGCGAATGCCGAAGAGAAGGTGTACCCCGTGCTGGGTTATACCTACCGCGAATGCAAGGAGAAGGAGATCAACCTCGGCCTTGATCTCAAGGGTGGCATGGCCGTTACCTTGGAAGTGAGCGTGCCCGAGCTCATTGAGGGCCTGAGCGAGAACAGCGACAACCCCGCCTTCACCACGGCTATGGCCAACGCGCGCAAGCGCCAGCTGACCGACAACGCGGATTTCGTTACGCTCTTCGGGCAGGAGTTTGCCAAGATTGATGGGCGCCCGCCGCTATCGGCCATCTTCTACTCCCCGGACCGTCAAGCGCTGTTCGAGCGCGAAGGCGACGATGAGGCCTATTTGAACGCCCTTCGCCGCGAGGCTGAGGCCGCTTTGTCGAACACAGAGCGCATTCTCCGCACCCGTATCGATAAGTTCGGCGTGGCGCAGCCCAGCATCCAGAAACAAGCCCTCAGCGGCCGGATACAGATTGAATTGCCCGGTGTGAAGGACAAATCGCGCGTGCGCCGGGTGCTCCAGAGCACTGCCAATCTTGAGTTCTGGGAAACACACGATAACAGCGAGATCGGTCCCATCCTGGATCAGGTGAATATGCCGCTGAGCGCGCTGCTTCATCCTGAGCTGGCCGTTGCTGATAGCACCAAAACCGATACGACCAGCTCCTCAGATGCCGAGACGAAAGCGGAGGCTGCGGTCGAAGACTCACCGACGGAGATAGCCTCGTTGGCTGATACCACTGCGGCTGATTCGGCTGCGATACCACTTTGGCCGATAGCTCAACCGAAGCCCAGACGGATACGGCGGCGCTCCGGCGCGATTTCGAGAAGCGCGCGCCATTATCCTCCAAGCTGCAGCCGATCATCAGCCAGCGCGGCTGGGTGTGTGGAGCCATGGTGGGCCAGGCGCAAATAAGCGACACCGCCGAGGTGCAGCGCTTGTTGGCCATGGAGCCCGTGAAGGCCGCTTTGCCCCGCGATGTGCGCCTAGCTTGGGGTTCCAAGGCGCAGGAAGTCACCATGAACGATGGGTCGACACGCATGATGCTGCCGCTTTATGCGCTGAAGGTGCCAATTGATGGCAAGCCGAAACTCGATGGCAGCGTGGTTACCAGCGCGGTGCAGGATTTCGACATCAAAGGCAGCGTGGAAGTGCGCATGGGCATGAACCCAGAAGGCGCGCAGACTTGGGCCGTGATGACTGCCGACAACGTGGGCAAGCAAGTGGCCATCGTGCTCGATGGTCTTGTGTACAGCGCCCCGGAGGTGCGGCAGGAGATCCGTGGCGGACAATCGAGCATCGAACTTGGCGGCAGCGACATCAATCGCCAGATTCAGGAAGGGGAGGACTTGGCCAATATCCTCAAGGCTGGTGCTCTACCGGCTCCGGCGCGCATCATCGACGAGACGGTGGTTGGTCCTTCGCTCGGTGAAGCCAACATCCAATCGGGCATGCTCTCATTCGGCGTGGCCCTGCTCCTGGTGCTCATCTACATGGTGTTGTACTATGCCCGTGCTGGCTGGGTGGCCGATCTGGCTTTGATTGTGAACCTGTTCGTACTGTTGGGCGCACTGGCCTCGAAGCAAGCGGCGCTCACCTTGCCCGGTATCGCCGGTATCGTGCTCACCATGGGCATGGCGGTCGACGCGAACGTGCTCATTTTCGAGCGCATTCGCGAAGAACTGCGCCATGGTAAGATGCTGAAGAGCGCGGTCGACCTCGGCTTCAAAGGCGCCCTCAGCGCGATTGTCGACTCGAACATCACCACGCTCATCATCGCGGTGATCCTTCTGATCTTCGGCAGCGGCCCCGTGCAGGGCTTCGCCGTAACGCTCTTCATCGGTATCCTGACCTCGCTGTTCACTGCGCTCCTGCTATCGCGCATGATCATCACGTACCGCTTGGATAAGGGCAAGTCCTTCTCCGTATGGTCGGGGTGGAGCAAGAACATCTTCGTGAATGCCAAGTACGATTTCATGGGCAAGCGCAAGGTGTTCTACATCGTGAGTGGCGCACTCATCGCCATCGGCCTAGGTTCGATGGTCACCAATGGCTTCAACTGGGGCGTCGATTTCAGCGGCGGCCGCACCTACGTGGTGAAGTTCCAAGAAGCGGTTTCCGCCGAAGGAGTACGCGGCGCCCTCGAAGGAAAATTCACGGGAGAGGATGGGGTGAAGAGCACCACGAATGTGAAGACCTTCGGCAGCGATCGGCAACTGAAGATCACAACCAACTACCTGATCAATCAACCGGATACATCGGCTGATAACCGCGTTGAGGAGCGCTTGCGTGATGGCATCGCCGGCATCGGTGGCGGATACGAGATCACTGAGAGCCGCAAGGTGGACCCGACGATCAGCGACGATATCAAGACCGGGGCGTTCTACTCGCTTACAGCGGCTTTGCTGCTCATCTTCGTTTACATCGCCATCCGATTCCGCAATTGGCAGTTCGGCATGGCCGGACTCATCTCGCTCATGCACGATGCGCTCGTGGTGCTTGGTGTGTATTCGCTCTTTTACAAGATCATGCCCTTCAGCATGGAGATTGACGAGGCCTTCATCGCGGCCATCCTTACCGTGATCGGTTACTCAATAAACGATACCGTGGTGGTCTTCGACCGCATCCGCGAGTACCTGCTTGACCACAAGCGCGAATCATACCCCGTGGTCATCAACAAGGCCATCAACTCCACCTTGGGCCGTACCATGAACACCTCGCTCACCACCCTGTTAGTGCTATTGGTGATCTTCCTGCTCGGCGGCGATGCCATCAAAGGCTTCGTGTTCGCGTTGCTCGTGGGTATCGGTGTGGGTACCTACTCCTCGGTATTCATCGCCAGCGCGGTGGTCACCGATCTGCTCAAGGGCAAGGACCCGGTGCGCGAGGCCTAAGCGGTTTCTATTTCATCCAGGAAGCCCCGCCGCAACGGAGCTTCCTACTTTTCGCCCCTCCCGCTGAGCGGGATGAAACACATGCGCATCGCTCTGCTCTTCGACATCAGCGGTGGTGAGCTGATCCTGATCCTGCTCTTCGTGCTGCTCTTCTTCGGCGCCAAAGGCATCCCTGATATGGCGCGCGGCATGGGCCGTTTCATGCGCCAGGTGCGCGATGCCAGCAACGAGGTGCAGCGCGAGATCAATCGCGGCGCGAACGAAGTGCGCCAAGCCGCGACCGAGCACCAGCGCCAGTTCAATGAAACGAGGCGGGAACTGGAGCAAGAGTCGCCCGCCCCGAAGCCGCCCGACAGCGACATGTCATGATCGACCTGCTGGTCACCTTGCTCGGCCTAGCGGTGCTCGTTGCAGGGGCCGAGCTTTTGGTGCGTGGCGCGGTGGATCTGGCGCTGCGCGCAAGGCTCACGCCCTTGGTGATCGGCCTAACCGTGGTGAGCATGGGCACGTCGGCGCCCGAACTGCTAGTGAGCCTCATGGCCGACGTTAGAGGCAGCGGTTCCATTGCCATCGGTAACGTTGTGGCAGCAACATCGCGAACATCAGCCTCATCCTAGGCCTGAGCATCCTCATTTTCCCCATTGAGGTTGATCGCGATGCAAGGCGGATCCATTGGCCGGTAATGATGGCCGTGAGCCTTTTGTTCTGGTGGCTCTTCGCCAATGACCTGATCGCGCGCTGGGAAGGCATTCTCTTGTTCACACTGCTCGTGAGCTATGTGGGTTGGATGGTGTGGTCGGCGCGACGCACGGCGGCTGCGCGGGTTCACGCCCCACCGACCATGTCCTGGCTGAAGGCTCTTCTGCTCCTAGTCGTAGGGGTTGCAGCCTTGGCTAAGGGTGCCGATTGGTTCGTTGAGGGCGGAGTGGGCTTGGCAAGGCTTGCAGGGGTCAGCGAGCAGCTCATCGGGGTCACCGTTATCGCTTTCGGCACCTCGGTCCCTGAATTGGTCACCAGCCTTGTGGCGGCCTTCCGGAAGCAGCCGGATATCTCGCTCGGTAATCTGATCGACAGCAACGTATTCAACCTTCTAGGCATCATCGGCATCACGGCGGTCATCCATCCCATCGGGGCGAGCCACGCCGCTTTCCGGATCGATCTTCTGGCCATGCTCATCATCGCCTTGCTATTGTATCCGCTCATGCGGTTCGGGAAAGGCATGGGGCGCTGGCAGGGGGCCGTGCTCACAACGGCCTATGTGGTCTATCTGCTACTGGTGCTGCAAAGGGGGTGATTCTTCAGGATATGGTGTCTTGATAAGGAGCCCCCAGTTTCGAACAGGTGTTCGCAAGAAAAATGTCCAGATTCTGGACACTACCCCTACGCCGATAGCTTCGCGGCCGAAAATCAACCAATTCCATGCCCACCCCCCACATCCGCGCAAAGGCACTCAGCACCGTGCTTGAGCGCCGTCCGAAGCACACCGAAGCCCCGAGCCATCGCATCAGCGAATTCTTCGGGAGCAATGTGTTCAATGAGGAGGCGATGCGCATGTTCCTCACCGAGGATGCTTGGTACGGCGTGCGTCAAGCTATTAATGAGGGCAATCGGATTGACCGGAAGCTGGCAGACCAAGTGGCCAGCGGAATGAAGGAATGGGCTGCCAGTAAGGGCGCTACGCACTACACGCATTGGTTCCAGCCGCTAACCGGCACCAGCGCCGAGAAGCACGACGCCTTCTTCGAGCCCATCAGCGGGGGGCGTAGCATCGAGCGCTTCGATGGCGGCATGCTCGTCCAGCAGGAGCCCGATGCCAGCAGCTTCCCGAGCGGCGGCATCCGCAACACCTTCGAGGCTCGTGGCTACAGCGCCTGGGACCCCAGTAGCCCTGCATTCGTGATTGGCCGCACCCTCTGCGTCCCCACCATCTTCATCAGCTACACCGGCGAGGCGCTCGATTTCAAGATGCCATTGCTGCGTGCGATCAAGGCGGTTGATGAAGCCGCCACGGCCGTTTGCCAATATTTCGACAAGGACGTTACGAAGGTGACCTGCACCTTGGGCTGGGAGCAGGAGTATTTCCTGATTGACGAGGCCCTTTATTATGCGCGTCCGGACATCATGCTCAGCGGCCGTGCGCTCTTCGGGCACAGCCCCGCCAAAGGCCAGCAGCTCGAGGATCACTACTTCGGGAGCATTCCCGAGCGCGCTGTGGCTTTCATGCGCGATTTCGAGACCGAGGCCCTCAAGCTGGGTATCCCAGTGAAGACGAGGCACAACGAAGTGGCCCCCAATCAATTCGAGTGCGCGCCCGTGTTCGAGGAACTAAACCTCGCCGTTGATCACAACATGCTCCTGATGGATGTGATGGAGAAAACAGCGCGCAAGCATGACTTCCGGGTGCTCCTACACGAGAAGCCCTACGCTGGCGTGAACGGCAGCGGCAAGCACAACAATTGGAGCTTGGCCACCAACACGGGCAAGAACCTGCTGCGCCCGGCCAAGACCCCAAAGGAGAACATCCAGTTCCTCGCCTTCTTCGTGAACACGATCAAAGCGATACACAGCCATGCCGATGTGCTGCGCGCCAGCATCGCCAGCGCGAACAACGACCATCGCCTAGGCGCCAATGAGGCTCCGCCAGCGATCATCAGCGTCTTCATCGGCGACTACCTCACCAAGCTCCTCGATGGCTTGGAGAAGAACATCAAAGGCGCGATGAGCCCGGCGAGCAAGACCGAACTCAAACTTGATATCGGCCGCATCCCGCCCGTGATGCTCGATAATACGGATCGCAATCGCACCAGCCCCTTCGCATTCACCGGCAACAAGTTCGAGTTCCGTGCCGTGGGCAGCAGCGCCAACTGCGCCGCCAGCATGACCGTGCTGAACACCATTGTTGCCTTTCAACTGCGCGAATTCAAGAGAACCGTTGATGCGTTGATCATGAAGGGCGTGAAAAAGGATGAGGCGATCCTGCGCGTGATCCGTGACCTTATCGTCGAGAGCAAGGCCATCCGGTTCGAGGGCAACGGATATGGTGAGGAATGGAGGGCGGAGGCCAAGAAGCGCGGCCTGAGCAACATCCAGGACACTCCACGTGCGCTGGATGTATGGGAGCGCAAGGAGACCAAGAAGCTCTTCGCCGAAATGGGCGTGCTGAGCGAGGTGGAGTTGGAAGCCCGGCACGAGATCGAACTGCACAGCTATGTGCTCAAGCTCCAGATCGAGAGCCGTGTGGCCGGCGACCTGGCCGTGAACCACATCATCCCGGCAGCAATCAATTACCAGAACCGTTTGATCGAGAACGTGCGCGGGTTGAAGGAGGTGCTAGGTCCCGAAAAATCGAAGAAAGCCGGAGCAACCCAGCTTGAGCTGATCGAGGAGATCAGTGAGCACTTGGGCAAGCTCAAGAGCCTAACCGATGCCATGATCGAGGCCCGCAAGCAGGCCAATACCATCGAGGACCATCGGGAAAAAGCCATCGCCTATTGCGATAAGGTGAAGCCTTACCTGGATCGATCCGATACCATGCCGACAAGCTGGAATTGCTAGTTGATGATGAGCTTTGGCCACTGCCGAAGATGCGCGAGCTCCTCTTCACCCGCTGAGGATGAACGGTTCACAGTGCTCAACCATAGGATTTCGGGGGTAGAATCTTCCCTTTCGCCTTTGGGCCACTTGTATATCTTCGCCGCGACCCGATTGGAACCCTTTCAAACCACGCGATGAATACAAGGAAGATCCTCGCTTGCCTAGCCGCTCTGCTCCTGATCAGCACTTCGGCCCTGGCTCAAGGCGGGCGCTTGGCCGAAGAAGCGGACGATGCCTACAACAAGGGCTTCTATTTCAACGCCATCGAGCTATACAAGAAGGCCTACACCGTGGAGAAGAAGGCCGCGGTAAAGGCTGAGCTGATTTTCAAGGTGGCCGAGAGCTACCGCATGATTGGCGATGTGCAGCAAGCCCAGGTGTGGTACGAGAAGGCGAACAAGGCCCAGTTCACCGACCCTATCGCCCACTTCTGGATTGCTGAAATGCAGCGCCAGCAGGGCAAATACGCCGATGCCATTGCCAGCTACAACCGCTATAAGGAGAAGAAGAGCAACGACCCCCGCACCGAGGCCGGCATTGCCGCCTGCCAAATGGCTCAGAAGTGGAAGGACAGCCCCACGCGCTACAGCGTCGATCCGGAGGTCCTGCTGAACACCCCGAGCTTGATTACAGCCCCGCATTCTCCGACAAGAAGAATGAGAGCGTTGTTTTCTCGAGCACTCGTCCCGCTTCCACCGGTGCCAATACCGATGCCATTGTTGGGGAGGCCTTCGCCGACCTCTTCACCAGCACCCGTGATCGCTTGGGTAAATGGAGCGAACCGGTGAAGCTGCCGTTGGAAGTGAACAGCGAAGGCGCTGAGGCCACGCCGATCTTCAACAGCAAGCGCACCGTGATGTATTTCACGCGTTGCCCCGCCGAGAAGAAGAAAATGTTCGGCTGCGATATCTGGATGAGCAAGAAGGTGGGCAATAACTACAGCGCAGCGGTGATGCTGAAGCTGAAGCCCGGGTCGGCAAAAGACGATACCCTCACGGTTGGCCACCCCGCGCTGAGCGATGATGACAATACCTTGGTTTTCGCTACGAATGCTCCATACGCCGGCCACAAGGGCGGCAAGGACCTTTACATGGTGAAGCTGGACAAGGACGGTTTGCCCACCGGAACACCGGTAAATCTGGGAGCCGAGGTCAACACTGCCAAGGATGACATGTTCCCCTTCCTACGCTTCGATGGCAGTCTCTATTACTCCTCGAATGGACATCAAGGCATGGGCGGCATGGATATCTACCGCGCTGAGAAGATGGGCGAGGGCAAGTGGGGCCAAGTGGAGAACATGAAGGCACCCCTGAACAGCGCTGCTGATGAAGTTGGCATCTGCTTCGACGGTGAGCACGATCGCGGATTCTTCACCAGCAATCGGGCTGGAGGCAAAGGCCAGCACGACATCTGGCGTTTCCATATGCCCAACCTCGAGTACGCTCTGCAAGGCAATGCCTATGACAAAGGTCACGGGCATGCCGCTAGGGCGCCAAGATCTCGGTCGTGGGCACCAATGGCAGCAATTTCAGCGCGCTCACTGACGACAATGGCGGCTTCGCCTTCGTTGAGAGCGGCAAGGATCGATACATCAAGGAGAACACCAGCTACAGTATCATCGCTGAGAAGGATGGCTACCTGATCGTGAAGGATCAGGTAACCACCGTTGGCCTCACGGAAAGCACCACCTTCGTGAAGGAGTACTTCCTCGAACCGGTCATTAATCGTGCTATCCAGCTACCCCAGATCCTTTACGATGTGGATCAGTTCTTCTTGCGCCCGGAGGCGAAGGACAGCTTGGAGACGCTCTTGACCACACTGGTCGACAATCCGAACATCGTAGTGGAATTGCGCTCACACACGGATGCTCGTCCGACGAAGCGCTACAAGGGTGGAAACAAGGAGCTCTCTCAGCTGCGTGCGCAGGCATGCGTGAATTACCTGATTGAGAAGGGCATCGCCGCCGATCGGATGGTGCCGGTTGGAATGGGACCGGACGAACCAGTGATCGCCATGGATGTGATCAAGAAGATGGCAACCGTTGAGGAGAAGGAGGCGGCGCACCAGAAGAACCGTCGCACCGACTTCAAGGTGCTGCGCACGGACTACGTGCCGAAAGAGAATTAGGGACAACAAGAAATGAAGGGCATCCACCACCAGGCGGATGCCCTTCTTCTTTTCGACATGAGCAGCAGCCGATACGAGCAACGCGGAGTGTCATCCGGCAAGGAGGATGTGCATAAGGCCATTGCCGCTTTGGATAAAGGCCTCTTCCCCCGTGCCTTCTGCAAGGTGGTGCCCGATTCGCTGACAGGCAGCGCCGAACATTGCATCGTGATGCACGCCGATGGCGCGGGCACGAAATCGTCGCTTGCTTACGCGTATTGGAAGGAGACCGGCGACATCAGCGTATGGCATGGCATAGCGCAGGATGCGGTGGTGATGAACCTCGACGACCTGCTCTGCGTGGGTGCTACCGATGGCATCCTACTCAGCAGCACCATTGGCCGCAATAGACGTTTGATCCCCGGCGAGGTGGTAAGCGCGATCATCGAAGGCACCGAGCGCTTCCTGGAAGAGATGCGAGCGCTGGGCGTCGGAATCAGCAGCACCGGTGGCGAGACCGCCGATGTGGGTGACCTCGTGCGCACTGTGATCGTAGACAGCACCGTGGTATGCCGCATGAACCGCAATGAGGTGATCGACAATGCGCGCATCCAAGTTGGTGATGTGATCGTGGCGTTGGCCAGCGATGGGCAAGCCACCTATGAGCGTTTCTTCAACGCGGGCATGGGCAGCAACGGCCTCACCAGCGCACGGCACGATGTGTTCGCGAAAGAGTTGGCAACGAGGTTCCCCGAGACCTTCGATCCCGCCACGCCTACGGATCTCGTGTACAGTGGCCAAGCACGACTGACCGACCTGCTCGAAGGCACGCCGCTCGATTTCGGCAAAGCCGTGCTCTCGCCAACGCGTACTTACGCTCCCGTGGTGAAGCAAGTGCTTGGTGCGATGCGCTCAGAGATCCATGGCATGGTGCATTGCAGCGGCGGTGCACAGACCAAGGTGCTGCACTTCGTGGAGGGTCTTCGCATCATCAAGGACGATCTCTTCCCCACGCCGCCGCTCTTCGCCGCCATCCAACGCATGAGCGGTACCGATTGGAACGAGATGTTCAAGGTCTTCAACATGGGCCACCGGATGGAGTTCTATGCGCCGCCTGCCAAGGCCGAAGAGATCATCGCCATCTCGAAATCCTTCGGCATCGCTGCCAAGGTGATTGGCAGAGTGGAAGCCTCGCCAGCCAAGGAAGTAGTGCTCACAAGCCCAAATGGGACTTTCATCTACAACTGATCTGCATTTCTCCGCGCATTTGCGCCTCTTTGGCTGCCCCCATGTCCGATCTCCTTTCCAAGCTCTCCTCACTCGCCGACCGTCGCACTGAAATCGGCAAGCAGCTCGCTGACCCTGCGGTGATCGCCGATCAGAAGAAGTTCATCGAGTTCAATCGCAGTTACCGCGAACTGGAGCCCATCGAGCAAGCATTCGTCCGCTTCAAGAAGCTGCACGACGATCTCGCGGGTGCGGAAGAGATGCTGCGTACGGAGAAGGATCCGGACATGCTGGAGATGGCGCGTGCCGAGCGCGACCAGAGCCGCTCAGGCATTGAAGCCATGGAGGAGGAGGTGCGCATGATGCTGGTGCCGAAGGATCCGAATGATGCTCGGAACTGCACGATGGAGGTGCGAGCTGGCACCGGTGGCGATGAAGCGAGCCTATTCGCAGGTGACCTCTTCCGCATGTACAGCCGTTACATCGAAGGCTTGGGCTGGAAGATCGAAGTGGCCGATGTGAGCGAAGGCACCGTTGGCGGCTATAAGGAGGTGATCTTCAATGTGATCGGCGAAGGCGCTTATGGCGTATTGAAGTTCGAAGCAGGCGTGCACCGTGTGCAGCGCGTGCCGGCCACCGAGGCGCAAGGGCGCATACACACCAGCGCGGCCACCGTGAACGTGCTGCCGGAAGCCGAAGAAGCCGACGTGGACCTGAAGGAGAGCGATGTGAAGATGGAGACCGCTCGCAGCGGCGGCGCCGGTGGCCAGAACGTGAACAAGGTGGAGACCAAGGTGCGCCTGACCCACATTCCCTCCGGAACCGTGGTGATGTGCCAGACCGAGCGCAGTCAATTGGGCAACCGCATGAAGGCGATGACCATGCTGCGCACCAAGTTGTACGAGGAGCAGGTGGTGAAGCACGAAGCCGCCGTGGCCGCGCAGCGCAAGAGCCAGGTGAGCAGCGGCGATCGCAGCGCCAAGATCCGCACGTACAACTTCCCGCAGAGCCGTGTAACCGATCACCGCATCGAGCTCACGGTGCACAACCTGCCGCAGGTGCTCAATGGCGACCTGCAGGATGTGATCGATGCGCTGCAACTGGCTGAGCGCACCGAAAAGCTGAAGGCCGAAGCGGGAATCTGATTCCATACTATTGCCAGCCTGCTGCCCGTTGAGGTTAGCACATCGTTCAAACCAAATTCCGCCTCACATGACCGCTGCTTGCCGCGTAGTTGCCTTCATGACCCTCGCCGCTCTTCCTGTTTTCGCCATGGCCCAGAAGGGGAAGGCGGAGGTGAAGGACAAGGCAGCGCTGCAGAAAATGTACGTCGATTTCCTGAAGGATGAAGGCTACAAGCCAGAGGTCGATAGCGATGGAGATGTGCTGTTCAAGAGCGAAGGCAAGTCATACTTCATCAACGTCGTGGAGGATGACCCGACCTATTTCCGTGTGGTATTGGCGAATATCTGGCCTATCGAGAGTGAAGAGGAGCGCGTGCAATGCCTGGTCGCAGTGGATCACAGCAACAACCGCAGCAAGGTCACCAAGAGCTATATCGTGAAGGACAACATATGGGTTGGCGTTGAGGTTTTCTTGGCCGAGCCTGAGGACTTCAAGAAGATCTTCGCACGATGCATGAGTGCGGTGAACAATGGCGTTGCGCTCTTCGCTTCGAGAATGCGTGAGCAACAGGGCGGTAACTAACGCATCGATCAACTACCAGAGTAGCGGCAAGAACGCTCTTGTCGAAGCGTCTTGGTTCCGCCAATCCAGTTGGCTAGGGCCTCGGTGGATCCCGATTGGACCTGGCGATAGGAGGTTGGCGCGTAATTGTCCTTTGTGGTCCTGATGATCTGCCCGTTTAGCCTCGCAGAATTGTCGAATGCCGAAGCAGGTTCGTGAATCGCGCCGCAACTTCGCACCGTGACACGCTCCGAGCTCATCGCCTTGATCCGTCGGAAGAAGAGCCTGCTATGCGTGGGCCTCGATACCGAGCCTCACTTGGTGCCGCCGCACTTCCAGCACGAGAGCCACCCGGTACGTGCCTACAACGAGGCCATCGTTGAAGTGACCCACGACCTGGCTGTCGCCTACAAGCTGAACCTCGCGTTCTACGAAGCCATGGGCGATCAAGGCTGGCTCGACCTCGAAGCCACCATCGGATACATCCGCAGCAAAGGCGATAGCTTCATCATTGCTGACGCCAAACGCGGCGATATCGGAAACACGGCGAGGAAGTATGCAGAGGCCTTCTTCGATCTGTTAGGCGTCGATGCGGTAACGCTATCTCCTTATATGGGGCGAGACAGTGTTGAGCCGTTCCTGAAGCGGCGTGGCAAGTGGGCCATCGTGCTCGGAATAACAAGCAATGCAGGGGCCGAGGATTTCCAATTCCTTCGTACTAATGGCGGGAAGCGGCTCTTTGAGACCGTGATTGAGACCACCGCGCATTGGGGCGCTCCTGATGAACTGATGTTCGTCGCCGGCGCCACGCGGCCCGAGGTGCTGAAACAGGTGCGTGCGATCGTGCCTGATCACTTTCTGCTCGTGCCCGGTGTTGGTGCGCAGGGCGGGGATCTTGACACCGTGCTGGATGCCGGCATCACGTCGGAAGGAGGCCTGCTCATCAACAGCAGCCGCGGGGTGCTCTTCGCCGGCGCAGGCGAAGGAGCCGTGCCCATGGCACGCAAGGCGGCGCAGCAGCTTCAGCAGAGCATGGCTCGGAAGCTCGCCGAGCGCGGGGTGATCTGATCCGCTCGCTGCGGGCGCTATACCTTCCGTGCATGCTCGACGAAACAGCATCGGTTCTGCTTGACCCGGGCTTTCCGTATGGTGAGGACCTCCTGCAATTCATCTGGGAGCAGGGCCTTTATGAGAAGCATGCATTGCGCACGAAGGATGGCCAACCGATTGAAGTGCTGAAGCCGGGGCGCATCCAGCGCGATAGCGGTCCGGATCTGTTGGATGCACAGGTGCGCATTGGCGGGCAGCTATGGGCGGGTACCGTGGAAGTCCACTTGCGTAGCAGCGAATGGAACACGCACGGACACGAGCGCGACCCAGCTTACGAAAACGTTGTGCTCCATGTGGTGTATGAGCACGATGCGAATGTTCGCACCAGCAGCGGTTCCGTGCCGCCTACTCTGGAGCTGCAATCGCGCATAGCGACGGATAGCATCGCGCTTTATCGTTCGCTCATGCGAGCGAAGGGATTCGTTCCGTGCGAATCGTTGATAGCGAGGATCGATCAATCCCGCAGCGGTCCTTGGCTTGAAAGGGTGCTGATCCAGCGGCTCCAGCGGAAGACCGAAGAAGTGGAAGACTTGCATGAGAAGCTTGGCCGCGACCCTTCGGACGTGCTCTATCACTTGATCGCGCGGGCTTTTGGCCTGAAGGTGAATGCCGAGCCTTTCGGCATGCTCGCCCATGCCCTTCCGTTGAAGACCTTGCTCAAGTACCGCGACGATGCGCTGCGCACCGAAGCCCTCCTTTTCGGACAGGCCGGGCTGCTGCAGGTCGACTTCACCGACGACTACCCGCGACAGATTCAACAAGAGCACCAAATGCTGGCGCGGATGCATGGATTGCGCCCGGCGCCTTTGGCAGCATGGAAGTTCGCCCGTATGCGCCCGATGAATTTCCCAACGGTGCGTCTCGCTCAGTTCGCTCAGCTGATCATGCGGATGGATGGCGATCTGCATTCCCTCCTTCGGTCGGATAGCGCAGGTGACCTTCTGAGGCTTCTTGATGTGCAGGCGGGTGCTTATTGGAGCACGCACTACCGTTTCGACCAGCCAGCGGAACACTTGCCGAAGAAACTAGGCAGGTCCGGCGCCGCGCACGATCGTCAATGCCATTGTTCCCGCGCTCTGCGTTCGGTCGTTTGCATGGACGTCCGGAATACACGGAACGGGCGCTTGGCTTGCTAGAACAGTTGCCAGCCGAGCGGAACCAAGTGATAATCGGCTGGGGGCGTTTAGGCCTTGCAGCCGATACTGCGGCAAGGGGGCAGGCTCTTATCGAGTTACGGTCTTCTTATTGCGCGAAGCGTCGCTGCCTAAATTGCGCCATCGGCAACCAATTGCTGCGCGCTAGCGTCCAATAAACCATGATTGCTTCTGTAAAGACCTGGTTCGAGCAGCAAGTCTTTGGGGTTTGTGCGTGGTGGGGCGAGAAGTTCAACATCAAGACAGAACAGGTACGATTGAGCTTCATCTATCTCAGCTTCATTACGGCTGGCGCTCACTTAGTGGTGTATCTGGTCATGGCCTTCGTGCTGCAGCATAAGGAGTGGATCAAGCAGTTTTTCCGGAAACGGAGAACGGTTTGGGAGATTGAATGATTGATCCCTACCAACGAAGAAGCCCCGTGCATCGCACGGGGCTTCTTCGTTGGTAGGGGAAACCCTAGATCCCGAGCTGGCCTTGGAAGGCGCGGAACTCGAGGTCCTTCATGGCCTTCTCACGCAGGCTGGCATCCTTCTGCACGGCCATCGCGAGGTTGTTGCGCACCATGTCGCCGTTGTTCTGGCGTGCGCCGATGATGGCCATCAGGTAGTGGCCCATGGCCGTGTCCTTCTCGGGGCTGGCCTCCAGGAGGCGCTGCGCACCGCTGGCATCGCCGCCGAGGGCCTTAGCCAATGCGGCATTGAAGCTGTTGGTGCTGCCCATGTTGCTGCTGGCGCTGCCATAGTCGCCGTTCTGGATGTTCACGATGCCCATGTTATACTTCACCTCCGGACCCGCAGCGGTTGCCTTCCCGAAGAGCTCCATGGCCTTCTTGCGATCACCCTTCTGGCGAGCGCAGGCGCCGAGGTTATTGGTGCTGATGGGGTTGTCCTGGATGCTATTGGCCTTTTGGAACTCGGCTTCGGCCTCGGCCAGCTTGTTCTGCTGGAAGAGCACATAACCAACGTTGTTAGGGCCACGATAATCCGCAGGGAAGATGCGGCTGGCTTCACGGTAGATGCGAAGCTGCTCGTTGAGGTCGGTGGTGAGCGTGGCGCTGAACAGGAGTTCTTCAACGTTGAGCTGATCGGGAGCGGTCTGGCTCAAGCTGCGCAACTGCTCATCGGTCTTGCCCACGCGGTCGTAGTTCAGGCGTATTTCGCTGCGGCGCAGCTGCGGCAGGATCTGCTCGGCGATCTCCTTGTAGGTGGCAGCCATGTTGCGGATCTCTTCTTCGCGCTTGCTCAGGTCGGGGTACATCTCCAGCACGCGCAGCACGAGTTCCTTGTCGGGCACGCTGGTGCTGGCCTGCATGGCACGCTTAAATCCTTCCCAGTCCTCGCCGCGAGGGTTCAGTGCGAAGAACGCCTCGGCTTTGGCCGCATCGATCTTGTTGCGGAGCAACTCGCCTTTCGCCCAACCCATGGCACTCTTGGCGCGATCGCCTGCCAGATTCTCGTTCTTGCTCAGTTCGCCTTCAGGGCTGGCCCATGCATCGATGGTCATGCCCTTGATCTGGATGCTGGGATCCTTCAGGCTCGCCTTGATGAAAGCGGCAAGTGCCTTCACATCAGCATCGCTCACTTCGCTAGGACGCACGACGCTGTTATTCACCAGATAATTGATGGTTGCGCTCTCGCTATGGCTGGTGATGCGCTGGAAGGCATCCTTCGCCATCAGAACCTTATCGTCGCTGAGTAGGAGGTAAGGCGTCGTGATCACGCCATCGGCCAACTTGAAGGGGTCGAAAGGCATTTCCTTCTTCGTTCCTTGCTTGCCCAGAATCTTCACAACGAGCTCGCTGGTGCTCATGGCAGGCGTGTAAGCCACCTTGCCATTGTAGCTGAAGCTCTTGCCGGACTCGTATGGAATCACCGTGTAGTTGCCCACGGCCTTGTCGCCCTGGAAGCCCACCATCTTGTAAGGGGTCTCGCCACCGGCGTAGGTGAGCGTCGGGGTCAGTTCAACTTGCGCCTTGCGGTAGAAATATTTCCCCGGGAAGCTGCCGTTGATGGCAACAGCCACTGAATCGCCTTGCACAATCAGCGGATTCGGTTCAACGGTGTACTTGATCGTCTCTGCGTACTTCTTCATTTTGCCGATTCCTCCGCAGCCAGCAATCACAAGAGTGATGGCGGCGAGGAGCGAAAGGCCTTTCAGGTGGCGCTTTTCCATTTCAGATGGCGGTTGGGTGATTTCGGGCGCAAGTATAAACACGGCCATTTCAGGAACCCGGAGCAATCAGCTTCCAGTTCTCCACATAGCCCGGTGCGATTCAGAGGGTTGCAACCCGGTGACCGAGAGCGGCTTCTTCGCCCAATAACCCTAACAACCGGTTGAATGCAGCGGCATCGGCTTGTAGGTCGGTTTCGCCAAGATCAACGATGAGGGCTCGGGTGGCTGTGGTTTTCATCAGGTGGTCCATGTAGCGCTCCTGAAGGCGCATGAGGTACTCGGCCCCGATGGCCTGCTCGTAACCCCGGCCCCGCTGCCGGATGCGCTCCCGCACGCGGTCGATGCCCAGATGCAGATAGACGATGAGCTGCGGTTGCGGCAGGTCGGCGTACATGATCTGGTACAGGTCGCGGAAGAGGGCGTGCTCATCGGGCGGCAGGGTGGCATTGGCGAACACGAGCGATTTGCCGATGCTGTAATCGGCCACGGTAACCGGGCTGAAGAGCTCCTGCTCCGTAACACGCTTGAGCTGGTGGTAGCGCTGGGCCAGGAAGCTCAGCTCCACGCTGAATGCGTAGCGTTCGGGCTCTTTGTAGAAGCGTGGCAGGAAGGGATTGTCGTCGAACTCCTCCAGCACCAAGCGGCCGTTCCAGCGTTCGGCGAGCCGCCGGGCCAAGGTGGTCTTGCCCGCGCCGATGAGGCCCTCGATGGCGATGTAGGAATAACGCGTGCTCATTCCGGCGGGCGAAGGTCGTTGAGCAATTCGATCACCGTGCGGTTCAGTTTCGGGTGAACCCACAGCGGCGCCACATCGGCGGCGGGCGCCAGTGCGAAGGCCCGTTCGTGCAAGCGCGGATGCGGCACTTGCAATGATGGTGCATCGATCATCTGCTCGCCGATGAGCAGGATGTCGATGTCGATGGTGCGCGGGGTGTAGCGCTCCGTGTCCGTGCGTTGGCGGCCCAACTCAGCTTCGATTCCGAGAAGCACCTCCATGAGCTGTTCGGGCGCGAGCTCAGTCTCGATGATCACCGCCCGGTTCAAGAAGAGGCGCTCATCGCTGAAGCCCCAAGGCTCGGTCCAATGGTCGCGGCTGCGGGAGAGCATGCGGCCAGCGCGCTCTTCAATCAACGCTTCTGCTTGGCTGAGAATCAGCTTCGGGTTCCCGATGTTGCCGCCGAGGAGGAGCAGGGCTTCGTAGGGAGCGGGCATGGGCCAAAGCTATCCGGCCTCCCATCCACCGGTCGCCCCGCTCGTGTATAGGCCTCGATCGCTGCGGCGCGGCCATCTAGTTTCGTCGGCGCAAAACCACTTTCCCCCTTCCCCATGAGACAGTTCTTCAAATTCATGTTCGCATCCATGCTCGGCACCTTGGTGATCGGCGTGGTGCTGCTGGTCCTCTTCTTCGGCATGCTGGGCGCTATTGGCGCCGGCTTGGGCAGCAAAGGCAAGCCCACCAAGATCTAGGATGGCACCGTACTCCAGTTCACCTTCGATGCGCCCATTGCCGATCGCGGAAGCGATGAGGACATGGACTTCAACTTCGGCCCTTTCCAGGACGAGAAGAAGGTGGGCCTGAACCAAGTGCTCAAGGCTCTGGAGAACGCCAAGACCGATGATCACATCGAGGGCATCTTCCTCGACCTCACCGATGTGAGCGGCGGTTTCGCCAGTCTTCGCGAGATCCGCAAGAAGATCCTCGAGTTCAAGCAAGAGAGCGGCAAGCCCGTGGTGGCTTGGTCCGAGATGTATTCGCAGGACAGCTACTACCTGGCCACCGCTGCGGATCAGATCTACCTGCAGCCCAAAGGCATGGTCGATTACCGCGGCCTGATGAGCGAGTACATGTTCCTGAAGGGCCTCTTCGCGAAGCTCGACATCGACATGCAGTTCATCCGTGGCAGCAACAACAAGTTCAAGAGCTTCGGCGAGGTGTACACCGAGGACAAGATGAGCCCCGCCAACCGCGCGCAGATCGAACTGATCCTGAAGGGCCTCTGGGCCGATCACCGCGCGGCCGTGAGCGCTAAGACCGGACATTCGGAAGCCACCCTCGACAGCATCGTGAACACCTTGGCGGCGCGCAACGACGTGACCGCCCGCGACCTGAAGCTGGTGGATGCGCTGATGTACCGCGACGAGGTGCTCGCCGACCTGAAGGAGCGCATGAGCCTCGACAAGGACAAGGAGATCGCCTTCGTGGGCCTGAGCAAATACCTGCGCAGCGGCGATGACAAGAAGAAGAAAGACGGCGACGCCAAAACCAAGCTCGCCATCATCTACGCCGAGGGTGGCATCAGCAGCGGCGACGACGAGGAGGAGATCCAGAGCGCCGCGCTTTCGGGCACCATCCGCAAGGCCCGCGAGGACAGTGCGGTGAAGGCCATCGTGCTGCGCGTGAACAGCCCCGGCGGCAGCGGCTTGGCCAGCGAAGTGATCTGGCGCGAAGTGAAGCTCGCCGCAGAAACGAAACCCGTTGTGGTGAGCATGGGCAACGTGGCTGCGAGCGGCGGCTACTACATCAGCTGCCCCGCCACCAAGATCTACGCAGAGCCCACCACCATCACCGGCAGCATCGGCGTGTTCGGCCTCATCCCCAACATGCAGGGCTTCTTCAACAACAAGCTCGGCATCACCTTCGATGGCGCTAAGACTCACCAGTACGCCGATATGATGACCGTGAGCCGTCCGCTGAACGAGAGCGAGAAGGCCATGATGCAGGTGTGGGTGGATGAGTTCTACGACGGCTTCATCGAGCGCGTGGCCGAGGGCCGCAAACTCACCGTTGCGCAGGTGGACAGCATCGGTCAGGGCCGCGTGTGGACCGGCGCCGATGCGAAGGACCGCGGACTGGTGGATGAACTCGGCGGCCTGGAGGATGCGATCAAGGCTGCAGCCGAACTCGCCGGCATCAGCGACTACCGCAAGGTGGAGATGCCCGAGCAGGAAGATTTCTTCCAGAAGCTGCTGAAGGACCTGAACACCGAAGCGAAGGCGTGGGTGGTGCGCGAGTACCTTGGCGACGATGCCCAGCTGCTCCAGCAATTCAAGCAGGCCCGCGAGGCCAAGGGCTACTCGGGCATACAGGCCCGCATGCCATTCGAGCTGGTAATCCAGTAGCGGACGGTTTGCTTGACATGAAGAAGGGTGAGCCGGCAAGGCTCACCCTTCTTCATTCGAGACGGACAAACTGATTTGTACGGCCTACTCCTTCACAAACCGCGCCTGCCAAAGCAGCTCCCCCTTGCGTTCACGCAAGAGCAATTGGTAGCTGCCCGGTGCCAGCATGGTAACATCCACCTCGTTGTCTTTGGATCTGGCCTGCACGTACCAAGCGCCCTGTTGCATCGCTGATCTCATAACGGGCGCCAGCCAGGTTGTTGCCGTTGAGCCGCATGCGATCACGCACTGGGTTGGGCGCCAAGCCGAAGCCCTGCGGTTCAATCTCCCCAACGCCCACCGGCGCGCTGCATTCCAGCACGGCATCGCCACCGAGCCATTGCGCCACATGGCGGATCGGCTCGCCATCGATGCTGGTGAAGCCGCCGCATACGTAGAGGCTGTCGCGCCAAACTGTGATGTCCCCAACCCGGTCTAGCCCGATGGGGTCATAGAAATCCCCCGGCACGCTGCACCATTGGCGGCCGTTCCACTTGGCCACGCCATCGATGGGGATGCCGCCGGCATGGTCCATCTGGCCGCTCACCCATAGGCTGTTGCGGTACCACTGCATCACCAGGCAGCTGGCAGCGCTGGGCATTTCCTCGAAGCTCACCCCGCCGCCCATATCGTTCCAATTCTCGCCATCGAAGTAGGCGATGCAATTGCCCGGCCCGCCGGTGGCGACGCGGAAGTTGCCCGAGACATAGAGCGTGTCGTTGCGGATGCTCATATCGTTGATGCTGCGCGAATACGCGCCCCAGCCCGGCACGTACTCCCACTCGCTCCCGTTCCAGCGCAAAAAGGAAACGAAGCCTGAGCTGAATGGGTCACGGAAGCTCCCGGTGAGGTAGGTGTAGCCGCGGAACTCGAACACGAAGCGTGTCCAGTTCGAGGTGCTCTCGGGAATCAAGGACCATGGCTCCCATTCGTGAAAGGCGCTGCCATCGTAGCGGAACACGCAGGATTGAGGGTAACCGCAAACCGTGTTCTTGATACCGGTGAGGTAAATGGAATTGCCATTGGGATCTTTAGGCACAAGGTTCAGCAGACTGCTATTAAAGGGATTGTGACACTCCAGACGCTCCCAGCGCATCGTTTCTTCGTTCAACCTTGCTATGCCTGAGTTCACTGGTTGAATACCATCCGGTATGGTGAATCCTCCGCACGCGTATAGCCTATCCTGAAAACGGAGGTACCAGAAGGTCTGCTGGCAAACGTTGCCGCTCAGCGGTTGAATCCGATATGCTAGTGAATCCCATCGATGACCGTTCCAAGCTGCCTGGCCTATTCCGAGCACAGTGTCTGTTTCGTTCTTCATGTAAATGAAGGTGCCGCCGATGAGCAGCCGATCACTCACCGGATCACCGAAAATGGTCTTGACATCGCCTGGGCCTATAGCCCCATTGCCCAACTTGCGCCAAGATTGGGCTGCAGCGCAATTCAGGAGCAGCGCCGCAGCAACAAAGACCACGCTGCGGATCATGGCTTCACGACTTTGCGTGTGTGCCGCTGGCCTTGCGCGTGCACCGCTTCGAGCAGGTAGATGCCCGCAGGTTGCTCGCCTAAATGAAGCAAGCCGCCTTGGCCTTGCATGTTGGTGGTGAGGATCAGGCCGCCAGCGCCGTTGAATACACGGATGGCCCATTGGCCGGCTTCTTCGAAGCGGACAAACCAACTGGCGGGGTCTGCTGTTGCAACGAGCTGCATGCCCGATGTTCTTGGCTTGGCCACCTCTGGAACCTCAACGCCGCCTTGCATCAAGAAGCTTGCGATGAAACCATCCTCCTGCATCAACGGCTCTATGATGTTTTGGTCGTGGATTGCATTGATCAAGTCCATTTGTTTGGAATCAGAAGGTGAATCTAGCACAATCAAAACTGAATCGGCCAGAATACAAGCACGGGCGGCCGCCGTATGGCGACCGCCCGCTTGCCCTTTGTGATCAGTTGCCTGATCTAACCAAAACCCGAGCACTGTAACGGCGCTACCTAGGAAGAGTTACGGATGGAAATCAGTTTTCCACCACCACATGCACGCCGCTCTGGTTGCGGATGTTCAACACGCGGCCATCCTCCCAGAGCAGGTACTGCCCTTTGATGCCCATGAGCAAACCGCCGATCACTGGCTGTTTCTCGAACGACACGCTGGTGACCTTGGGTGGATAGGCCAGCACGGGATATTTTGATCTCCATTGGTTCCTCCTCGTGCAGAAGGTGCTGTTGCAAATCGGAACGGAGCGCTCCGATGGCTTGGGCGCGAGCGCCGCGCAATGCGTCCTCATCGGGCTTCATTTCCTTGAGCATCGCGCGCCAGTTGGTCTTGTCGGCGAACACGCGCTTGAGGTCCACTTCGATCAAGCCCGCGAGCTGACGGTATGGAACACGCGCGATCACCAGCGCCGCCACGGCTCCTTGATCGATCCACCGCGTGGGCAACTGCGTGCTGCGCGTTACGCCCACTTTCACGTTGCCCGTGTAGCTCATGTACACCACGTGCTCCGTGGCGTGGTGCGCGATCTCCCAGTCGGGGTCGCGGCCCTCGCCTAAATGCGCGCGGCACAGTTCGGGGTGAACGATGCACTCGGCCGCTTCAGGCGCGCTGATCAAGCACGGGTAGCAGAAGCCCTGCTGGAAAAGCTTCTTCACACGCTTGCCGCAGCTCACGCAACTGAGCGCGCCGGTTGCCCTCAGGGTGATCCGCTGCCCAATGAAAGGGGCTAGATCAAGCGGCGGGTCGAAGGGGAGGGCATAGCGCACAACGGCATCGGGACCGAGCGTGGCGCGCATCTTCAACAAGGGCTGTCCTTCGGAGGTATTCACGCGGCAATTACATTTCGGCGGAAGATAGGCGCCTCCCCCCATGCCCTTCAACGCACTATTCGGCTACCTCATCAAGAAGCGGCTTCAGCAGATCGAGCTGTTCCGCGATCATCCGCACCTCGCGCAGCTCGAGGTGTTCCACTCGCTGGTGCGCATGGCGCGCTACACCGAATGGGGGCGCCAGCACGACTATGCTTCCATCGGCAGCATCGATGAGTTCCGCCGTCGCGTGCCCATCCAGGACTATGAGGATGTGAAGCCCTACGTGGCGCGCCTGCGCAAGGGCGAGCAGAACCTGCTCTGGCCCACCGATGTGAAATGGTTCGCCAAGAGCAGCGGCACCACCAGCGACCGCAGCAAGTACATCCCTGTCAGCCGCGAGGCTTTGGAGGATTGCCACTACAAGGGCGGCAAGGACCTGATCGCCCTTCACTACCAGCAGCGGCCCGATAGCAAACTGTACCAGGGCATGAGCCTCGTGGTGGGCGGCAGCAGCACCATTGAGCAATTGCGCAGCGATGCGTACAGCGGCGATCTGAGCGCGATCATCATCCGCAACCTGCCGGTTTGGGTCGAAGTGAAGCGCACCCCGGTGATCGAGACCGCGCTGATGGAGAATTGGGAGGAGAAGAGCGAGCGCATGGCGCGCGAGACGATGCGCGAGGATGTGCGCTGCATCGCAGGCGTTCCTTCATGGACACTGGTGCTGCTGCGCCGGATCCTGGAACTCACCGGCAAACGCGACATCATGCAGGTGTGGCCCAACCTCGAGCTCTTCATGCACGGCGGTGTCAGCTTCAGGCCCTACCGCGAGCAATACCAGGAGCTGATCCCCTCGGCGCAGATGAATTACCTGGAGACCTACAACGCCAGCGAGGGATCATTCGGCGTGCAGGACCGGCGTGGCGCCAACGATATGCTGCTCATGCTCGATTATGGCATCTTCTACGAGTTCATGCCGCTCGAGGAACTCGGCTCGTCGAACCCGCGCACCTTGCTCTTGAGCGAGGTGGAGCCCGATGTGAGCTACGCGCTTGTGATCAGCACCAACGGCGGGCTCTGGCGCTACATGCCGGGCGATACCGTGCGTTTCACCAGCGTTAGGCCGTACCGGATACAGGTGAGCGGTCGCACGAAGAGCTTCATCAATGCCTTCGGCGAGGAGTTAATCGTTGATAACGCCGATCGTGGCATCGAAGCGGCGTGCGCTGCAACGGGCGCTGTCGTGAGCGACTACACGGCCGCGCCTATCTATATGGACGACGATGCGCGCGGCGGTCACGAATGGGCCATCGAGTTCGAGCGCGCGCCCGATGATCTGGGTCGTTTCACGGAGGTGCTGGACAAGGCCATGCGGGCCATCAATTCGGATTACGATGCCAAGCGGCGCGGCGACATGGCGCTGCGGATGCCCGTGGTGCATGCGATGGATAACGGCACGTTCCATGCGTGGATGCGTGAACGCGGCAAGCTCGGCGGGCAGAACAAGGTGCCCCGCCTCTGCAATGACCGCGCGCTCATCGAATCCATCCTCGCACCCGTGCCGGCATGATCGCCCATTTCCTCAGCATCGCCTTGCTCAGCTGCACGCTTGTCGCGCAGGCGCAGCTTTTCACCGAGCGTTTCTCTATTCCCGGGCGCTTCGATTCATTCACCACCGACGAGATTGGCAACGTGTACGCGCTCAGCGGCGATGAGCTCGTGCTGTACGATGCGAAAGGCAGGAGCTGGCTGCGCAACAGCGTGAAGACCCTCGGCCGGATCACCGGCATCGATGCCTTCTACTCGCTGAAGCCGATGGTGCATGCGCGCGAGCAAGGGCAATTGGCCGTGCTCGATAACACACTCGCCGTGCAGGGCAGCGTGATCAACTGCCATCGAACGGATTTTCGCAGGCCGTGCTGGCCTGCATGAGCGTGCAGAACGGCTTCTGGCTTTATGATCAGCGCGACATGGCGCTCATCCGTCTCGATGCGCAGTTGCGCCAGCTCACCAATACCGGCCGCTTGGATCAATTGCTCGGCTTCGCACCGGAGCCGATTGCCATGGAAGAGCACGATGGCCGCCTATATGTGAACGACCCCAAGCGCGGCATACTCCAGTTCGATCTCTTCGGCACGTACATGCGCACCATCCCCATCACAGGCGCAATATCCTTCGAGGTGCGTGGCGGCGCCATATCATACCTCAACACCTTCGGCGTTGGACGTTACGAGCTCCGTTCATTCCGGGTTGAACGGATCGATTCGCTTGGGCCTTGGGCCGCGCAAGCAAAGGAGCTTCGCGTGGAAGGCGGCGTGTACTACCTCCTGCTCGATGACCGGATTGCCGCATTCGTGCAGGCAGAGCGCTGAAACACGAGTTTTCCACAACCTCGCGCCGGTTGGGGTGCCCCGGTATCTTCGCCTGCCATTGATGATCGGCACGAATCGATCAGCAACGCAGAAACCCTCAACCTCACTCGGTACAGATGCATATCGCGATCGCAGGCAACATCGGCTCCGGCAAGACCACGCTCACGCAGCTGCTCGCCAAGCATTACAAATGGGAGCAGCTCCAGGAAGCGGTTGATAACAACCCATACCTGTTCGACTTCTATAAGGACATGCAGCGCTGGAGCTTCAACCTGCAGATCTTCTTCCTCAACTCGCGCTTCGAGCAGCTCTTGGAGATCCGTCGCAGCGGACGTGGCGTGATCCAGGACCGCACCATCTACGAGGATGCCTACATCTTCGCTCCCAACCTGCACGCGATGGGCCTGATGACCACGCGCGATTTCGAGAACTACCACCGACTTTTCCTCAACATGGAGAGCGCCATTCAGCCGCCCGATCTGCTGATCTTCCTGCAAGCACCTGTTGAGAAGCTTGTGAAGCAGATCGCCGAGCGTGGCCGCGACTACGAGGCCAGCATCAGCATCGATTACCTCAAGCGCCTGAATGAGCGCTACGATGCGTGGATCGAGAAGTATGACAAGGGCAAGTTGCTCGTGATCGATGTGGAGGACAATGCCTTCCACACGAACCCCGAGGATCTGGGCCGGATCATCAACCGCATCGATGCTGAGATCCATGGCCTCTTCCCGATGGAGAAGCCCGCGACTGTGGCCAAATCAATCACGGGTGCCAAGCCAGTCGCGAAGACGGCAGAAAAGATCCTGGCGCCCTTGAAGAAGGGCGTGCTGAAGCCGCTGCCCACCAAGGCGCCGGCAAAGGCCGTGGCGAAGAAGCGCTGATACGAGCATCAACGAACGAAGAAGCCCCGCTCATCGGCGGGGCTTCTTCGTGGGAGCAACTCGCGATCAGCGATCGCTCACGCGCAGCGCTGGGCCTTGTGTGGCCGGGCGGTCGAGGTAGAGCGACTTCGTAGCGAATGGCGCATCGGCAGCATAGCCGGTGGCACTGATGCGATCAGCATCGATGCCCTTGGCGATGATCGCGTTGCGTAGCGCATCGGCTTTGGCTTGCGCGTTGTCGCCAGTGGCACCCACTTCGAGCTTCAGTGTCTTGAACGCCTTGAGGATCTCGGCGGTATTGTTCACTTGCGCATCAGATGAGGCAGTGAGCGCTGTGCCGGCGTATTTAACTTCATTGAAGCCGATCCACGTGGTCTTATCGGCGGGTATCGCGCGCATGATGAAGGTCATCAGGTCATTCTCCATGCCGCCCGTTGCGCCCTTCACCTCGTAACCCGTGATCAGCTTGGTGCTGTAATCGGTGGCGCGGGTCTCCAAACGGTCGATGCCATCGCGATTGGCGGCATCATCGGCGCTGGTGCCATTGCCATTGCCGCCATCGGTAACGTTGCCAGCATTCGCATCCGCATCGTGATCGGAGTGCATGGCCGCGGCGTTCATGTCCGTCGCACGAGCATCACCATGGTTTCCTTCATTGATGTGCGGCGCGATGATCAGCGCCACGATGCTTGTGAGCTTGATCAGGATGTTCATCGAAGGACCTGAAGTGTCCTTGAAGGGGTCGCCCACAGTGTCACCTGTAACAGCTGCTTGGTGGGGAGGCGAAGGCTTATCGCTCTTGTGCTTGTAGTACATCGTGCCGTCGATGTCCACGCCCTTCTCGAAGCTTTTCTTCGCATTGTCCCATGCGCCACCGGCGTTGTTCTGGAACATGCCCATGAGCACGCCGCTCACCGTGATGCCGGCGAGCAGGCCGCCCAGCGCTTCAGGGCCAACGAGGAAACCAACGAGGATTGGTGCGATCAATGCAAGTGCGCCGGGCGCGATCATCTCGCGGATCGAAGCCTGCGTGCTGATCGCTACGCACTTCTCGTACTCGGGCTTGGCCTTGCCTTCCATGATGCCAGGGATCTCGCGGAACTGGCGGCGCACTTCTTTCACCATGTCCATGGCGGCTTTGCCCACGGCGCTGATGGCGAGGCTGCTGAAGAAGAAGGGATCATGCCGCCAACGAAGAGCATGGCCAGCACGTCGGCCTTGTAGATGTCGATGCCGCTGATGCCCGACATGCCAACGTAAGCTGCGAAGAGCGCAAGCGCGGTAAGTGCTGCGGAAGCGATCGCGAAGCCTTTGCCCGTTGCAGCGGTGGTGTTGCCCACAGCGTCGAGGTTGTCGGTGCGCTCACGCACTTCTTTCGGCAGACCGCTCATTTCAGCAATGCCACCGGCGTTGTCGGCAATAGGACCGAAGGCATCGATGGCGAGCTGCATGGCGGTGGTGGCCATCATGCCTGCGGCAGCGATCGCCACACCGTACATGCCAGCGAGCTCGAATGATCCCCAGATGCCGGCAGCGAGCAGGAGGATCGGGAGCACGGTGCTCTCCATGCCCATGGCCAGACCGCCGATCACGTTGGTGCCGTGGCCCGTGCCGCTCTTGCGCACGATGCTCAGCACTGGGCGCTTGCCCATGCTGGTGTAGTACTCAGTGACCATGCTCATGAGCGTACCCACCACGAGGCCGAGCATGATGGCCCAGAACACATTCATGCTGGTGATTACTGTGGAAACGCCGCCACGAACGAACTCCATCGTCTCGGGAAGCATCCATTGCACGAGCGGGTAGCTCACGATGGCCACCAGGATCATGGCGCCCCAGTTGCCTTTGTTCAGCGCGGCCATCACGCTATCGCTGTCCTTGTTGATGCGCACGAAGAAGGTGCCCACGATGCTGAAGAGCACGCCGAGGCCGGCGATCACCATCGGAAGCAGGATGGGGGCCATGCCGCCGAAGTTGTCGGCGCTCACCACCTCGCGGCCGAGCACCATGGTGGCGAGCATGGTGGCCACGTAACTGCCGAAGAGATCGGCGCCCATGCCAGCCACGTCACCTACGTTGTCGCCCACGTTATCGGCGATGGTGGCGGGGTTGCGCGCATCATCCTCAGGGATGCCCGCTTCAACCTTGCCAACGAGGTCGGCGCCCACGTCGGCAGCCTTGGTGTAGATGCCGCCGCCCACACGAGCGAAGAGCGCGATGCTCTCAGCTCCGAGGCTGAAGCCAGCGAGCACTTCGAGGCATTGCATCATGGCGTCGTTCCATTCGGCGGTGCCTGCGGCGATGTCGCCCACGTACATGCGGAGGAAAAGGATGAAGAGCGTGCTAAGACCGACCACTGCGAGACCGGCCACGCCGAGACCCATCACGGTTCCTCCGTTGAAGCTCACTTTGAGGCCTTGGCCAAGCTGGTCCGTGCCGCTTGCGTGGTGCGCACGTTGGCCTTGGTCGCGATGCTCATGCCAATCCATCCGGCGAAGGCACTGAAGAAGGCGCCGATGAGGAAGGCGATGGCGATCACCCAATCGGTGTGCGCGGCAACGGCCTCAAGCTCAGCGCTCCAAGCGAGCAGCACCGCAGCGATAGCGGCGAACACGCCCAGCACTTTCCATTCGGCTTTCAGGAAGGCGCTGGCACCACGGGCGATGTAGCCCGCGAGCTCTTTCATATTGGCATCGCCAGCATCTTGCTTGTTCACCCACATGGCCTTGGCCACCATTACTACCAGGCCCACCAATCCCATTACGGGGATGGTGTACATCAGTTCAATTCCCATGGTCTCTTCGGTTGTCGTTATGTCGTTGTCGTTCAGCGCCTTCGAGGGGGTCCCGAAAATGGCGGGCGCGAATGTAGAAAACGAAGCCGACCTCTCATCCTGGGCAAAAGACTTGGCGATGCCCGGCTGCTAGGTTTGCCGCATGGCAGAGCATCGCACGCGCATCGCGCCAACCCCCAGCGGTTTCTTGCATGCGGGGAATGCCATCAACTTCCTGCTCACGGCCGAGTTGGCCAAGCATCTCTGCGCCCGGCTGCGCCTGCGCATTGATGACCTGGACGCGGATCGGATGCGGCCTGAATATGTGGACGACATCTTCGATTCGCTTGAATGGCTCGGCATTTCCTGGCAGGATGGACCACACGATGCGCGCGAGCAAGAGCGGGCTTATAAGCAGACGGCACGCATGCCTCGGTACATGGAGATGGTCGAGCTCTTGAAGGAGCAAGGCGACCTATATGCCTGCACGTGCTCGCGCTCGGGCATGTCCAAATGCGCGTGCCGGGGCAAGGCGATCCCTTTCCATGAACCGAGCGCGAGCTGGCGCCTGCATCTTCCATCCGATGCGGTGGTGCGCATGCACGGTTTGAATGGTTCCATCACCTTGCTTCAGCCTGCCCAACTGATGCCCGACCCGGTGCTGCGCCAACGCGGCGAACTTGGCGGTCGACCAGCCTACCAGATCGCTTCCGTAGTGGATGATGCGGAGCATGGTATCGATGTGATCGTTCGCGGCAACGACCTTTTGCCCTCCACCACCTGCCAGTTGTATCTCGCCGAGCGCCTCGGCTTCTTGCAGTTCAGTGAGGCGCGATTCGTGCATCATGCGCTCGTGACCGATGCCGAGGGTCACAAGCTCTCAAAGAGCGCTGGTGCAAGGTCGCTTCAAGCCATGCGGGCACGCGGCGAATCGCCGGATCTCTTGCGGAATAAGGCGAGCGCCATCCTGCGTGCAACCTACTCCACGCCATAATAGGCGATTGTGAGCGCGGTTAGCAGCGTGGCGATCACGCCGATCATCAGCGCCGCGAAGGCGAATCCCTTGCCTGCTTGCTCGTGGGTGCGAATGCGCTTCAAGGAGATGCCTGCCAAAGCGAGGGTGACCAGGATGGCTCCGATAACAGCGAAGGCACTCACGGACGAGAGGCCGAGATACACCGTGCCCGCAGCCGCGACGAAGGCCGGTATCGCCAGCCGGTTCCACTTCTTCTTGGGCATCAGGTTCTCTTGCTCCTGAGCGGCTGTGTGCTCCTCATCCCTTATCAGCTGCGAAGCCTGGCGCGCGCGGTTCGTTCCTCGCTCGGTCAATGGCAAGGCGATGCTCAAAGAAGCCTCGTTCGATGTGGAAAGCGCGTCGACCGGAGCCTCTTCGCCCTCCGACTGAACCGCGTTGATTTCCTTTTCGGGCATTTCATGGATGCGGACGGTCGGCTCTGGCTTCGGTCCGCTATCGCGCACCCGGCCGGCATGTCTTTCCGTGGCGCAAGCGCATGCCAGAATGATGATCAAGCCAAGTAGAAGACGCACGTGTCGAATGTAGCCCGTCATGATGGGATGAGCCGGAACGCGTCGCCGTCGAACAGGCCCTTGTCGCTGAGCTTGAGGTGCGGGATCACCAGCAGCGCCATGAAGGAGAGCGTCATGTACGGCGCGCCCAGCGTCGATCCGAGCGCTTTTGCCTCGCGGTCCATGGTTGAATAGGCATCGGCAACGGTGTATGCATCGGCATCGCTCATGATTCCGGCCACAGGCAATGGCAGCACGCGGTGGTGCGCGCCATCGACTAAGCTGATGCCGCCCTTGTGCTCGATCACCAGATTGATGGCGTTGCAGAGGTCCTTGTCGTTGGTGCCGATGGCAACGATGTTGTGGCTGTCGTGCGCCACGCTACCGGCGATGGCGCCGCGTTGCAGGCCCGTTCCGGTGATCCAGGCCACTGCTGGTGGCGCATCGTGATACCGATTCACCACGGCGATCTTCAGCAAGTCCTTCGACGGATCAGCAACGCACGCTTCGGCTTCTATTGTTGGTGGCATCCACTTCTTGCGCGTGATCAGCTGCCCGCCGAGCGCCTCGATGCACAGTAGGTCCTCAGTTCGCGCAGGAATGAAGAAGTCATCTATCTTCTTTGGTGAGCAGCTGAAATTGTTCGGCGCTTCAACCGGCACACGCTCGATCAGTGAATGCCCATCCTCGGCCACGAGCTGTCCTTTGATGAAGTTCTTGCGCACGCGGAAGTCCTTCAGATCATCGACCACGATGAAGTCGGCAGGATCGCCCACGCGCAGTTGGCCCACTGGCAACCTGTAGTGCGCGATGGGGTTGATGCACGCGGCCTGCAGCACCTTGAACACATCGATCCCGCGCGCAACGGCTCTTGCGCAGAGCAGGTTGATGTGGCCTTCAACCAAACCATCAGGATGCTTGTCGTCGCTGCAGAGCATCATGCGATTGCTCCAATCGTGCAGCAGGTCGATGAGCGCCTCGAAGTTCTTCGCTGCGCTGCCTTCGCGCACCTGCACGATCATGCCGTGCTCCAGCTTGAATCGCGCTTCCTCCGCCGTGAAGCACTCGTGATCGGTGCTGATGCCGTTGGCGATGTAGCACTTTGCCATGTCCCCATGCAGGCCGGGTGCGTGTCCATCGATTGGTTTGCCCATGCGCTTGGCGTGATTGAGCTTGCGCATCATCTCCGCATCGCCGTTCAGCACGCTGGGGAAGTCCATCACCTCGCTGAGGTAGAGCACTTCGGGCCGCTCCATCAATCGGCCCACCGCATCGCTGCCGATGCGCGCGCCTGCGGTCTCGAACTGGGCGGCGGGCACACAGCTCGGCGCGCCGAAGAAGAAGTTGAAGGGGACGCGTTGCCCGTTGGCGATCATGAAATCAACGCCTTCGACGCCGAGCACGTTGGCGATCTCATGCGGATCGCTGATGGTCGCCACGGTGCCATGCAGCACGGCCAGGCGCGCGAATTCGCTCGGCACCAGCATCGAGCTCTCCACATGCACATGGGCATCGATGAAGCCGGGGAGGAGATGACCTGGATCCGCATCGGTGCATTCCTCGATGTTTGCGATGCGCCCATCGACGACTGTGACGCGCGCTCCTGTAATGCGCCGCTCTTCGATGCGGACAAGCTGGCCGGTGATCACGAATGAACTCATCACGCTCAGCGCTTGCGCACGAATAAGTATCAGAGCGTGATGAATGTGATCAGTAATCCTAAGAACGCGCCGACACCGATCACCAGGAAACGCTTGATCGTATCCTTCACCACCTCTTCCTTCCCGTCGATGAGGCTGGCCAACCCGCGGCGCGAGTCACCATCGATGCTAGGGTCGTAGTCCTCATGCCGGTAGCCTTCATTGAAAGTGGCCATGTTCAGCACCAAGGGCAATTCCGCTTTCACATTGCTGAGTTGGTCCATGCTGCCAAGCGCATTGATGACGACCACGCCATGGCGCCCCAGGATGCGGATGTTGTAGTTGAGCACGTTGCGCTCACTGTCGTCGCTAACCATCTCATTTGCCCAGTGCAGTGCTTTGCGCGGCCGATCGTAAAACGGTGGCGATGCCCAGCCGATGAGCTGCAAACTGCCGTATCCGAGCTCCTGCCGTTGGATGTTGGAGAGGCTGTCCTCGCTGATCATCTCGCGCAGCTTGGAGTCGTAGTCGATTGCGTCGGCATCGCGATCGTGCACATAGCCGCTCTCTTCGTAGTACACAACGTAGGGAGGTGAATCGCTGTAGGGGTCGGCCTCAGCTTGTAACACAACGCCGAGGAGCGCGTCCGTTATCCCCGGTGGATTCTCCCAGACATCAACGAGCAAGTGATAGGCCTGTTCCGACTCGAGGAACTTGTGTGTTGGTGGGACATCGAGCGTGATGACGCCTTCGGACAGCCCGATGCTGCCGGTCTCCCATTGGAAGCTGGCGATGAGCGAGTCGATGTCGAGCGGGGTGCCTTCCTCTTTATTACCAATCGCATCTTGCGCGAACAGCGAGTGGGTGAATAGTAAAAAAGCCGCGGCGAGTGTTGAACGCATGCGGCTAAGCTAGCCGCGCTGCTTAATGCCCGAACATCTCCTTCACGCGGCCGAAGAAACCCTTGTCGCTCGCGGCGGGCTTCGGGCTGAAGCCAGGGCTGTCGCGCAGCTTCTCCAGCGCGGCTTTCTCATCCTTGCTCAGGTTCGTGGGTGTCCACACAGCTACATGCACTAGCAGGTCGCCTTGACCGTGATGCTGAACGCTGGGCAGGCCTTTGCCTTTGAGTCGAAGCATGTGGTTGCTCTGCGTGCCCGGCTCGATCTTCACTTTTGCCTTGCCGTCCACCAAAGGAACTTCGATGCTGGCGCCTAGAGCGGCGTCCACCATGCTGATGAATGCTTCGTAGTGCAGGTGCATGCCATCACGCTTCAGCTCGGCGTGCTGCTCTTCCTCGATCACCACGAGCAGGTCGCCGGGAACACCGCCAGCGGGGGCATCGTTGCCCATGCCGCTGATGTTGAGTTGCATGCCTTCTTCAACACCTGCGGGAATCTTGATCGGCACCACCACTTCCTCGCGCACCAGGCCATGCTCATCGCTGCCGGGCGCGCGTTTGCTCACGGTCTGCCCGATGCCGCCGCACGCGGGGCAGGTGCTCACGGTCTGCATCTGGCCGATGAAGGTGCTCTGCACGCGGCGAACTTGCCCGGAGCCGCCGCAGGTGTGGCAGTTGCCGTATTCGCTGCCCTTGCCGCGCACGAGCTTGGTCACCTTGATCTTCTTCTCGGCGCCGTGGGCGATCTCTTCGAGCGTGAGCTTGATGCGCACGCGCAGGTTGCTGCCCTTGATGGTGCGCCCGCGATGCCCGCCACCACCGAATCCGCCGAACGCGCCGCCGCCGAAGGCATCGCCGAAGATGTCGCCGAACTGGGAGAAGATGTCCTCCATGTTCATGCTGCCGCCACGGAAGCCGCCACCACCTCCCATTTGCGGACCGGCATGCCCGAAGCGGTCGTACTTGGCCTTCTTCTCGGCGTCGCTCAGGATCTCGTAGGCCGATGCAGCCTCCTTGAACTTCTCCTCTGCGGCCTTGTCACCGGGATTCTTGTCCGGGTGGAACTTGATGGCCAGCTTGCGGTAGGCCTTCTTGATGTCGTCGGCGCTGGCGCCGCGCTCGACGCCCAGCACCTCGTATGGGTCGCGCTTGCTCATGCCGTCAATGGTGTCGTCGTGCCGACCCGGAGGGTCGACGCTGCCATCGTATTGGTATAAATGCGTGGGTGCATACTGAATGAATCATTCGCCGACAACGACCTTGGCGTAGCGCACCACCTTGTCGTGCAGCGTGTAGCCGTTCTCCACCACGTCGATCACCTTGCCTTTCAGGTCGGCGCTGGGGGCGGGTGCCTTGGTTATGGCTTCGTGCTTATCGGTGTCGAAAGGCTGACCTTTCACATCGGTCATGGGTTTCACGCCCTGGCTGCCCATGATGTGCAGCAGTTTGCTCTGGATCAGGTGGAAGCCCTCGCGCACCACGTTGATGTCTTCGGTCTTCGCGTTGTTGCCGATGGCGCGCTCCATGTCGTCGAGCACAGGCAGCAGGTTCTTGATCGCGTTCTCGCCGGCGAACTGCATGAGCTCCAATCGCTCCTTCGCGGTGCGCTTGCGGAAGTTGTCGAACTCGGCATTCAGGCGCAGCCACTTGTCCTTGAGGTCGGCGGCATCGGCCTTGGCGGCGGCGAGTTGGCCGCTCAGCTCGGCGATATCCTCGCGGCCATCGTCATCGGCGTCGTGCATCACGTGTTCGGCGGCTGCTTCGCTGGCGATGGAGAGCGGGTCTTTCGCTTGCTGTTCGCTCGCATTCATGGATAGGGCCTGTTCGGCAGCCTTGTCAGCAGCTGCTTCGGCCGGGCTGACATCGGGTCGCTCGGTCATGGTCTTTCGTCGCTTTTGAAGATCATCGCGGGGTGGTCAAGCACGGTGCCAGTGGCCTTTTGCCTGACGGGGGCGCGAATGTCGGGGACTTTTTGGCAGGGCTGCCGGGAATGAAGAAGGGCCTCCGGTTGGGAAGCCCTTCGAATTGGGGGCGGTAAGGAATCAGAGGCTCTTCACATGCTTATCCAATTCTTGGTGCAGCGCCATGCCGCGCAGGTTCTTGGCGATGATGATGCCGTTGGGGTCAACCAAGAAGCTCATGGGAATTGAGCTGACGCCGTAAAGCTGCGAGCCTGCGGATTGCCAGAACTTCAAATCGCTCACGTGGTACCTCCAGATGAGGTTGTCTTGGGCGATGGCCTGCTTCCATTGTTCGCGGCTGCGATCGAGGCTCACGCTGTACACCTCGAAGCCTTTGGCTGTTTTGAATTTGGCTTTGCTGTATTTCTGATAGGCCGCCACCACGTTGGGGTTCTCCATGCGGCAGGGGCGGCACCAGCTGGCCCAGAAGTCGATGAGCACGAATTTGCCTTTCAGCTCGGAGAGCTTCAGCACCTTGGTGCTGTCGGGGTTGTAGAAGGCGAGCTCGGGGGCTTTGTCGCCAATGGCGGTGCCCACTTTGGCTTTGGGCTGCTGATCGCCAGAAGTGCTGCGCGAGGTGAAGCCGTAAACGGCCAGCAGGACCACAGCGGCGATGGAGAGGATCTGGGTCTTCGACATGAGGGAGCGGAGATTCATGGGGCGAAAGTAGGTGGGTGGAAGCCGCACCGCTCAGCCAAGATCGTGCCGGGTGGGAAGGCCAGTGCAGGCTCAAGCAGGTAGTTGGCAGTAGGCAGTTGGATCCTCGCCGTTTTGCAGGTGATCTTTCAAGTAACGAAACTGCCTACTGCCTACTGCCTACTGCCCTCACACCACCTCGATTTTCGCCCCGATCGCATTCAAACGGCCCTCGATGTCCTGGTAGCCGCGGCGGATCTGCTCGATGTTATCGATGGTGCTGGTGCCGTCGGCGCTGAGGGCGGCAATGAGCAATGAGACACCCGCGCGGATGTCGGGGCTGGTCATGCGGATGGCGCGCAAAGGCTTGTCGAAGTCCTTGCCGATGACCAGGGCGCGGTGCGGATCGCAGAGCGTGATCTGGGCGCCCATCTCGATGAGCTTATCGGTGAAGAACAGGCGGCTCTCGAACATCTTTTGATGAATGAGCACATGCCCCCGGGCTTGCGTGGCGGTTACGAGCACGATGCTCAACAGGTCGGGCGTGAAGCCGGGCCATGGATGGTCGCTGATGATGCGGTTGCTGCCGTCGAGGAAGGGCTCGATCTCGTAGTGTTCGCGGGTGGGCACATGGATATCGTCGCCGCGCCGTTCCACGGTGATGCCGAGCGTGCGGAACACATTCGGTATTACGCCGAGGTGCTCGTAGCCGACATTCTTGATCGTGATCTCGCTGCGTGTCATCGCGGCGAGGCCTATGAAGGAGCCGATCTCGATCATGTCGGGCAGCATGGTGTGCTCGGTGCCGCCGAGTTCCTTCACGCCATCGATGTGCACCAAGTTGCTGCCTATGCCGCTGATGCGCGCGCCCATGCGCACGAGCATGTTGCAGAGCTGCTGCAGGTAGGGTTCGCATGCCGCATTGAAGATGGTGGTGCGCCCTTCGGCGAGCACGGCGGCCATGATGATGTTGGCGGTGCCGGTCACGCTGGCCTCGTCGAGGAGCATGTAGCAGCCTTTCAGTTGCTTGGCTTCGGCACGATAGAATCCATCGGCCTCGTCGTACTTGATGGTGGCGCCCAATCGCTCGAAGCCGGTGAAGTGCGTGTCCATGCGGCGGCGGCCGATCTTATCACCACCGGGGCTGGGGATGTAGCCGCGACCGAAACGCGCGAGCGCCGGACCGCACACCATCACGCTGCCGCGCAGGCTGCTGCCCATGCGCTTGTACTCCGGGTCGAGGAAGAACTCGAGGTTCACCTCTTTCGCCTTGAAGCGGTAGCTGCCGGGGCCCAGCTTCTCAACCGCTACACCCATCGCCTTCAGCAGGTCGATGAGCTTGTTCACATCCACGATGTCGGGTATGTTGTGGATGGTGACTGGCTCGCTGGTGAGCAGCACGGCGCAGAGGATCTGCAGCGCCTCGTTCTTGGCTCCTTGCGGGACCAATTCACCCTTCAGCCTGCGGCCGCCCTCGATTCGGAAACTGTGCATGGTGTTCGCGTTGGCGCGAAGCAATAACGCAGTGCGCAGCTCATGCGGTGGCATCAGGGTGCTAACACCGGCTGTGTTTCGATGCGGTTAGATTGCGGGTTGGCGCTAACGCACTGGGCCGCGCCTTTCCGTTGAGGGTTGAATGTTGCAGTGACCGTGCTGGGTCTCACCCACAGGTTGCCGGTTGTCGGAATCGCTCGACCCCCAACCCGAATCAACCCCCAACCTCCAGAGCCTAGTACCGATTCTTCTTCCGCTTGCGGTGCCGCTTCTTGCCGCCGCCACCGCCGCCTTCTTGGTTGGCGTAGCGCGCTTTGCGCGGATCGACCTCGCTGCGCGGGCCGTTGCGCTGGGTGCTCAGCAAGGCTTCGGTGCTGGCTAGTTGGGTGTCGGCTGCCAGGCGCACCTTGCCGCCGCTCATCTCAGCAAGGTCCTTCAGGATCAAGCCATCGGGCACAGTGTCGCGGTTCCACGCAAGGAACTGGCGCTTCATCAGGTTGGCGATCAGCAGCGAATAGGCATCACGCTTCTCACCGGCTTCCATCGCAGCGCATTGCGCGATCATGCGCTCCACCAGTTTGCCGTAGTGGCCGTTCTTGATGTCGCCTTGCGGATAGGCCACGCGCTCGGGTTTGCTCTCCAGGCTCTCGGGCGTGGGCTTCGGGAAGGGCGCGTCCACATCGAGCTTGAACTCGCTCATGATGTGCAGGTGGTCCCAGAGCGTGCGCTCAAAGTTGTCGCTGTTGCGCAGCTGCGGATTCAGGCGCGCGATCACTTGGATGATGGCCTTGGCCGAACGCGTGCGGCGCTCACGGTCCTCCATCTCCATGCACATCTCCACCATGCGCTGCACGTTGCGGCCATACTCGGGGATGATCAGGCGCGGGCGCTGGGTATTGTAGTCGAAGGTCACAGAATTCATCGCGGTAGTGATCAGGTTGGCCTCAGCGGATCGGAGGCTGCAGCGCTGCTCGGCGCGCGGACGAAAGTAGGGAAGGGGGCACTTACCCCTCCACCACCGTCAGCTTCGCGAACCTCAGCAGCAGTTGCTTCTGCCCTGCGCTGGGGAAGAAGACCGTGGCCTTCAGGTCGGGCGCGTTGCCTTCCACCTTCAGCACCTTGCCCTTGCCGAAGCGCTCGTGCTCCACGGTCTGGCCTTCAGCGATCTCGGAAGCCATGGTGCCCAAGGTGCTGGTTGCTTGCAAGGGAGTTCCGCTCGCGCTGATGCGCTTGAGGTTCTTGCGCTCGGGTTCGGTGGACGCGGGAGTGCGCGTTGCAGGTGTCGGCTTGGCATACGGTGCTGCCTTCGCGATGCCGGGCGCGCTGCGCTCTCGACCGTACACCGGTTTCGATGAATGCTCGTCGCTGCTTCGGTCGCTCGTTGCAGACTTGCGTGCCCAAGGTGGTGTGTTGCGATCAAAGCCTCCGAAGAGCGAAGGGCGTTCGGCCTGCTTCGGCATCTCTAGGTACTTCGGATCGATCTCGTCGATGAAACGGCTGGGCTCGCTGGCGGTGAGGTTGCCCCACTTGTAGCGGCTCATGGCGTAGCTCAGCGTGCAGCGCTTCTCGGCGCGCGTGATGGCCACATAGAACAGGCGACGTTCTTCTTCCAGATCGGCGCGGCTCTGCACGCTCATCATGTTCGGGAAGAGTTCTTCTTCGAGCCCTACCACATGCACGTACGAGAACTCGAGTCCCTTCGCGCTGTGGATGGTCATCAGGCTCACGCGGTCGTTGTCGTTGGGATCAGTGTTATCGGCGTCGGTGAGCAGCGCCACATCGATGAGGAAATCGCTGAGCGTGCGCGGCACATCGGTGCCTTCCTGCGCCTCGCTGAACTCCTTCATGCCGGCGATCAGCTCCATGATGTTCTCGTAGCGGCTCACGCCTTCGGGCGTCTTGTCGGCGAAGAGCTCTTTCAGGATGCCCGTGCGCCGCGCGATCTCCTCGCCGAGCACCGCTGCGCTGTGCGTGGCCATCTGCGATTGGAACGCTTGGATCATCAGCACGAAATCGGCGATGGCCTTGCGCGTGCCGCCATGCACATCGAGCTCTTGCAGGTGATTGAGGATCACGTCCCAGATCGCCATCTGCCGTTCGCTCGATGCCACCAGCAGCTTGTCAACGGTGGTTTGCCCGATGCCGCGCGTGGGGTAGTTGATCACGCGCTTGAAGGCTTCTTCGTCGCGCGGATTGCACACCAGGCGGAAGTAGCTGATGAGGTCCTTGATCTCCTTGCGCTGGTAGAAGCTGAGGCCGCCGTAGATGCGATAGGGGAGGTTGAGCTTGCGCAGCGCTTCCTCCATGCTGCGGCTCTGCGCGTTGGTGCGGTACAGGATGGCGAAGCCCTTGTTCGGCACCTGGTTCTGCATCTTGGCCTCGAAGATGCTGTGCGCCACGAAGGCGCCTTCCTCGTTGTCGCTGAGCGAGCGATGCACGCGGATCTTCTCGCCTTCGCTGTTGTCGGTCCAGATGGTCTTCTTGATCTGGTCCTTGTTCTTCTCGATGAGCGAATTGGCGGCGCCTACGATGGTCTTCGTGCTGCGGTAGTTCTGCTCGAGCTTGAAGAGCTTGTGGTCCTCGTAGTCGCTGCGGAAGTTGAGGATGTTCTGGATGTTCGCTCCGCGGAAGGCGTAGATGCTCTGGCTGTCGTCGCCCACCACGGTGAGGTTCTCGTGGCGCGCGGCCAGCGTCTTCACGATCTGGTACTGCACCAGGTTGGTGTCCTGGTACTCATCGACGAGGATGTACTGGAAGCGGCTCTGGTACTTCACCATCGTGTCCGGATGGTCGCGGAAGAGCAGGGCGGTGTTGTACAGCAGGTCATCGAAGTCCATGGCGCCTGCGCGGAAGCACTTCATCGCGTAGGCCTTGTAGATCTCGCCGAGCTTCTCGCGTCCCACGGCGGCATCACCGGCCATCAGTTCGCCGTTGGCCAGGTATTCCATGGGGCCGATGAGGTTGTTCTTCGCGATGCTGATGCGCGCATGCACCTGATTCGGCTTGTAGAGCTTGTCATCGAGCTGCCACTCCTTCAGGATGCCCTTGATCACGTTGCGGCTGTCGTCGGTGTCGTAGATTGTGAAGTCCTTGGGGTAGCCGAGCTTGTCGGCCTCGAAGCGCAGGATCCGCGAGAACACGCTGTGGAAGGTGCCCATCCATAGGTTGCGCGCTTCGGTGTTGCCTTCGCCGAGGATCTTGGCGATGCGCTCCTTCATCTCCTTCGCCGCCTTGTTGGTGAAGGTGAGCGCGAGGATGCGGAAAGGATCTACGCCCTTGGCCGCCATCAGGTGCGCGATGCGCACGGTGAGCACGCGCGTCTTGCCGCTGCCCGCGCCGGCGATCACCATCATGGGGCCTTCGGTGCTCTCCACCGCCGCGCGCTGCGCAGGGTTCAGGCCATCGAGGTAATTCATGAGGCGCCGAAGGTAGGCGGGGTGGTAGGTGGCGGCTCGGACTCTTGTCAAAAGGTTGCACCCCTATTGATTGCAGGGGGAGCGGCTATCCGGAATCAGGGAGAGGACTTACTGCACAACAAGCCGCTCGGTCCGGTGCCCTGTGGCTGTGCTGACCTCCACGGCGTATAGGCCCGGCGCAAGACCGCTCAGCGGAACCTCATTGCGGCCTGAAGCCAAAGTACTTCGTAGTACCACCTGTGCTTGCGCATTCCGAAGGATAAATTCGGCGCGGCTGGGTTGCTCAGGCAGATTGATGGTGACGGAAAAGGAAGCTGGGTTAGGGGAGATTGCAAATGCATTTTGAGCAACATCATATTGGCCAACAATGCCCTCGGAGTTAAGGCGGGCGATGTGGTTCCTTGCTGTTCCGTTGTATGAAGTGAACCGCCCCCCGAGTATAATCCTGCCGTCGCTCTGGATGGCGCTTACATAGACCGCATCGTTTGCCCCCGAGCCTGGGTCGAAGGTCATGTCCAAACTACCATCCGGATTCAAGCGAGCGATATTGTTCCTAGGAGTTCCGTTGTATGACCAGAAAGCCCCCCCGACGACTATCCTCCCATCATCTTCAATGGCAATTGCCCAGACGTTGATCCAAGTCGGCCCGCTGAACCCTGAACCAGGATCGAAGGTCATGTCCAACTCTCCATTTGGATTCAAACGGCGGATCCGGCTAGTGAACAGCCCGCCTATCACAATACCCCCGTCGTCCTGAATAGAAATCACACGAACTTCCCAAGCCACCCCATCGGCAATGGCCGTGTCCATGCTGCCATCTTCGTTCAAGCGCACTAAGTCCGCGGTTGGTGTTCCGTTGTAGGTGCTGAAGTTCCCTCCGATCCAGATCTTGCCATCGCTTTGTATGGCCATTGACGATACCATTGCCTCCGTCTCATCTGGACCGACTCCTACACCGGGATCGAAAGTCTCGTCCAAGCTACCGTCCGCATTCAGCCTGGCGATCCCATTCCTCGATATTCCGTTGACCATATCGAAGAATCCCCCGATCAGGATCTTACCGTCGATCTGGATTGCGCTCGCGAAAACGCCAAACCCTAACGAACCAACCCCAGGCGCGGGATTGAAGGTCAAGTCCAAACTACCGTCCTCATTCAGCCGGGCAATGCAGTGGCGCGGTGTTCCACTGTAAGACCAGAACTGCCCACCGATGACAATCTTCCCGTCGCTCTGGACTGAAACTACCCGTATCTCCCCGTTTGCTCCTAAACCGGGGACAAAGGTCCCATCTATGCTGCCATCGGAATTAAGACGGGCAATGCGGTACCTTGGTGTTCCATTGTAAGCGGTAAATCCGCCCGCGATCAAGATTCGTCCGTCGCTCTGTATGGCGGCTACTTTAATCTCCCCGTTCGCCCCCGAGCCAGGATCAAAGGATAAATCGAGACTGCCGGGGTTTTGGGCGTATGCCCCACCCGACCTTGCTGCAAAGAGGAGTGAGAGGATGGTTGTGAGCAGAAGGGAATTCTTCATGAGAAGATGCTCGTGACCTGAAGACGCCCTCTCACGGTAAGGTTGTTTCCAGATCTGTTGGATCCTGAGCGATTGTTAGGTGTTGCGTTGTCTAGTTCCGCTCCGGCAGTGCCATCAGCCTTGCGTAGAGCCGCGTGAACAGCGGGTGCAGCACCAGCACATACAGCGCGATGCCGCCCCAGAGCGTGCCCAGCATGATGCTATCGATCATCTCCCGCAATGCGGTGGCCTGAGCATTCAGTGCAGGAAGGCGCGGATCCTCTTGGTTCGAATCGCTGATCGCTTGTATGGTGTTGTTGAGGGCGTCCTGCCCGAAGATGTCGTGCTCCTCGTGAAGGATCATGATCGTGAAGAGGACGAAGAAGGGCACCACGGAGTTGGCGAGCAGCACCATAACCGCGCGGTTGGTGCGATAGGCGCGCAGTTGGAGAATCGTGAAGAGCATCACGAAAAGGAACACAGCGATGAACCAGTGCGCGTAAACCATGATCTCATCGTCGTTCATCGGAATCACATCATGCTCCAGGATCAACGCGGCGATGAGCAAGACGATGGGCACTACGCCCGCCGTGACGATAGCAATAAGGAATGGCTGCCAGTAGATGCGCTTGAAGGCGGTGAGCAGCAACACCAGGCAGAAACTGAAGATCGTGATGAAGGCGAAATAGCTGTTCTCCTTCACGAAGAAGTAGCGCAGGTCTTTGGCCTTCGAGATGCGCGAGATCTGGGCCGCGCAGGCTTCCAAGTTTGCCGTGCTGAGTTCTCGTTTCTCGAACTCCTGTGTTACACGCTCCGAGGGGATGAGCCGCACATGCCGCGAGTACTTGCTCGCGATGGCTAAGGCGCGCGAGATGTGATCAGGGTCCATCGGTTCATTGCGCTCGAATCGCTCTAGGTACTCATTCTCAATTACGCTGTCTCTTTTGAATGACAAGTTCTCGGACCACGGCCTGATATCGTCGAACTCCACCAGCAGCAGCGGGAATTTGTGCTCGATGGAATCGGCCTTGGCGAAATAGAGGGCTGCTGTGTCTGGGTTGTAGCGGACAGTGTCGTCCGTATCCAGCGCATTATTCCCGCGATGGATCCAGCGCATGTATTCGTCGTGCAGGCCATAGTGCGCTGGGTCTTCGCCTGATTGTCGCTTCCGATACTCTTTGAAGCTGCGGAAGAACTTATGCGAGTTCCCTCCTTGCGCAGTCCGTTCAATTCGTTGCGTGTGAATGGCATCAACTTCGGCCTGTGCCGTACGAAGCGCCTCCTGGATTTCTATTACGCTCTCGTCCTCGTAGTCGCTGTAGTCGTCGTCGTAGTATGGGTCGTAGTAGGATTCCCCACGATAGAACCAGCCCAGCTGCCCGCCGAGTTGATCCACCTCATCAACGAAATCCTCATCCGGAGTGAGCGCAGCAATGCGAAGGCTAACTGTTAGTGAGAGCGTGGTGGGAATGCTCATGATCAACAGCGCGCTGATCCATAGCACCACGAACTCGCCTACTTCGCTATACGCCTTGCGCGCACCGAAGCGTTTCTCGGCATTGAAGCGCACCACGCGATAGACCCAGAACGCAGCGTACGCGACCGTGGGCACCAGCATGTACGCGAAGAGCTCCTCCGGGTCGGGGAACTTGCGGTGGCTCACGTTGATGAGCAGGCCGAGCAGCAACGCCACCACATTGCAGAGCAGCAGGAACCACAGGTGTAGATGCACGCGCGTGGCCCAGATACGCGGCCAATCCTGCAGCAGGCGCTGGTCCCATTGCCAGAGGAAGGCGGGTATGAGTCTTCGCAGCAATCTCATGTGTCCTGGTGGAAGAGCTTGCGCGTGCTGGTGCTGATGTCGCGGAAATAGCTGAGCTCGATGTCGGCGTTGGCCAAGGCGCGCATCAACTCGCGCGAACCAAGCGCGCGCGGCGTGGTGAGGCGCAGCACGATGCCGGTATCGTCGAGCGCGAGCACGTTGGCGGCGCCAAGCGCTGCGATCAATCGTTGGCGGTCGAGCGCGCCCTTCAGTTCATACACGTTGCTGCTGCGGTCCTGGTCGAAACCAGCGGTGCTGCCGCTGTACACCGGCTTGCCGTTCTTCAGGAAAACGATGCGGTCGGCGATGGCCTCGATCTCGTGCAGTTGCTGAGAGCTGAGGATGATGCTCACCGGATCGCGCGCAGAGGTCGCGAGGTGCTTGAGGTCTTGCAGGAAGAGTTGCTGCGCTTGCAGGTCGAGGTTGGCGATGGGCTCATCGAGCACCAGGATGCGCGGGCGCCACACCACCATGCGCGCCAGCTCGAAGCGGAGCTTGTAACCGCTGCTCAGTTGCGCCCAAGTGAGATTGGCGAAGCGCGTGAGGCCGAGCCGGTGCAAGGTGTATTGCACGCGGTCCTCGTTGGCGGCGCCGTTGATGCCGTGTATGGCAGCCGTGAAGCGCAGGTTCTGCAGCAGCGTTCCGTACCAGCGCGCGCTGCGTTGCGGGATCCATGCGATGGTGCCGCGCCGCTCATAAGGGTCGGCAGGTGCCACGGGCCAGTGGATCACGCCTTCATCGTGATTGAGCAGTCCGGCCACTTGCCGCAAGAGCGTGGTCTTGCCGTTGCCGTTCTCACCCACCACACCCGTGATCTCGCCGGTGCGCAATTCCAGATCGATCGGGCCGAGTTGGAATCGGTGGCCGCCGCTGCTGTAACGCTTCACCACGCCTTCGGACCAATAAACTGTCGCGGGTGTCTGTGTATGGCCCTGCTCCACCAGCGCAGTCGCCCTCGCCGCTATGGCCTCGACGATGCCGCGTGCTCTTTCTTTCAATTGATCTGCCGAGCCACCGCTCAATTCACCGGCGCCCATTTCGCGGTCCAGGTTGTACTCGGCGCGCAACTGCATGGCCGCAGGCCGAAGCTCATGCAGGGCCTCATAATCGTCGCAGAGATCCATGAGCCGCCGTGTAGCCAAGCTGAGATCGGTGCCTGCCACAAGGGCGCGCAATTCATCGATGCGTTGGGCAGGCATGGTTGGGCGACGGGTTAACAACTGAGAAAGACCAAGGATAGTGTGTGGCGCTCACAGCTGATTTCTGAGTTGAGCTGGAAGTAGCGTTGGATTTCCGGCCTTACAGGTCATTATGCATCGGCCTGTTTTCAGATTTGCGACTATGAAGTACGAGCCTATATTTGCCGCCCCTAACGAAAAGGGTACAGGACCATGCTGATCATCCCGGTTAAAGAAGGCGAGAGCATCGATAAGGCGCTCAAGAAGTTCAAGAAGAAGTTCGAGCGTACTCAGACCATGCGTCAATTGCGCAAGCGTCAGAGTTTCACTAAGCCTAGCGTCGCACGACGGAAGCAGGTTATCCGGGCGACCTACAAGTTGAAGATGCAGACCGAGCAGGAATAGTCCTTGTTCGATACATAGGGCGAAGGCGGGCAATCCAGGAGATTGCCCGCCTTCGCCATTCAAGGGCATTACCTTGCGCGAGTTGGCATGCTGCTGGAACGGTTCCTGGAACACCTGGCCCTTGAGAAACGCGCAAGCTCGCACACCGTAGCGGCTTATCGCGCTGACCTTGGGCTATTCGCGGAATTCATCAAGCAAGAAGGTCTTGGCGGCATTGAGCAAGCGGATGGAGACTTGGTGCGTTACTGGGTCATGAGCCGGATTGAAACAGGTGATAGCCCAAGGACGGTGAACCGCAGATTGAGCGCGGTACGCGGCTTTTTCAAGTTCGCGCGGCAATCGGGTGGGGCTACCCTGGACCCAACAGCCTTGATTGATGCTCCGAAGACGCCGAAGCGACTGCCAGAGTTCATTGAAGCCGGGCGGATGGCCGCCCTTTTCGAACACGGGTCAGAGAAGGACGCAGACTTTAAGGAAGAAGACCTGCTTGTAGTGGACCTGCTCTACTGCACGGGCATGCGATTAGCGGAGTTCATCGGACTTCGAGCAAGTGACTTCGATGAGAGCGCGGGTACGCTCAGGCTCATGGGCAAACGGAGTAAGGAGCGCATTGTTCCGCTTCCACCGAACATGGTGGCTCGGTTGCATGCACGCTTGGCCGCGCGCATGGCAGCGGGACGAATTGCGATGCATGAGCCGCTCGTGCTGAATACTGCTGGCCGTCCTTTTTCGCGACGGGCCGTGCAGCGCCTTGTGAGCCGTTACCTTGGGAGCGTGACCCCTCAGAGCAAGCGGAGCCCGCACGTGCTGCGGCACACATTCGCCACCCACATGCTTGATAGAGGTGCCGATTTGAACGCTGTGAAGGAATTGCTGGGCCATGCGGGTTTAGCCGCGACACAGGTTTACACCCACAATACCGCTGAAAAACTCAAGAATGCCCATGCCCAAGCCCATCCGCGTGGTGGTCGGCGAGGCTAACCTAAAACACGACACCGACCATGAAGATCAATGTCCAGTCCATTCATTTCGACGCCGACCGTAAGCTCATCGGCTTCATCCAAGAGAAACTGGAGAAGCTGGCCCAATTCACGGATGATATTCATGCCGCAGAGGTCTTTCTCCGTCTGGAGCGCGATGGTGAATCCCATGAGAACAAGGTGGTTGAGGTGAAATTGGCAGTTCCCGGGAACGATTTGTTCACCCGTCGCCATGGCAAAACATTTGAGGAGGCCGTGGTTGAAGCCGCAGAGGCCTTACGAAGCCAAATCACGCGCGGCAAGGAGCGGGCACAGGCCTGAGTATCGGGTCTGTTATTGGAGCGGTCCACATGACCTATGCCAAAAGTGTGGCAATCGTTTGGGAGAGAGCGGTTCTTTTCTACATTTGCCCGCCCAAATCGGGGCCTACTGGCCTCGATGAAAGGAGGAAACCGTTCTTTTCCTTGTTGTACAGGCCAATGTAGCTCAGCTGGTAGAGCAGCTGATTTGTAATCAGCAGGTCGGGGGTTCGAATCCGTCCATTGGCTCCGTGATGCCGAAAGGGGAGATACCCAAGTGGCCAACGGGGGCAGACTGTAAATCTGTTGTCTCACGACTTCACAGGTTCGAATCCTGTTCTCCCCACCACATCGCACGGAGCCAGCCGTAGCCGCTTCCAGGCAACGGCGAATGCGAAGAATTCGGACCACGACCGGCTAAATATGCGGGAGTAGCTCAGCTGGTAGAGCATCAGCCTTCCAAGCTGAATGTCGCGGGTTCGAATCTCGTCTCCCGCTCCACCACAGGAATCGCACCAGCCTTTGTAGCTCAGGGGTAGAGCACTTCCTTGGTAAGGAAGAGGTCACGGGTTCAATTCCCGTCAAAGGCTCCATCAGAAGCGATCAGCGAAGCAGCATCAAAGAAACCCTCGAAAGAGGGCGGCCGGTACAGCAGAATCAAGGACCGAACAGAAAGTACGAACAACACAACGACCGAACGACCATGGCAAAGGAGACATTCAAGCGGGACAAGCCCCACGTCAACATCGGCACCATCGGCCACGTTGACCACGGCAAAACCACACTCACCGCCGCGATCACCACCGTGCTGGCCTCTAAAGGCCTGAGCGAGGTGCGCAGCTTCGATAGCATCGACAATGCTCCCGAGGAAAAAGAGCGTGGCATCACCATTAACACCGCGCACGTGGAGTATTCGACGGCTAACCGTCACTACGCTCACGTGGACTGCCCCGGCCACGCTGACTATGTGAAGAACATGGTTACGGGTGCCGCCCAAATGGACGGTGCCATCCTGGTTGTCGCTTCGACCGATGGTCCCATGCCACAGACCCGCGAGCACATCCTGCTCGGCCGTCAGGTGGGCGTGCCCAAGATCGTGGTGTTCATGAACAAGGTTGACATGGTGGACGACGCGGAACTCCTCGATCTCGTGGAGATGGAGATTCGCGAACTCCTTACCTTTTACCAGTACGACGGCACCAACACTCCAGTGATTCGCGGCAGCGCGCTTGGAGCCCTGAATGGCGAACCGAAGTGGGTGGATACCGTGATGGCCCTCATGGACGCGGTGGATAATTGGATTCCGGTTCCTCCTCGCGAGACGGAGAAGCCTTTCCTGATGAGCGTTGAGGACGTGTTCTCAATCACTGGTCGCGGCACCGTAGCTACCGGCCGTATCGAGACCGGCGTGGTGAAAGTGGGCGATAACGTGGAGATCATCGGCATGCAGGAGCAGAAGATGACCAGCACCTGCACGGGTGTTGAGATGTTCCGTAAGCTGCTGGATCGCGGCGAGGCTGGCGACAACTGCGGTCTCTTGCTCCGTGGCATCGAGAAAACCGACATCCGTCGCGGTATGGTGATCGCCGCCCCCGGCAGCATCACCCCGCACACGGAGTTCAAGGCGGAGATCTATGTGTTGAAGAAAGAGGAGGGCGGCCGCCACACCCCTTTCCACAACAAGTACCGCCCCCAGTTCTACTTCCGCACCACGGACGTAACAGGCGAGATCAATATGGAAGCCGGACGCGAGATGATCATGCCTGGTGACAACGTGACCATCACCGTGAAGTTGATCGTGCCGATCGCCATGGACAAGGGCCTGCGCTTCGCTATCCGTGAGGGTGGCCGCACCGTGGGCGCTGGACAGGTGACCGAGATTCTCAAGTAAGAACCGATTTCAATGGCGGAAAGGCCGGTCCGGGCAACCGGGCCGGCCTTCGCCGCCGAATGGAACAAGACCAGGAATCACACGGGTGTAGCTCAATTGGTAGAGCGAAGGTCTCCAAAACCTTAGGCTGCGGGTTCGATTCCTGCCACCCGTGCCAGCCGAACCAGAACAACAGATGGCAAGCTTCAAGACATACCTGAGCGAGAGCTACAACGAGCTCATGAACAAGGTGAGCTGGCCCACGTGGAAGGAGCTGCAAGGCAGCGCCATCGTGGTGCTCGTCTCAGCACTCATCCTCTCGCTCATCATCTTCGTCATGGACTACGTCTTCGGTGTCCAGAACATGGGCGCCGAGGATACCGGGTTCTGGAAGGGCATCCTGGGCTTCGTTTACAAACTCATCGGCGCCTGAGCCATGGCTGAGACAGCGACCAAGAAGTGGTATGTGGTGCGCGCCATCTCCGGAAAGGAGAAGAAGGTGAAGGAACTCATAGACCTTGAGGTATCGCGCAGCAAGCCCTTGCAGTCGCGGATCGCGCAGGTGCTCATTCCGATGGAGAAGTTCTACCAGATTCGCGATGGCAAGAAGGTGAGCAAGGAGCGGAACCTTTTCCAGGGGTACGTGCTCATGGAAGCCGACCTTACGGGCGAGATCGCGCACAGCATCAAAAACCTGCCGAATGTGATCGGTTTCCTCGGTTCAGAGAAAGGCGGAGATCCTGTTCCATTGAGGCAGAGCGAGGTGAACCGGATACTCGGAACCGTTGATGAGTTCGCGGACTCAGAGGCCACGAGCGTGAACCCTTACCATTTGGGCGAGGGCGTGAAGGTGATTGATGGGCCATTCAATGGTTTCAATGGCGTGATTGAAGAGATCAACGAGGACAAGAAGAAGCTGAAAGTGATGGTGAAGATCTTCGGAAGGAAGACCCCGCTTGAACTGAGCTTCATGCAGGTTGAAAAGGACATCTGAGAACAATGGAAGAAATCCCGGTTCAACCTCGGGATGAAGGAAAGACAGTAGCAAACCCGTCCGAGCCAACCGAGAGGAAGGCGCCAACAAGGACACAAAACAAGAGCAATGGCAAAGGAAATCGCAGCGTTGATCAAGCTGCAAGTGAAGGGTGGAGCGGCCAATCCGTCGCCCCCCATCGGCCCCGCACTGGGCGCCAAGGGCGTGAACATCATGGAATTCTGCAAGCGCTTCAACGCGCAAACGCAGGATAAAGCCGGCAAAGTGCTGCCCGTGGTGATCACGGTTTACGCCGACAAGTCGTTCGACTTCATCATCAAGACCCCTCCTGCCGCAGTGCAGATCATCGAGGCGGCCAAGATTCAGGGAGGCAGCGGAACGCCGCACTCCAAGAAGGTCGGCAGCATCAGCTGGGACCAGATCAAGGCGATCGCTACCGATAAGATGCCCGATTTGAACTGCTTCACCTTGGACAGCGCCATGAGCATGGTGGCTGGCACGGCCCGCAGCATGGGTGTTACAGTAACCGGCGAGAAGCCATTCTAACCAGCAACGCCATGAGCACCACTACCAAGAAGCGCAAGGCGGCGTTGGCCAAGTTCGATACCGCCAAGATCTACAGCCTCCCGGAGGCCGCGCAGATCGTGAAACAAGTGAGCACCACCAAGTTCGATGCTACCGTGGATATCGCGGTACGCCTTGGTGTTGATCCCAAGAAGAGCACCGAGATGGTGCGTGGCACGGTTAGCCTGCCTCATGGCACCGGCCGAACAGTGAACGTGCTTGTGCTGGCCGATCCAGCCAAGTGCGAAGAAGCCTTGGCCGCAGGCGCTGACATGGCGGGCCTCGATGACTATGTGGAGAAGATCAAAGGCGGCTGGACGAATGTGGATGTGATCATCTGCACCCCCGCAGTGATGGCCAAAGTCGGTGCCTTGGGCCGTGTGCTCGGACCGCGCGGCCTGATGCCTAACCCGAAGACCGGTACCGTGACCATGGATGTGGCCAAGGCCGTGAAAGAGGTGAAGGCAGGCAAGATCGATTTCAAGGTCGACAAGGCCGGTATCATCCACGCGGTGATCGGCAAGGCCAGCTTCGAAGCGAATAAGCTGAGCGAGAACGCGCACGAATTGCTGCAGACCTTGGTGAAGCTGAAGCCCAGCACCGCAAAGGGCGCGTACATCAAGAGCATCACCGTGAGCAGCACCATGAGCCCTGGTGTGAAGGTGGATACACGAACCGTACAAGTGGCCTAATCCCTGAACGACCATGGCAACCCGCACACAGAAAGACGAGGTGATCGCTGAGCTCATCGGCGAGATCAAGGCCACCAACGTGCTCTACCTCACCGACGCCAGCGCCCTTTCGGCAGAAGCCACCAGCAACCTGCGACGCGCCTGCCATACCAATGGCATCCGCATGCGCGTGGTGAAGAACACCCTGCTGCAGAAAGCAATGGAGCGCATTGAGGACAAGGACTACAGCGCCCTGTTCCCCACGCTCGCAGGCCAAACGGCCGTGATGTTCGCTGAAAAGGGCAATGCCCCGGCGAAACTGATTCAGGACTTCCGCAAGAAGAACCCTGCGCCCAAGAACGTGGTGCCCAAGCCGCAGCTCAAGAGCGCATGGATCGATGAGGCCGTTTTCATCGGCGACGACCAGATCGCCATGCTCGCGAACCTCAAGGGCAAGGAAGAACTCATTGGCGAGATCATCGGCCTGCTGCAGAGCCCGATCAAGAATGTCATCAGCGGCCTTCAGGGCAGCGGTGGGCAGAAGATCGCTGGCTTGGTGAAGGCACTCGAAGAGCGAGCCCAAGCATAAGAAACACGGTTCGGGCCTCCTCTCGGCTTAAAGACGGGATGGCTGAAGCCCAAACCACAAACGCGTTACGCACAGTCCGCTTCCACGAACTAACCGCAACAACCCCGAAACAATGGCAGACATCAAAGCACTTGGCGACCAGCTCGTCAACCTCACCGTGAAAGAGGTGAACGAATTGGCCACTTACCTGAAAGACGAATACAAGATCGAGCCGGCCGCCGCGGCCGTTGCCATGGCCGCTCCGGCCGCTGGCGGTGGTGGCGCTGCTGCTGCTGAAGAGAAGACCAGCTTCGACGTGATCCTGAAGAACGGCGGCGCCAACAAGCTCGCTGTGGTGAAGCTCGTGAAGGAGCTCACCGGCCTCGGACTGAAAGAGGCGAAGGATTTGGTTGACGGCGCTCCCAAGCCGCTGAAGGAAGGCGTGAGCAAGGCTGACGCTGAGACCCTGAAGCAGCAACTCACGGAAGCCGGCGCCGAAGTTGAGGTCAAGTAAGATCTCCATCGCATCCGCATCACGGCGGCGCGGGAGTGCCCTGAACAGGGCGCTCCCCGCCATGCCGTGATTGCGGCTTTTGTCACGGACCGCTTTCAGTAGTCCGCCGCCCGCAGCGAACCGATCCGCCGCTGTTGGGCCAGCCAGTCAGGATCTTTGAATCGAACTCGCGTTCATCCCCCGTTCATCCCCATGGCCCAAGCGAAGACCATCAAGAAAGGCAAGCGCATCGACTTCGGCTCCAGCAAGATCGGCATCGATTATCCCGATTTCCTGGAGATCCAGCTCAAGAGCTTCCAAGAGTTCTTCCAGATCGACACCCTTCCGGAGAACCGGAACAATGAGGGACTCTTCAAGGACTTCAGTGAGAACTTCCCGATCACGGACACCCGCAATCAGTTCGTGCTGGAGTTCCTCGATTACTTCATCGACCCGCCCCGCTACTCGATTGACGAGTGCATCGAGCGCGGCCTCACATACAGCGTGCCCCTCAAGGCCAAGCTGAAACTCTATTGCACCGATCCCGAGGCACGAGGATTTCGAAACCATCGTGCAGGACGTTTACCTGGGGCAGATCCCTACATGACCCCCGTGGCAGCTTCGTGGTGAATGGAGCCGAGCGCGTTGTGGTCAGTCAGTTGCACCGCAGCCCCGGCGTGTTCTTCGGCCAGAGCCGCCACGCCAACGGCACCAAGCTTTACAGCGCCCGCGTCATCCCCTTCAAAGGCAGCTGGATCGAATTCGCGACAGACATCAACGGCGTCATGTACGCCTACATCGATCGGAAGAAGAAGCTACCTGTTACCACCCTGCTCCGTGCCATCGGCTTCGAGAGCGACAAGGACATCCTGGAGATATTCGGTTTGGCCGATGAGATCAAGGTCACCAAGGCCGGCATTAAGGAAAGCGTGGGCCGAAAGCTCGCCGCCCGCGTGCTGAAGACCTGGGTGGAGGACTTCGTGGATGAGGATACCGGCGAAGTGGTGAGCATCGAGCGTAACGAAGTGCTCATCGACCGTGAAACGGTGATTGAGGAGCATCACGTTGACCAGATCGTTGAGAGCGGCGCGAAGACCGTGATCCTGCATAAGGCTGGTATCAATGCCGCCGACTACGCGCTCATTTACAACACCCTGCAGAAGGATACCTCGAACTCCGAGAAGGAGGCCGTGGAGGTGATCTACCGCCAGCTTCGCAACGCTGAGCCACCCGATCTGGAAACGGCTCGTGGCGTCATCGACAAGCTTTTCTTCAGCGAGCAGCGCTACGACCTCGGTGAAGTGGGGCGCTACCGCATCAACAAGAAGCTGGGCCTGCAGAGCGAGCTCAGCGTGCGCGTGCTCACCAAGGAGGATATCATCTTCATCATCCGTTACCTGATTGAGCTGGTGAACTCCAAGGCCGATGTGGACGACATCGACCACTTGAGCAACCGCCGCGTACGGACCGTTGGCGAGCAGCTCCACAGCCAGTTCGGCGTGGGTCTGGCCCGCATGGCCCGCACCATCCGCGAGCGCATGAACGTGCGCGACAATGAAGTGTTCACGCCTACCGACCTGATCAACGCCAAGACATTGAGCTCGGTGATCAACTCGTTCTTCGGAACGAACCAGTTGAGCCAGTTCATGGACCAGACGAACCCGCTGAGCGAAATCACCCACAAGCGCCGTATGTCGGCCCTTGGACCCGGTGGTCTCAGCCGTGAGCGTGCTGGCTTTGAAGTGCGCGACGTGCATTACACCCACTATGGCCGCCTTTGCACCATTGAGACGCCTGAAGGACCGAACATCGGCCTGATCAGCTCGCTCTGCGTGTATTCCAAGATCAACAACCTCGGCTTCATTGAGACCCCTTATCGCCCGGTGAATGAGGGCAAGGTTGATGTGAAGGCCGATGTGATCTACCTCAGCGCTGAGGAGGAGGACAATAAGATCATCGCTCAGGCCAACGCTAAAGTGAGCGAGAAAGGCGAATTCGAGACCGGCCGCGTGAAAGCCCGCCTTATGGGCGACTTCCCCGTGGTGGATCCGAAAGAGCTGCACCTCATGGACGTTGGTCCGAACCAGATCGCCTCCATAGCTGCTTCGCTGATCCCCTTCCTGGAGCACAACGACGCCAACCGCGCGCTGATGGGCTCGAACATGATGCGTCAGGCCGTTCCGCTGCTGCGCCCTGAGGCGCCTTTCGTGGGCACTGGTCTGGAAGAGCTCGTGGCCCGCGACAGCCGTGTGCTGCTCACCGCCGAAGGCGAAGGCACCGTGAAGTACGTGGACAGCAATCGCATCGTGGTGGATTATCGCCGCAGCGACGAAGAGCGCATCGTGAGCTTCGAGGGCGATGAGAAGGAATACTCGCTCACCAAGTTCCGCAAGACGAACCAGAGCACCTGCATGAACCTGCGCCCGATCGTGCGCAAGGGCGAAAAGGTGTCCAAGGGTCAGACCCTTTGCGAAGGTTACGGCACTCAGGATGGCGAGCTCGCCATCGGCCGCAACCTGCAGGTGGCCTTCATGCCTTGGAAAGGATACAACTTCGAGGATGCCATCGTGATCAGCGAGCGCGTGGCCTCGGAGGACATCTTCACCTCGATCCACATCGACGAGTACAACATGGAGGTGCGCGATACCAAGCGCGGCCTCGAGGAACTCACCAGCGATATCCCCAACGTCTCAGAGGAGGCCACCAAGGACCTTGACGAGAATGGCTTGATCCGCATCGGTGCTGAGATCAAGGAGGGCGATATCCTCATCGGCAAGATCACGCCGAAAGGCGAGACCGATCCTTCGCCGGAAGAGAAGCTCTTGCGCGCCATCTTCGGCGATATGGCAGGCGACGTGAAGGATGCCAGCATGAAAGCGCCTCCCGGTGCCAAGGGCATCGTGATCGACAAGAAGCTCTTCAGCCGCGCCGTTAAGGACAAGAAGGCAAAGGGCAATGAGAAGAGCATCCTGGAGCAGATCGATAAGGACGAAGAGAAGGAGCTCGGAAGCCTGAAGAACCTGCTCGTTGAGAAGCTCATGGAACTCGTGGGCGGCGAGAACAGCAACGGCGTCTTCAACAAGTACAAGGAAGAGCAGGTGAAGAAGGGCACCAAGTACAGCCCGAAGGTGCTGCAAGGCGTCGACTTCATCACCGTTGACCCCACCGATTGGGTGGCCGACAAGAAGAAGAGCGAATTGGTGCGCCAGTTGATCCACAACTACACCATCCGCTTCAGCGACATCAGCGGTGCCTACAAGCGCAAGAAGTTCACCGTGAGCATCGGCGACGAATTGCCCGCAGGCATCGTGAAATTGGCCAAGGTCTATGTAGCCGCGAAGCGCAAGCTCACCGTTGGCGACAAGATGGCCGGCCGCCACGGTAACAAGGGCATCGTTGCCAAGATCGTGCGCGACGCCGACATGCCCTTCCTCGAGGATGGTACACCGGTGGACATCGTCCTGAACCCGCTGGGCGTGCCGAGCCGGATGAATCTGGGCCAGATCTATGAGACCGTTCTCGGTTGGGCCGGTAAGAAACTGGGCCGTAAATACGCCACTCCGATCTTCGATGGAGCCACCATCGAGCAGATCGATGCGGAGTGCGACGAGGCCGGTATCCCGCGCAGCGGCAAGACCTACCTCATCGACGGCGGCACTGGCCATCGTTTCGATCAGCCCGCCACAGTGGGTGTGATCTACATGATCAAACTCGCCCACATGGTGGACGACAAGATGCACGCCCGCTCCATCGGACCATACAGCCTGATCACGCAGCAGCCGCTGGGTGGTAAGGCGCAGTTCGGTGGTCAGCGCTTCGGCGAGATGGAGGTGTGGGCGCTGGAAGCCTTCGGCGCAGCCAACATCCTGCAGGAGATCCTCACCGTGAAGAGCGATGATGTGATGGGCCGTGCCAAGGCCTACGAAGCCATCGTGAAAGGCGAGCCCCTGCCGGCACCGGGCATACCGGAATCGTTCAACGTGCTGCTCCACGAGCTCCGTGGCCTGGCACTGAACGTGTCACTCGAGTGACCCTGTTTTATCGTGGTAACTGATTGACGAACGCAAGCAAGCAAAGCGAGCACATGAAGAAGGAAGTCAAGCTCAATAGCAACTTCAGCAAGATCGTCGTGAACCTGGCCAGCCCGGAGCAGATCCTGGAGCGCAGCCATGGCGAGGTGATCAAGCCTGAGACCATCAACTATCGCACATACAAGCCCGAGCGCGACGGCCTGTTCTGCGAGCGCATCTTCGGACCGGTTAAGGACTTCGAATGCCACTGCGGCAAGTACAAGCGCATCCGCTACAAAGGGATCGTGTGCGATCGCTGCGGTGTTGAAGTGACCGAGAAGAAAGTGCGCCGTGAGCGCATGGGTCACGTGCAGCTCGTGGTGCCCGTTGCGCACATCTGGTATTTCCGCAGCCTACCCAACAAGATCGGCTACCTGCTGGGCCTGCCCACCAAGAAGCTCGATCAGATCATCTACTACGAGCGGTACGTGGTGATCCAAGCCGGCAAAGCCGTGAACAAGGAGGGTAATCCGGTTCAGTACCTCGACTTCATCACCGAAGAGGAGTACTTGGACATCCTTGACCAGCTCGGCAAGGACAACCAGTTCCTCGATGATAGCGACCCCAACAAGTTCGTTGCGCGAATGGGAGCGGAGGCGTTGCAAGACCTGCTGCGCCGCCTCGACCTCGACAGCTTGAGCTACGACCTGCGCCATAAGGCCAACACGGAGACCAGCCAGCAGCGCAAGAACGAAGCACTCAAGCGCCTCAATGTGGTGGAGGCCTTCCGCGATGCCAACACCCGCCGCGAGAACAAGCCGGAGTGGATGATCGTGAAGGTGGTTCCTGTGATCCCACCCGAACTGCGCCCACTGGTTCCATTGGACGGTGGCCGTTTCGCCACTTCGGACCTCAACGACCTCTATCGCCGCGTGATCATCCGCAACAACCGCTTGAAGCGGTTGATGGAGATCAAGGCGCCCGAGGTGATCCTGCGCAACGAGAAGCGCATGCTGCAGGAGGCCGTGGACAGCCTCTTCGACAACAGCCGCAAGAGCAGCGCCGTGAAGAGCGAGAGCAACCGCCCGCTGAAGTCATTGAGCGATTCGCTCAAGGGCAAGCAGGGCCGCTTCCGCCAGAACCTGCTCGGTAAGCGTGTCGACTACAGCGCGCGTTCCGTGATCGTGGTTGGCCCCGAGCTGAAGCTCCACGAGTGCGGCCTTCCCAAGGACATGGCCGCTGAGCTCTTCAAGCCCTTCATCATCCGCAAGCTCATCGAGCGGGGAATCGTGAAGACCGTGAAGAGCGCGAAGAAGATCGTGGACAAGAAGGAGCCCGTGGTGTGGGATATCCTCGAGAGCGTGCTCAAGGGCCACCCTGTGCTCCTGAACCGTGCACCCACGCTGCACCGCCTCGGCATCCAGGCCTTCCAGCCCAAGCTCATCGAGGGCAAGGCCATCCAGCTGCATCCGCTGGTCTGCACCGCCTTCAACGCTGACTTCGACGGTGATCAGATGGCTGTGCACGTGCCCTTGGGCAATGCGGCCATCCTGGAGGCGCAGCTGCTCATGCTGGCGAGCCACAACATCCTCAATCCTGCCAACGGCGCGCCCATCGCGGTGCCCAGCCAGGACATGGTGCTTGGCTTGTACTACATCACCAAAGGCCGCAAGAGCGACGCTGAGCGTAAGATGAAGGGCGAAGGCATGACCTTCTACAGCCCTGAAGAGGTGATCATCGCTTATAACGAAGAGCGCTTGGACCTGCACACCTGGATCAAGCTGCGCTGGTTCAACCCGAAGACCGGCAAGTCCGAGATGATCGACACCACCTGCGGTCGCACCCTCTTCAACGAAGTGGTGCCCGATCAGTGCGGTTTCATCAATGAGGTGCTCACCAAGAAGGCGTTGCGCGACATCATCGGTGCGGTGATGAAGGAGACCGGAGTGGCGCGTGCCGCTCAATTCCTTGACGATATCAAGGACCTGGGCTTCATGAGCGCCTTCCGCGGCGGCCTCAGCTTCAACCTCGACGACGTAGTCGTTCCGGACAACAAGGAGAAGGTGGTGAAGGCCGCCCAAACCGAGGTGGACGAGGTGACCAACAACTACGAGATGGGCCTCATTACCAACAATGAGCGATACAACCAGACCATCGACATCTGGACGCACACCAACAGCAAGGTGACCTTCTCGCTGATGGAGCGCATCAAGGGCGACAAGCAGGGCTTCAACTCCATCTACATGATGATGGACAGCGGTGCCCGCGGCTCCAAAGAGCAGATCCGTCAGCTCAGCGGCATGCGCGGCCTGATGGCCAAGCCCCAGAAGAGCGGCGGTGGCCAGGACATCATCGAGAACCCGATCCTCTCGAACTTCAAGGAGGGCCTCTCCATCTTGGAGTACTTCATCTCAACCCACGGTGCTCGTAAGGGTCTGGCGGATACCGCTCTGAAGACCGCCGACGCCGGTTACCTCACCCGCCGCCTCGTTGACGTGGCGCAGGACGTGGTGATCACCAACGAGGACTGCGGCACCCTGCGCGGCCTGGTGGCCACAGCCTTGGTGAAGAATGAGGAAGTGGTGGAGAGCCTGCGCGATCGCGTGCTGGGCCGCACCGTGGTGCACGATGTCTATCACCCACAAACCGGTGAGCTCCTGATCGCCAGCGGCGAAACCGTGAATGAGGATGTGGCCAATGCCATCGGCAGCAGCCCCATCGAAGAGGTTGAGATCCGCAGCGTGCTCACCTGCGAGCAGAAGCATGGCGTTTGCGCCAAGTGCTATGGCCGCAACCTGGCCACCGGCCGCATGGTGCAGAAGGGCGAAGCTGTCGGCGTGATCGCAGCGCAATCCATCGGTGAGCCGGGCACGCAGCTCACGCTGCGCACATTCCACGTGGGTGGTGTGGCCGGCAAGATCACCGAGCAGAGCGAGATCCGCGCGAAGTACGACGGCATGCTGGAGGTTGACGAGCTGCGCACCGTGAAGCGCAAGGACCGCAAAGGCGAAGACGCTGAAGTGGTGCTGAGCCGCAGCACGGAGATGCGCATCGTTGATGCCAACACCGGTATCGTGCTCACCACGAGCAACGTGCCCTACGGCGCTTATTTCTACGCCAAGGGCGGCAAGGCCATCAAGAAGGGAGACCTCATCTGCACCTGGGATCCGTACAACGCGGTGATCATCTCGGAGATGGCCGGTACGCTCGCCTTCGAGAGCATCGAAGAGAACGCCACCTTCCGCGAAGAGATAGACGAGCAGACGGGCTTCGCCGAGAAGGTGATCATCGAGAGCCGCGATAAGCGGAAGAACCCGACGATCAAGATCATGGATACCAAGGGCAAGGAGGAGCTTAAGAGCTACAGCCTGCCCGTAGGCGCCCACATCATCGTGAAGGAAGGCCAGAAGGTTGAAGCGGGCGATGTGCTGGTGAAGATCCCGCGCAGCAGCGGCAAGGGCGGCGACATCACCGGTGGTCTGCCTCGTGTGACGGAGCTGTTCGAAGCGCGTAACCCTAGCAACCCTGCAGTGGTGAGCGAGATTGATGGCATCATCTCCTACGGTAAGATCAAGCGTGGTAACCGCGAGATCATGGTCGAGAGCCGCACCGGTGAGATCAAGACCTACCTCGTTCCGCTGAGCAAGCACATCCTTGTGCAGGAGAACGACTACGTGAAAGCGGGTCAGCCCCTGAGCGATGGATCAATCAGCCCCGGCGATATCCTCGATATCCAAGGTCCTACGAAGGTTCAAGAGTACCTCGTGGACGAGGTGCAGGAGGTGTACCGCATGCAGGGCGTGAAGATCAACGACAAGCACTTCGAGGTGATCGTTCGCCAGATGATGCGCAAGGTCGAGATCGAGGATCCAGGCGATACCCGCTTCCTGGAGCGCAGCAGCGTGAACAAGGTCGAATTCATGGAGGAGAACGACTCCATCTATGAGAAGATGGTGGTCACCGATGCAGGCGATAGCCCGAATCTGAAGGTCGGCCAGATGGTGACCGCACGCAAGCTCCGCGACGAGAACAGTGCCCTGAAGCGCAAGGACGCCAAGCTGGTTGAAGCCACCCCGGCCAAGCCCGCTACCGCGCGCACCATGCTTCAAGGCATCACGCGTGCTTCACTGCAGACCGATAGCTTCATCAGCGCTGCGTCCTTCCAAGAGACCACCAAGGTGCTGAATGAGGCAGCCGTGAACGCGAAGGAGGACCACCTGAAGGGCCTTAAGGAGAACGTGATCGTTGGTCACTTGATCCCGGCCGGTACCGGAGCACGCGCTTATCAGGATGTCTTCGTGGCCAACAAGGAGGAATACCAGCGCCTGCTGAGCGAGCGTCTCGAGGAGCAGGAAGTTGACGAATAATGCCACAAGCGGCAATCAGCTAGAACACGAGCGGCAAGTCATTGACTTGCCGCTCGCTGCTTGCGACTTGCCGAAACAATAAAACGATTCACCATGGCCGACGATAAGAACCAACCCCGACCCAACCAGCTTAACATCGAGATCAGCGAGGAGGTGGCCGATGGCGTTTACAGCAACCTCGCCATCATCACCCACAGCAACTCGGAGTTCGTGCTCGATTTCGTGCGCGTGATGCCCGGCGTGCCCAAGGCCAAGGTGCGCTCGCGCATCCTGCTCACGCCGCAGCACGCCAAGCGCCTGATGCGCGCGCTGGCCGACAACATCCAGAAGTTCGAGCAGGTGCATGGCCAGATCCGCGAAACGGAGATGCCCGAGATCCCGATGAATTTCGGCGGGCCCGCAGCGCAGGCGTGAGACCGTATTGAACGTGCGACAGCCGGCAGCGGCTGAAGCGGTCAGGGTTCGATTCCACGCGACCTAGTCGTCGTTGGCTTCAAAGCCTTCCACTAAGCCCGTGGTGCCGAAGAACACTTGGAAGTGGCTGCCGAACCAGTAGCCCGGTAGCTGTTTGTATTCCCATGTAAGTGCACCAGGTGCGTACTCCTTTATCCTGCTTGGCTCGCCGAGGAATGCACGCACACGGCTCTGGGTGCTTCCGATCAGGCGTGATTCATGCGCGTGTTGGGCGAGTTCCGATCCGCGTCTATTGTCGAAGGGCTCCAGCAGGAGGTATTGCCCGCTGGTCGGGTTTGCCAGCAGGGCAGAAGGAACAGGATTCCGGAGATTGCAGCAGGTTTCGGTCCGAGCCTTTCGCGATGCAGTAGGGCGGCCATGAGGCATCCAAGGGCAATGAAAGGTGCACACATGACAGTGTAGAAGCCGATAGTGGGCAGGAAGTCGTGCATGTCGCAGCCTGCTCATGATGCCGGCATCGCCATAACTCGCGCAATCCGCGGAAATTGCAAGACGTGTGCAGTAGAACCGCGTCGGAATCGGTTTCAGATTCCGAAGGCAAGATGGACGCAGGAAAGCTGCTTAATCCTGTGCCCGCTGAGTGAAAAGGATGTAGCCGAAAGTCAGGCTCCAGGCCCAACGCGCACGCTGCTGATCGAAATAGCTGAGGTTGAACCACACGGGTCCTACAGGGCTCTGGTAGATGAGCGATCCCGCACCGATGTAATAGCGCTGGGTTAAAGCGGGTGCCGTAACGCCTTCGCCATCGGCACCGCGCACGATGGGCTCATAGGGCTGGAACACGTAGCCCTCGAGGCGGAGGTCGAACTTGTTGCGAGCCACGGCCACGATGGTGCGCAGCCCACCGGCCAGGTACTTGGGAGCCCTGAACTGCTCCATGAAATAGGTCCTGCTCTCGGGTGTTGGCTGAAACGCGGGCGCACGAATGATGCTGGCGGTGTAGTTCTGGAACATGGGCATGGTGCTGAACTGCCCCTCAGCGAGCACGCCGATCTTGAAAACGCCTTTCCGCAGGACATACTGGTCCAATTGGGCCTTCGCGATGAGCCATTGATGGCGCTTATCCTCAATGGGAGCTTCGATCTGCGTGGAGCCCAGATCCGTGTGCTCATCACCGATCACATAACGCAAGCTGATGCTGAGCGATTCGCCCTCGTTCGGATGCTGTTTGCGATTCAGCGAATTGCGCTGGAGCAACGCGCCTGCGGTAGCGTGACGGAACCAGGTGATGTCGCTCGTGTCCCGGCCGGAGAACTCGAGGGTCTGGTAGTAGCGGTCCTTGGTCTCCGCCAGCTTCACATCAAGCCGGAGCAGTCCTTTATTGCCTATGCCAAGGCCTGCATTCATGCCGCCCCAGGCCTCGCGGATCACCACGAAGGCTGGTCGCACCTCCTCGAAGAACGTGCTGAATCCGCTGAAGTGGTCCCAGCGATGCAGGTTGAAGACCGGTTCAACATAAATGGGTAGGCGTGTGCTCAGGTCGGCGCGCAGCTTCAACTGCCCCGCCGCATAGAACTTTCCGAAATAGGAGAGGGCTTCGATGTGGGCGCTTGCGCTGCCGAAGAGCTTATAGCGCAGCGCGGCCATGCCCGTGTTGATGGGCCGCGAGGAGAACATGCCGCCGAAACGGACCTCGAGGTCCTTCTCTGGTTTCACTTCCAGATCGAGGTCGTAGTTGCCACGCTGGGCGTTCCAGGTCGCGCGCGGGTAAAGATGCGCGATGCCCTGGTCGGCATGCAGGCGGAAATAGGCATTCTTCAATCGGTCGGTGGTCAGTGGCACGCCTGCGCGCTCAATCACGCGCTCGCAGTAGCGGGTCGCGGATCGCTTCAGGCCTTCGACATGCACCTCGCCGAATTCCATCGGCAGCATGCGTGCCCTGAAAGCAGCGCGCCGCGCGGCGATCGCGCTTGGCGGTATCGGCCCTTCCAGTTGTTCAAGGATGCGCGGCATCTGGGCCATGGCGGCCTTGTAGCCTACCGCGATCGCTTTGGAAGGGTCGCTGAAGTCGAAAAGCGAGACGTCGGTGCGCGGCTCTATGATGATGCCATTCTCGCAGATCACCGTGAACATCGTGGGCTCCTGCATCATGGCGCGCAACTGGCTCAATAGGTCGTCCTCCGAAGGAGGTGGGCTGTTGCCGCTCACGTTGCTGCCAACGATGATGTCCGGGAAGAAGTCGGCATACATCACATCGCTCGGGAAGTTGTTGTACAAGCCGCCGTCCATCATCAGGTGGCCATCCACGCGGATCGGCTTGAAGTAGAACGGGTAGCTCATGCTGGCACGCACGGCTTGCGCGAGGTCGCCATCGCGGAAGATCATGGCGCGCTGCGCGGTGAGGTCGCTGGCCACGCATCGGAAGGGAACGAAGAGCGAATCGAAATCGCCGCCGGCAACGGTATTCGCAGGGGCGAACCCGCGCATCTGCTCGAAGTCGAGCAAGGCCGGGCTGCGCAGGCTCGTGGGCAAGGAAGTCTGCAGGGCGGTGTCCAGATCGAAGCGCAGGCTCAGGAGCGTCGCGTCCGGATGCCCTTGCTTGAAGGAGTACGTGTGCTTGGCTTCAACGCCGCCTTCGGCCATGATGCGGAACTGGGGTGTCCGGAACAGCGAATCGATCTCCCATGGCGAGTAACCCGCAGCGTACATGCCGCCGATCAGCGCGCCCATGCTGCTGCCCGCGATGCAATCAACAGGAACGCCATTCTCCTCCAGGGCCTGCAGCACGCCGATGTGCGCCATGCCCGATGCGCCGCCACCGCTCAGCACAAGCCCTACGCGCTGCGCCTGCGCGAACGCTGTGCTCAAAATGAGCAGGAAGGAGAGCAATCGTGGCATGCAGGCGGTACGCGCAAAAGTAGGCCCGGCCTTTCCGCGGGCTCGCCGTTCGTGTGATCCTCAGCCCGCTGGTTGAAGGGATCGCGCCAGTTGGCCGAAGTACGCGGGTGCTTTCATCAATCGGCTGCCGTACCAGCTGAAAAGCTCGCCATCCACAAAGCGCATAGGCGTGTTGGGGCAGATCATGTTGAATTCGATGAGGTGCTCCTGCTTGAAAGGGTAAGGCTCCGATGAGAGCAGGAGCAAGTCAGGGTCTGCTTCTGCCAGCGCCTGAGCGGATATCTCTGGATAGCGGGCGTCGTCGGCATCGAAGACGTTGATGAGCCCCAGGCGCAGGAGCATGTCGTTCACGAAGGTGCCATGGCCGGCCACCATGAATGGCTCCCGCCAGATGAAGTAGGCCACGGTCCGCGGCTCGGTCAGCGGGACCAGCCCATCGAATGCACTCGTTATCCCGTGCAGGATCTCGTTCGCCTTTTCGTCCGTGCCGGTGATGCGACCGACGGCGGCGATCATGTTCGCAGCGTCCCTCAGGGTGCGCACATCGCTCATCCAAACAGGGAATTCTCTTTCCAGCGCTGCGATGTCCTTGCGCTCGTTCTCCTCTTTGTTCCCGATGATGAGGTCGGGTTTCAGCGCGCGCACCTTCTCCAGATCAACCTTTTTGGTGCCGCCCACGCGGGTCTTACTGCGGAACCATTCATCCGGATGCACGCAGAATTTGGTCATGCCCACCACGCGTTCACCAAGACCTAGGTCGTGGAGCAGTTCGGTTTGCGAGGGGACGAGGGAAATGATGCGCTGGGGGCAATCAGGCACTGCGATGGTGCGATGCATTTGGTCGGAAATCGTCGGCATATGCTCCGTGAACTCTGCCCTGCTCCTGCCCTTCCGTGCGGGCATGCGCTATTTCAATTTCCCGATGATGTCCTGCTTCGTGATGATCCCGAACCCTTCCTTCATCTTTACCAGCACCGCCGGACTGCCATTGCCCAATCGCTTGGCGATGTCCTCCAATTGCGCTTCGGGTTCAATCACGGGCAGTGCTGGCCCCATGACCACGCGGACCTTCTGCGTGCGCACTTCGGCATCTTCCAGGATCGCATCGAACAGGCGCGCATCGGTGATGGTGCCCACAGGCTTGCCATTCTCCATCACCGGCAACTGATCGATGTTGTGCTTGCGCATGCGATCAATCGCGTTCAGCACGGGCTCTTCGGCCTCCACGCTCACCAGCGCGAGGTCCTTGCCCTTCAGCAGATCGCCAGCGGTCGGTTTCTCTTCAACCAGGAAGCCACGCTCGCGCATCCAATCGTCGTTGAACATCTTGCCCAGGTAGCGCGTGCCGTGGTCGTGGAAGATGACCACCACCACATCGGTGGGCTTCAGCTTGTCCTTCAGTTGTATCAGGCCTGCCATGGCCGCGCCGGCGCTGTTCCCCACGAAGATGCCTTCGTCCTTCACGATCTTCCGAGTGTAGATGGCCGCATCGCGATCGGTGACCTTCTCGAACAGGTCGATGAGATCCATGTCCACGTTCTGCGGCACGAAATCCTCGCCGATGCCTTCGGTGATGTAGGGGTAGATCTCGTTCTTGTCGAAGATGCCCGTTTCCTTCAGCTTCTTGAACACCGAGCCGTAGGTGTCGATGCCCCAGATCTTGATGTTCGGGTTCTTCTCCTTCAAGTAGCGGCCAGTGCCGCAGATGGTTCCGCCGGTGCCCACGCCTACAACGAGGTGCGTGATCTTGCCATCGGTCTGTTCCCAGATCTCGGGGCCGGTGGTCTCGTAGTGCGCCTGTGCGTTGCTCGGGTTGTCGTACTGATTGGCCTTCCAACTATTCGGCGTTTCATTCACCAAGCGGCTGCTCACGCTGTAGTAGGAGCGGGGATCTTCCGGATCCACATTGGTGGGGCATACGATCACCTCCGCGCCGAACGCGCGCAACGCATCCACCTTCTCCTTGCTCTGCTTGTCGGTGGTGGTGAAGATGCACTTGTAGCCCTTGATGATGGCCGCGATGGCCAGGCCCATGCCCGTATTGCCGCTGGTGCCTTCGATGATGGTGCCGCCGGGCTTCAGCAAGCCGGCCTTCTCGGCATCCTCCACCATCTTCAGCGCCATGCGGTCCTTGATGCTGTTGCCGGGATTGAAGGTCTCCACCTTGGCGAGCACGGTGCCGGGCACGTCCTTGGTTATGCGGTTGAGCTTCACCAGCGGCGTGTTGCCGATGGTGCTGAGGATGTTGTCGTGAATCTTCATGTGATGGTCCGCTGAGCGCGTGGCGGCGACGGCAACCGGGCCATTCGGGCTACGGGGTCACGCGAACCGGATCGCCTTCGCCGGCGCGATGCGCGTAACCAGCATGCTGGGCAGGATGAGCGCGAGCATGCAAACGCTCAATGTTCCGAGGTTCAGCGCAAGAATGGCCAAGGGGTCGATGTCAACCACCACGCGGTCCATGTAGTAGGTCTCTACGGGCAGCTTCACGATGCCGAAACGCTGCTGAATGAAGGCGAGCGCGATGCCGAGCACATCGCCGATCAAGATGCCACGGATCAGGATGTAGGAGGCGTTCACCAGGAAGATGCGGCGCACCATGCCGTTACTAGCGCCCAGTGCTTTCAACGTGCCGATCATGGTGGTGCGTTCCAATATGATGATGAGCAGCGCGCTGGTCATGTTGATGATGGCCACGATGATCATGAGCACGATGATCACCACCACGTTCTTGTCCAGCAGTTCCAGCCACGCGAATATCTCAGGGAAGCGGTCGCGCACGCTGAGCGATCGTAGCTGCGTGGGCAGGTACTTCGTGTACACGAGATCGTCGAAGTGCTGCACATCCTCAAAGCGATCCAAAAGCACCTCGAAGCCGCCGCAGTATCTGTTGTAGGTGCCACCGCTGCCGCCGCGCTCGAGGTCATACCCCGTGAAGGTCGGGTAGTTGGTGCCCCATGAGTCGGTGATCAGTTGAAGGTCGTGCGGCTTCACGCGCACCCATGCTGTGTCGGGTAGCGTGCGGTCAGCATCGCTCACCACCACAGTGAGCCTGCCATCAACCAGACCCAAGCGCGATACGTCGATGAGGTGCGGGCCTTTGCCTCGTAAGCCGCTACCCGGCCAGTCGTAGGAGTAGATGCGGTCGCCGCCGAAGGCAAGCGCTTCCACCAACATCATTTTGGCGCGACCAACGAGCGTGTCGCGCACGAGCAGTTCCGCCTTCAAGCCCCATTGCGCGAAACGCTGCAAGTGGTCGATGTCAACGAAGACCAGATTGTGATCGATCTGCTCCAAGCCGGTCTGGTACACGCCGCATGCACGGAATTTTCGCGGACGGATATCGTCGCGGCCGCGCACCAAGTATGTGGTGATGGTGTCGTTGGCGCTGATCCGAAGCCGGTCTGCCTGATACTTAGAAAGCAGGAGGTCGATTGGCCTTGTGCTATCACCGATTGCAGGAAGGTTGCCGGCGAGCAAGTGCTTGCTCAGGAAGCGCGTATCGTAATCCTTGCCGATGCCCTTGAGGACAACCCCTTCGATGTCGCTCTCTGTCTCGATGATTCCAGGCCGGGTGGCATACGCTTGGATATGCGCGATGCCCGGCACGGTATCGAGCCACGGATAGAACGATTGATCAATGGGAATGCGCAGCGTCTCTTTCGGGTCGGTTTGGCCGATGGCCGTGATCTGCAGGTGCGCGGCGGCCCCGGTTACTTTCGCCCGCACCTCGCGCTGGAATCCGCGCGTGATGCCCACCGTGAGGATCATGACCGCCATGCCTACAACGATGCCCGCGATGGCGATGAGCACGATCGGCCGCGAGAGGCCTCGGATCCGGCCGTTTCGCCCTTCACGATGCGCTGGGCGATGAAATGCGCGAAACTCACGGATGCTGGTGGGTGGCGGGGCAAGATAGCCCTGGCCTTTGGCGCTCGTTGGTCTGGTGCTGTTGCCCTGGGCGCTCGGCGAATGCTCAGCAGCGGCACGGAGTCGCCAAGGGCGAACCCGGAAGTGACCGTTGGCGCGGCGCGCACCGACAAGTACGTGCCGCTGCTTAGTGGGCAACGAGTGGCGGTGGTCACCAATCACTCGGCGCGCATCGGGAACTCGCACCTGGTTGATTCGCTCGTGGCGCACAAGGCTGACGTTCAAGAGTTTTCGCGCCGGAGCATGGTTTCCGAGGCGATGCCGACGCGGGCGCTCACGTGAAGGATCAGAAGGATGCACGCACCGGATTGCCCATTGTCTCGCTCTATGGCAAGAGCAAGAAGCCCAGCGCCGCGCAACTTGCCGATGTGGATGTGCTGGTCTTCGACATACAGGATGTCGGCGTGCGCTTCTACACCTATATCAGCACCCTGCACTACGTGATGGAAGCCGCTGCCGAGCAGCAGAAGAAGGTGGTGGTGCTCGATCGGCCCAACCCCAACGGTTTCTATGTTGATGGCCCGGTGCTCGACACCGCCTTCCGCTCGTTCGTGGGCATGCATCCGGTGCCACTCGTGCATGGCATGACCATCGGCGAGTACGCGCGCATGATCAATGGCGAAGGCTGGCTCAAGGGAGCGCGGCGCTGTGACCTTACCGTGGTTGAATGCGCAGGCTACGAGCATGGTCAGTTCTATAGCCTGCCGGTGCGTCCCTCGCCCAACCTGCCGAACATGAGCGCGGTGTATCTGTATCCATCGCTCGGCCTGTTCGAGGGCACGATCGTGAGCGTGGGCCGCGGCACCGATCAACCGTTCCAGTGCATCGGATACCCTGGGAATCCAGTGGGCGCTTTCGCCTTCACGCCGAAGAGCATGCCCGGCGCCCAGGAGCCCCCGCATCTAGGGCGCGCCTGCACGGGTCTCGATCTGCGCGACTATGGCGCCTTCCAGAGCCGGATGGATCGGCGCATCAACCTGCAATGGCTCATGGGGCTCTATCAGGAGGCGCCGAACAAGGCGGGCTATTTCAACTCCTTCTTCGACAAGCTCGCGGGCGGCAAGGACCTGCGTGAGCGGATCGCGCGTGGCGAAACGGAAGAGGTTATCCGTGCCGCCTGGCAGCCCGGCATCGAGACTTTCCTGCGCGTCAGGAGCAAGTACCTGCTCTATCCGGATTTCAAGGCGCGCTAGGGCCCTTGCGCTGGAGCCAGGAAGTGAGTTTCCCGGTCTGTGCGTGCACGCCTGCCCGGAGCGCGATGCGTAGGTGCAGCAATTGATTGCGGGCAGAAGGAGGAACCCGGCTGTTTCGACGATGCGCGATTGCATCCGCGCCATTGGGTCAAGAGGCGCGCTTTCCTGGGTTCAGCTTCGTGTTGGGTTTGAACGAGCCGGATGCATGCCTGAAAGACAAAGGCCCCGCGCTTTCGCGCGGGGCCTTCGCATTCAGAAGGGGTGTCCCTTAGGGCTGCACCACGAGTCGCTCGTTGAACTGCTGCTCGCCAGCGGTGATGCTCACCGTGTAGAGGCCAGCGGCGAGTTCGCCATTGAGCTGCATGATCGTGTTCACGAAGCCATCCTGGGTTGCGATCGTGCGGGCGCTCACGCGCTTGCCGAAGGCATCGTAGATGTCGACGCTCACCGTTTCAACCGATGCATCGATTCCCGTGAGGTTCACGAAGAGCTGATCGCCACGGTTCGGGTTCGGGTACATGCGAAGCTCGCTCGCGCCGCCTTCCTGGGCCATGTTCTGGTTGCCGCCGCCCTGCACGCAGTTCGGGGTGGTCAACAGGCACATATCGCCCCAGAGGCTGCCGGTGTGGCACCAGGTAGCGCCGTTATCGAAGCTCGCGCGCACATCCACCTCGTAGGTCTTGCCGCAGCTCAAGCCAATGGTGTTCACCAGGTATTGGCCGGTGGCGCTGGTCTTGATCAGCTCGAAGCTCTCGCTCACGATCCGGAAACGGAACTGATAGCGGTTCGCGTTCAGGTACGAAGCGCAGCCGGGCTGCAGGCGACGCACCGGGTTGGCGTACACGTACACGTTGCCCGCGATCGCCTTGGTCTGGTTGCAGCTCAGGAACTGCGCGCTCGTGCCCGTATTGAGCTTCGTGCGCGGGCAGTTGGCTTCGGCGTTGTTGATCATGAAGCGGCAGGCTGCGCCCCAAGGCTGGAACGCGGTGTTCACGATGCCGCGCACCTTCACGTTGTAGAAGGTGCCATCAACCAGCTGGTTGCCGCTCCATGCATTGATGCGGAAGTGCGCGGCGCGGGTCGCGCTTGCGGGCAGGCCATTGGTTGTGCTGTGGTACTGGATGCGCTTGAAGCTGTAGCCGCCATTGGGGTTGTACCACCACATCTGGTAGCCGCTGGTGTTGTTGGTAACGCCGTATTGTGCGGTTACCAGCGCATTGCCATTGGCCACCACGTACTCAGGCGTGCAGGTGGTGCGCCAATCGTGGCGGTCGCAGCTGGCCGTGATCAAGCGGTCGGTGCCGATGGGCAGGGTGAAGCCTTCGCCACCAGCGATCTGGCTGGTAGCGCCGCTTGTGAAGCCACCGCGGCCGAACTCATCGTAGCGGTTGTCAATCAGGCGCTGGGCGCTGTTGATCTTCAGGATGTAGCCGCCGCCAACGATGCCGTCGCCGCCATCATCGGTTACCACCAGGTAGAAGTCGCCATCGGGCAGGCAGGTGCCCTGCGTGCCGGTGCCCACCAAGGAGCCGCCACCGTTCTGAACCAGGATGTTGCTGCCTTGCTGGCGCAGTTCCCAGAAGAGGTCGTCAGTGCCATCAGCCTGGTAAACGATGTCGATGTCAGTGGTGCAGGGCGTGCCGGCGCAAGTGCAGCTGCCTGTTACCACATCAAGCACCGTATTGGCGTTGCCATCATCGCAGGCATTGCCGGTGATGGTGAGGTTCGCATCGCTGTCGTTGCAATCGCTGTTGTTCGCAACATAACCCATGGGCTGCGTGCAAGCCTCCAGAATGCCCGAGGCGGGGAGAACATACTGCACATCGTCAATGCCGATGTAGTTGGAGTTCGCACCGGAGGGGCCGCCATTCGTTACGAAGTAGCGGAAGGCGAAGCGGCCATTCACGGGCGATCCCAATCCCGAAACCGTGATGGTGAATTGCGTCCAGGTCTGCGGATACACACCTGTGACCAGCGTTGGATTAATGTCCAACAACAAGGTGGTGAAATCTCCAACAGAAGTGGCGTTCGCACCCGCATTCACGCTTGCGCCGTTCGTGCTCATGCGCACTTGCAGGCGATCCGGGAAAATGTTCCCGGTTACCTCACGCGTGTAGAACGAGAACTGCGCTCCGTTCTGCAACAGCACCTGAGGGGTGAACAGCCAGTTGCTGATGGTATTGGTGCCGGTGGTGTTGTTGAAGTTGGCGGCAGCGTAACCAGTTGCGGGAGCAGAATTGGCCGGGAACGTCACATCGTTTCCTTGGAACCAAGTGGGCGGAGTGCCAATGGTGGTGCTCAGGTTCTGCTGTGCCCAACCGCTGCCAAGTGCACCAGCCAAGCTCGTGAAGTTCTCATTGATCAACGTTGCAGGCGGGGTGCCGGATCCATAGGTATCACCATCGTTGTCGGCGTACCAAATCGGGGTCGGGTTCACCGTGATCTCGAAGGTGCAGGTGTTGGTGCAGCCATTGCCATCGGTGTGCGAGTAGGTGATGGTATGGGTGCCCAAGCCAGCCGCGCTGGGGTCGAAATTGCCGCCGCTAACGCCGGGGCCACTGTAGGTGCCGGGCGTGGGATTGCCTCCAGTAAGCGCGATAGGCGCCTCATCGAGGCATACGTCGAAGTCAGCCGGGCAGGTAACGGTTGGCAGGGGATTCTCTGTAACACTCACATCACCGGTGTTCACGGATCCGCCGCAGTTGTCCGTCACTTGGCAGCTGTAGTTGCCAATGCTGCTCGCATCGATCGAGGCCGTCACTTCGCCTCCGGGGCTCCAGAGGTAGGTGAATGGGCCACCGCCATCATCGGGTACAGCAGTAAGGGTGGTGAAACCGCCAACGCAATAGGCCAAGTTGCCCGTGATGCTCGCGCTGGAGATCGGGGCAGAGGTATTCAGTGTCACGTTGCCGGTGGCTGTGCAGCCGTTGGGGTGCGTAACAAGTACCGAGTATCCGATGCTGGCCACGTTCACGTTCGTTGCCTCAGGGTTCGCGATATTGTCGAAATCGAGGAAGGTGTTTGGTGTCCACAAGTACGTCAAAGGCACGCTGGAAGCTCCAGCGATGCGAACATTGTAGTCCTCTGTATCACCGAAGGTGCTGCTAGAAGCACCGCAGGATTGCGTGCTCAGGATGGCTGCGTCATTGCCGCCGATCACACGCATGCGTGTGATTCCGTTCAGTGCACCAGGAGGAATCGAGAACACGATGTTCGCCGTGCCATTGCTACCTACGTTGCCAGAAGCTCCAAGGAATTCGTCCGTGTCAACAAAGTCGCCGTCGTGGTTGTAGTCGATCCAAGCCGCTGCGAATTGGTTCCCATCTGGCCCCATGGAAATGGAAACGGTGTGCGGGTTGGACGAGGTGTTGATTGTGGGGGCTGGTACCGAGGTGAAGTCGGCGTAGCCGGGATTCGCCACGCATCCCGAAGGATTGCTCAAGGTGCCAAGAACCACCAAGGTGATTTTATCGCCCTCGCTGAAGCCACAGCTACCGCTTGTATGGGTAGAGGCACAGTAAGCACCTGCGAATGGAGCAGCCTCACCGGTGGCCGCCACGTTCAGGTCTGAATCGCCGTTGAAGCAGATCGGGTTGGGCGTTGCCGTGGTGGCGCTGATCTCAGGAGCCGGATTCACCGTCACGGTGACCGTATTGGTGTAAACGCATCCACCATCCGTAGCGGTCACGGTGTAGGTGGTGGTGGAGGTCGCTGTGCAGGTCACGGAGCTTCCGGTGGTACCACTAAGCCCGGTCGCTGGTGCCCATGTGATGGTGCCAGGGCCTGTTGCTGTTAATGTAGTGCTTGCTGCACCGCAGAAAGGGCCGGGTGGGGTAGCGCTTGCGCTCACAGAACTTTCGCATGGCGCATACACGTAGGTCTGCCCGGCAGCAGGGAAGGTTGCTGGCGCGGTGTTGCTATAGCGGCAAGTTGCACTAATAGCGGTGCCGGCGGTACTTGTTGCCCATGTGGTAAGCGTGGTCACCTCGCGATTGAAATAGTTCGCAGGTGCGTTGGTCACACTGGCTCCACGAAGACCAACCTGCGGGGAAGTCGTGCTCGTTTGAACGTTAGAGGAAGCACCATAAACGAATGTGATTGTGCCATGATTCGGAGCTGTGGAATGTTGGAGACGGGCCTGGAATTCAATGGTCTCCTGATTCGAGCCAGATGTCCAACGCTTAACCCCTTGCCATTGCACAACGATCTCCAGAACCGACTACTTGCCAACGCAACTCATTGGTTGTGCCAGCGTTATCGTCGCTTTCCATATCACGGCCGAAAGGTGCAATCACTGCAGTAGTTCCCGTGATGGCTGTGCTCAGCGGTGTGTATGTACTGCCTGATCCGGCTGTCCCGAATTGGATGCTTCCATTTTCGGTAACACGCATGCTCGTGAAAGTGGTACCGTTGAATCTGAATGGCGTCGTGCTTATGTCCACAAGATGAAGCACATCATCGAATGCGCCGGAAGAGAGCACAGTACCTCCGGTGATTGGTGTGTACGATCCGGAAGATTGCGTGAATACATAAGGCACAGTCATCTGCGCATATGCCGACACGCTCAGCAACGCCATCGCGCCGCCCAACAGGCCTGCTTTGCACCAGCGCGAGAATCGCCCGGTGCGCGTCGAAGTAGTTCGACAATTCATGAGTAAGGGTTTTGGGTTAGGAGTTCCGTGAATTGGTGCGACGTCCGTGCCGCGAACGAGGGTAAGGCCCTTAGGCCTGTTCAGGTACTTGCGAGAGGGGTCGTGAAAACGCTTTGTTTGATTGCCCCGGAGGGGCGCTGCACGGTTCAGGTTGTAGTAAAGGGTGGGAAATGTAGGAGGTGCATATCTCCCATCCAAGTGTTTGCGGCAATTCGTCGGGGTAAGCGGCCTGTTTGTGGAAAAGTTGTTGTTTGGTAGGGGCTCAAAGCAGAGGCGAACAGACTGAGCAACTGGCCCAATGGACAACAATGGAGATGAATGGACGCGCATGGCGCGCGACATGCGCGTCCATTCATCTCCATTGAGTAAGAACGGAGCCGAAAAGAGCGACCGCGCAGCTATGGCCAGCTAAAGGCTCACTCCTTGGGGGCGGCCATTGGCGCTGCAAAGAAAGCGCGCGTTTCCGCCGCGCGTACGCCCGGGGCTATGGCCTGCATGGCGCCCACGCCCTGGTGCAGCAGGGTGAGTTGAATGCGTGCCTTCGGGTGCTGCTCGCGGTATGCGCCCGCGAGCCTGCGCAAGGCATTGGTCATTTGCGGCAGGGGTGTGCGGCTGGCCTTGCATTCAATGAGGTGTATTGATCCAGAGGAGCCAGGCAGGATGAAGTCCACCTCCAGGCCTTGCTCATCGCGGAAGTGGTACAAGGCGCGGCGCTGGCCTGCATTGAGCTGGCTTTTGACCAGTTCGGCAGCAACGAATCCTTCGAGCACCACGCCCGCGAACGGGGAGCGGGCAAGCTCCTGAGCGCTGGTGATGCCGAGCAAGTGGCAGGCAAGGCCGCTATCGGCGAAATACACCTTGGGCGACTTGGTGAGGCGCTTGCCGAGGTTCTCGAAATAGGGGGGCACCAAGAGCACTTGCTGGGTGGTTTCCAGCACGCTCAGCCATTGGGCAATGGTGGGCACGCTAACGCCCATGGGTGCCGCGAGGTCGGTCTTGTTCAGCACCTGCCCGTGCCTGCTGGCCAGCAGGGCCATGAATCGGCGGAAGGTGGCCAGATCGCGCACGGCGGTTACTGCGCGCACATCACGCTCCAGGTAGGTCTGCAGGTACGAGGCGAACCAGAGGCTGCGGTCGGCGGGCCGGGCCAGCACTTCAGGGTAGCCGCCCCAAAGCATTTGCACCTTGGGCGATTCGCGCAATGAGAGCGTGGGCAACTGGAGCACGGCGGCGCGACCGGCCATGGATTCGGAGACCCCGCGCATGAGCGGGGCCTCCTGCGAGCCGGTGAGCAGCCATTGCCCCATGCGGCGCGGGGCGCGGTCTATCCTGCTACGCACATAGGCGAAGAGTTCTGGCACGTTCTGCACCTCATCCAGGATCGCCGGGGTGCGCAGCTCATCCAGGAACGCATGCGGATCAGCGCGGAAGCGGGCCACCACATCGGGGTCCTCCAAGAGCTGGTAGCTGGCCTTGGGGAAGGCCCTGCGCAGCAGCATGGTCTTGCCGGCCCTGCGCGGGCCGGTGAGCACCACCGCAGGGAATGCCTTCGCGGCTTTCGTGAGCTGCGGGGTGATGGCGCGTGGCGTGTACCGCATGGGTTTGAGGTTCCTAAAGTACAACTTTAGGAAACTCAAAAGCTGCCAGGCCTAGGGCCGGGGGCTCTTCCCCGGCCATTCGGATTGATGGTGCGCGAAGGTGCATGCGCGCCACCCCCTAAAGCAAAGCCCCCGCTCCTTGTGGGAGCGGGGGCCGCGCTAGAGGTTGTTATCGCTTAGGGCTGGATCACGAGGCGCTCGTTGAATTGGCGCTCGCCAGCGGTGATGCTCACCGTGTAGAGGCCGGCTGCGAGGCTGCCGTTGAGATCGAGCATGCTGTTGATGTAGCCCTCGTCGTTCACCGGGATGGTGCGAGCGATGGCGCGCTTGCCGAAGGCATCGTAGATATCGATGCTCACGGTACTCACGCCCTGCTCGATGCCATCGAGGCTGATCAGGAGCTGATCGCCACGGTTGGGGTTCGGGTACATCTTCAGGCCATTGGCGCTTTCCTCAGCCACCATGTTCTGGTTGCCGCCCTGAGCCGGAGCGCAGGGGTTGGTGGTCAGGTGCATACATCGCCCCAAGCCGGGTCGTTGATTCCGCTGGGCGTGGTCACGCACCAGTTGGCTCCGTTGTTGAAGCTGGCGCGCACATCCACCTGATAGGTCTTGCCGCAGAGCAGGCCCACGGTGTTCACGAAAATCTGGTTGGTGGCGCTGGTCTTCACCACGTTGATGCCCTCGCCCACGATGCGGAAGCGGAACTGGTAGCGGTTGGCGTTCTGCCAGGTGCAGCTGCCGGTCATGCGGCGCACGTTGCGGGCATACACGTAGGTGCTGGTGGAGTTGGCCAAGCGCATCTGTCCGCAGCTCAGGTACTGGTTGTCGGGGATGTCCATGAGCTTGGTGAGGGGGCATCCGGCCAGCGTGTTGTTGATGGCGAAGCGGCATGCAGGTCCCCAGTTGCCCGGTGCACCGGCCACGATCGAGCGCACCTTCACGTTGTAGAGCGTGTTGGGCTGCAGCGGGCTGCCGGCCCAGGTGTTGGGCTTGAAGTGGCAGGCGCGGGTGGCGCTAGCGGCCAAGCCGTTGGTGGTACTGTGGTACTGGGTGCGGCGGAAGCTGTAGCCGCCGTTGGGGGCGAACCACCACATCTCGTAGCCACTGGTGCTGTTGGTAACACCGTACTGGGCGGTAACGGCCGGGTTGTCGGTGGCCACCACGTATTCGCCACCGCAGGTGGTGCGCCAATCCATCTTATCGCAGCTGGTGTAGATCAAGCGATCGGTGCTCAGCGGGATGTTGAAGGCATTGGCGGTCACGGGCGGGCCGCTCACTTGGCTAGGTGTTACCCCAGCGTAGTTGGCGCGGTTGTCGATCACGCGGGTGTAAGGCTGCAACAAGGTGCCGTTGGTGCGGCGCACCACGTAACCACCTCCGGTGATGCCATCGCCCTGCTCGTCGGTTACCACCATGTACCAGCTCGCATCCATGGTGAAGTCGATCGCGAGGTCCGTTGTGCAAGGCAGGCCCTCGCATACGCAGTTGCTATTGTAGGCATCCAGCAATGTGTTGGGGTCGCCGTCGCTGCAGGCCGCACCGGGGATAGCCGGACCGCCGTATGCGCCCAAGCAATCCGGAGCCACCACGCAAATGGTGAAGTTCGGGTTCGCAGGCAGCGCAGCGCTCCACGAGAAGGCACGGATGTAATATGTCGTGCCAATCGTGAGCCCAGGCACTGTCAGCGTCTCAATGAATGGGGCTCCGAAGTTGTTGTCCTCGCAATCGATGATGGTGCCGTTGCAGGGGCTGGTGCGCAATTCAACTACGCCATCGAACTGGGCGTTGAAGATGATGCGATGCTCCGTGCGTGTTGCCACGAAACGGTACCAAACGTCATCGTCCGCAGTGTTGCCGAATCCATCGCAGGTGGAGTTCGGCGCTGATTGGGTGGAGCCGAGCACCGTGCCCGCAACTGGGTTGCAAACCGCTCCTGGCGTGAGGAGGATAGCGTTCGCGCAATCGTCGTTCGCAGGAGGGCAGGTGTACGATATGGCTGGCAGCACAGCGTTGCACGACACATCATCCGAGTGAACCAAGGTGACAGTCACGTTAGCTCCGCTGGTGAACGGACCGGCGTTGTATACGCCAACTCCAGGCACGTTCACGGTGCTGCCATCGATGTTGTTCGTGATCGTGTAGCTCGAAGCCGTTCCCATGTTCGTCACGTTCACTGCAACGAAGAACTGGTTGGTGCCGCAAGCAGGAACCACCGAACGCGTAGCCGTTGGGCCCACACAGGTCACGAAGTTCAGCTTCACGTAATCGAGCGTTCCAGTCGTAGCGGCCGTTCCATCGCAGATGCGGATGTGCCAGGTACCCGTGGGGTTGCCGGTGAAGCTCGTAAGCGGCTCTTCCGGAGCGAAGGTGCCCACTACGTTGTTCGCAGTGCCCGAGAGCGCTACGGCAGTGGCGCCGTCCTTCAGCTTGAAGGGTTGAGCTGGGCAGGCCGTCGGATTGCCGAAGTTGTCGCCCGTTCCGCCGCGCACAAGGATCATCTGGCGCTCGCAGCCATCGGGGGCCACGAGACGAACGCAGTTGGCCACGGCTCAAGTGCGAGATGATCGAGTCAACGCTTTCCAACTGCACATCTACGCCGAGCTGCGTGCCCGTGCGGTAACGGCGATGCTACGGTTCAGCGAGTTGTTGATCGCGCAGCCCAAGCCAGCTCCGCCATCGGGAATGGCCGCTGCCTGAGCACAGGTCGATTCAGTTACCGGTGTAGCAGCAGGAGGCGCAGCCAAGGTGTTGAAGGTGGTGCCGCGGAATCGGCTGTTGACGCTGAAGTCGCCGCCACCGCAATTCCTACGGATGAACATGCGGTAGGTGGTAGCCGGGTTCATGCAGCTGGGGAAGAAGGTAGCCGCCGTACCCGTGACAACGGCAGTTGCCACTTGGCTGTTGGGGCCGCCTGTTGCACCCGTGCTGGGAACCAAGAAGGTGGCTGCTGGGCCGTACTCAGGATCCAGTTGCCAGCAGCTGGCACGGTCCAGTTGATCTGAGCCGAGTTGCCCGTGATCTGCGCCAAGGTGGGCGCGTTACCCGTTGGGTTGCCGCCACAGGTGGGGCTGCCCGTTACGCAATAGCGGAAGGTTCCAGGTACACCAGTCGTGCTGTTCGAGATGAAGCGGATGTAGTACGACAAGCCAGCAGGAGGCGTATTGAGCACGAGGTCCTGAGCAGCGAGGCAGCCACCAGCCAACGGCGTAAGATCTCCGCAGCCCGTGCCGGTGTAAAGCTCCATCTGCAGGCCGGTTACCGTTCCAGCCTCGTAATACATGTACAACGGTGCCTGAGTGGCACCAACGTTGAAGGTCAACCATACGTCGCGAATCACTGGGCTCACGCCACCGGTTCCGCAAGTGGTTGCAGGCGAAGAGTAGGTCGCATTGGCCGTTGTGTAAACGTTGGCGTTGGTCCAGAGGCAACCGCCCGAAGGGAGTACAGGAATCACGGTGGCGTTTGCGCAATCATCGTTCGCCGGCGGGCAGGTGCTGGCCGGATTGAATGTTCCGCCTACGTTGCTCAGGTCGCAGAGATCATTGCTCGCATGCAGCACGTTGACGTTCAAGGTGCTGCCGAATGGAACACCAGCCGCTGGGATATTCTCTGTGCTGCCTACGCCCACGGAAACGGTACCCGAGGAGATGCCGTTGATCAGCCATTCCACGTCAACCGGGCTGCCATCCTCTGTGCTGTTGATCGTAATCGGAACCTGATAGGTATTGGTGCCGCAATTCTGAATCACGGAGCCGGCCGAAGCGCTTGGTGGCTCGCAATCCGGGGTACACTGCACGCTGAACAGCCATGGGGTGGTGCAAGCGCCATCGAAGCAGTTGCCCACCAGGTCAGAGACGATTTCAACGAAGAGGGTCTGGCCATCGGAGGTGATCACCTGGCCGGTGAGGTCTGCCGGGCCACTGATGACAGGGGTTGCCAAGATCTGCGGTCCACCGTTGAATTGACGGAAGATGATGTTGTCGCCCGCATCCAAGCAGCCCTGCGAGAAGGTAAGGCGAACGGTCTGCAGTGCATCGCTGCTGATGAACTCCCAGGTCCGCGGATCCGAAGCGCGGTAGCAATGCGCCTGCGGCAGGTTGTACACGCTTGGGCAATTGATCGTGATCGGGCAGTTGCCGTAGTGGTTGCCGATCGTGGTCAGGCAAGGCGAACCATTCTCCAGGGTCACGAGCACAACATCGGTCTGCGCGAATCCGAGGCCGCCATTATCGAGCGTGTAAGGACCTGTAGCTGGAGCATTCAGGTATTGCGTGCCGCCTCCGTTCACGCTGTAGCCGATCTGCGGGTTCGGACCAGTACCCAAAGCGGAAACGTTCACGCCGATGCTGAAGGTCCCTGTGCCGCAGTTGTCCGTGATGGAGGTGGTGCCTTGCATGGCGCCGCAGATCTCAACGGTGTAGTCATGCACTTGACCGAATGGTGCGATGCCGCATGGGGCTCCGCCGCCAAGTCCGGTACCGAATGCGAAACGGCGCATCCGCAGGCGTGTGACGATCGGAGCGGTACCATTAGGGATGGTGATAGTTCCATTCAGGTCCGGTGAGAGCTTCGCAGCCACCAATTCACCGGGCTCTTCGAACCCGATCGCCGTCCAGATCGATCCAGATGTGGAGCGAGTCGTTCGAATAGGTGGTGTTGTATGTCCGGGTGAAGGGCGTGGGCACTCCAGGCGCAACAATTGCGAGCTGCGGAGAAGTGAAGTTCAGGTAACCAGCGTTGGATGCATTGTTCTGGTTGATACCCGCGAAGGTGAAGTTGGCGATCACCTGCGTGGGGTCGCCCAATGCACCTGCACCGGCAACGCAGTAATCGTGCACGTAGGCACGAGGCCCGGTCCAAGCGCTGGTGCCGTTAACGCCGCACTGGCTGCGCACATAGACGCTGTAGGTCTGGCCAACGACCAATCCGGCAGTCACGTTGTAGGTGGTTGCTGCGGTATTGTCTGTCAGGAACGCACCGGGCGATTCAGGCGCCAGCGCATCGGTGCGCACCTCCACGTCGTACGAGACGGCCGTGGGCTGCACCACCCAGTTGATCTGGAAAGAGGTGCTACTGGTAGTGGCGGCCGTAAGACCGGCCAAGGTCGGTGCGATGCAGGTTGGGATGGCCTCCAGCACGATGTTGTCGAGATACACTTGGTTGCCGAAGTTGGAGCCGCCGCGGAAACGCAGACGGTTCGCGCCAGTGGGCACAGGGAACGTCAGGGTATTCCATTGGCCAGCAGTTGGCACGAAGTTGAGTCCTGAGGTAGCGCCGATCGTATTCGCCAACCCGCCCACGTTGTTCAACATGGTGCCATGGATGGTCCAGCTCGTTCCACCATCGATCGATGCTTCGGCATAAACGGTGTCAACCTCACCTCCGGTAAAGGTGGTACCCGCTATATCGAAGCGCACTTGATAGTTAGCGGGTGTAGCGCCAAGCACTGGGCTGATCATCGATTGGGTGCCGCTAGTGACCCCGAAGAAGTTGAACCTCGCAGAGCCGGTACCGACGCCAAAGGCGCTTGGGGCTTGGCGGCTGAGCAAATCGGCCGGCGGTGCGCTCAAGGTCCAGCAATTCGGCGGGAAGGTCACCGGGGTGAAATCAACCGGCAGGAACGCCGTGTTCATGGTCACTTGCAGCGGGGTGGAGGGCACTGCAGTGACGCAGGTGACCACGCAGCGGTAATACTTGGCGGTGCTTTGGCTCGCAACGTAGGTGAGCCCAGTGCCAAGGCCGGTTTGCACATTCACTGTGAAGCCAGCATCATCAGCGCTCTGCCAATCGTAGGTGTAACCGCCCAGCGGAGGCGTGGACATGGAGAGTGTGAAGCTCTCGCCGTCGCAAACCGAGGCCGCCGTGCTAAGTGTAGCGCCCGGCGCGGCGGGTTCAGTACATGCTGGCGGAGGCTGCACGTTCACCAGGTAATCCTCTGCCTGGCCAAAGCCATAAGTGCCGCAAGGATTAGTTGGTGAGGCTGCGAAGACCTTGATGATCCGCATGCGTGACACACCGGTTGCGGCACCAACAGGAATCAGAACGCTGTTCGAGACCGTGGTAACGCACGATGTGTTCGTAATGCTGCCGATAGGGAAGTTCGCCTCGAAGATGCCATCCTGATCGAAGTCGAAGAAGGCGGTGAAGAAGGTGGTGAAGTTGCCATCGGTCTCTCCGCTCACCGTCATCGTGTAAGGAATGCCTTTGAACACGTTGCCTGTGATCGAGGTGAAATCCTCGATGAAGGGGTTGGCAGGCGGAAGCCCTACGCCACACGCACTGGAGTTGTTGATGTTCGAGAACTGCACCAAGGAAATGGTCTCCACATTCGACGTGAAGGTGACTGAATTGCAATAGCATGTGAGGTAGCTCGTCATGCCAACGGAGACCGGGGTGCTGGTTCCGTCGGTGGGTGATGAGAACGCACAGGTCACGATGCACCGATAGGTAGTAGCCTGGGCCTGCGATACAACTTGCGTGGGCGAGCTTGTTCCGAAGTTCTGGAAGCCCATGCCGGTGTCGCGCTGCCATTGGTAGGTCACGCCATCGCCGCTTGTGGCGTTCTGCAGGCTGAGGGTGAAGTTGGTGCCGGAGCACACATTGGGAACGCTGCTGATGGTGTTGCCAGGTGCAGGCGTGGCGTTGCAGTTGCTGCCAGCGCCTTGTGCCACGCTGATATCGTCAATCACGAGCCAGAAGCCATCGAAGTCGGGAAGGAGGTTGGTGCCGCGGATCTGAATGAAAACCGGGCTGCCGTTGGATGGGGTGAATGTGAAGCTGGGTGATGCAATGCACGTACCCGTGGCTGCATTCGTGAATGCGCTTCCGATCTGCGTCCATGGGCCAGTATTGCTGGTTTCGCTGTACCACGCCGAAACCTCAGCTTCGCCTGCGGGGGTTGTGGCGCTCGTTAAGTAATCAATCACCTTATAGCTGAATCCTAAAGTGGCTAATTGACCATTCGAGGTTCCAACTGAAGCATTTGACGTGAGCGTTGTGGTCAGAGCTGCTGAGTACAGATTGGTCTTTGCCGCTGGATTCGCCGCAACGCAGGGTGTGTAACCCTCTCCGAACGGATCATTCGGGCTGAGGCTTGGTGCATAACCTCCTGCAATCGTCCAGTTGTTGCAGGTTGCGGCATCGCAGCCTGCGAAGCCTTCCACATAGCTGATCTGCGCTTGTGTGGGCACAACCCACAGCATGGCCAGCAGGCAGAGTGTGGCCCAGAGAGCGCGCAACGTTCGCGTAGCGGCGCTGTTCATGGTGTAATTGCTATTCATGATTTTGGTGGGTTGGGGTTACCGGGTGGCTGGGGCGCGTTGCTTCAAGCCTTCCAACAGGCGCTCTCGCTCAATGAGTAAGGCCTTCGCGTTCGAGGGGTTCGATTTCAGCTCTTCGTCAATCGCGATCATGCGTTCACGGGCCGCGCGGTGGTCCACAGCCGTGCCTTTGGTCTGTGGTGCCGGGGCGGCTTTCAACTCGCTATGCGCCGTCTGCAGCTTCGGAGCCTGATCATCCACCATTGCCGCAGGAGAAATCACCTCCGGCGTGGTGCGCGCACCTTCGAAAGCCTTGGCGGCTAGCGCATCGGTGCACAGGGCTTGCTTATCACCATCGGTTACGAAGGCATTCTTGAATTGCGGATGCTTCTCCAGGAAGGCTTTCACTTCAGAGGCCGGGTAGGGCCCGAAGCTCTGGCTCTGCGCCGAGGCTGCGCCAACGGCGAGCACGGCTGTTACAACAAGAGCGAGGAATCTGCGCGTCATCGTTATCGGGGTTTTGGTTGGGTTTCGTTGTTAACGATGGCATTGCGGGCCATCACCGTTGGCAAGGCGCGAGCGCCTATCGCATCGGCCGATTCCATCCGGATGGACGCATCGGCGTATCGGTAAAACGTTCGGAAAGTCGCTGTTGGCGGGGCTTTGGTTGGGTTAGGTTGTTCGCGAGAAGTGATAGGGGTTCACGAAACGCGGTGCCCAAAGTAGAAGAGTGGTCGATACCGAACAAGCAACGGTTGAAAAATATTCTCCGATTGGCCGAAAGGAATCAAAGCATTTGTCGGCGTTGCTCGCCTGTATGGGAGGTAAGCTGAGTTGGATAGGAGTCTTTGCTGCCTATTCAGGAATCGTTGTCTGAAGGGCGCCTCTATACTTGTCCGCCATGGCAGCCGAATCACCTTTTCAACAGCAGCGCCTGTGGCATGCCCTGGTCCCCATCATCGTGCTCATCGCGCTGCTCGCCATCAATGTGGTGGTATTCGGTGATGGCGGGCTCGAAGGACCGAATCAGCTCGCTTTGCTATTCGCCGCTTCGGTGGCCCTTGGCATCGGATTGCTGCAAGGCCGTTCGTTCCATGAACTGCTCGAGCACATCGTTCGGGGCATCACCACCGCAATAGGCGCGCTTCTCATCCTCTTGCTTATAGGCGCATTGGCGGCCACCTGGCTCATCAAGCGGCATCGTGCCGGCCATGATCGACCACGGGCTCATGCTGCTATCGCCGAAGGTTTTCCTGTTCGCCGCATGCTTGGTGTGCTGCGTGGTATCGTTGGCCACAGGAAGCTCGTGGAGCACGGCGGCCACGGTGGGCATCGCGCTCATGGGCATCGGCAAGGCCATGGGGATGCACGAGGGCATGGTGGCCGGAGCGGTTATCAGCGGTGCCTACTTCGGTGATAAGCTCAGCCCGCTCAGCGACACAACGAATCTGGCTCCCGCCGTAGCGGGCACGGACCTCTTCTCGCACATCCGCTATATGCTAAACACGACGATTCCGTCAATCGTGCTGGCCCTGCTGGTTTTCCTGGGCATCGGGTTGTTCGCATCCGCCTCTATTGAGGCGGATGGAACGGAAGCGCTTCGCGCGGCGATCGAAGCGCGTTTCAGCATAGGCTGGTGGCTTTACCTGGTTCCGCTCGCTGTCGTGGTCATGATCCTTCGCAAGGTGCCCGCTTTGCCTGCGCTGTTCATCGGCATGCTGCTGGGCGCGTTGTTCGCGGTGATCTTCCAGTGGACCTTGTTGACGGAATTAGCAGGCGGCTCAAGTTGGCGCGGCATCTACCGCGTCTTGCTCGGTTCCATGGGCAGTGGCATTTCCGTGACTACCGGAAATGCTACTGTTGATGAATTGCTCGTGGCGAAGGGAATGGCTGGCATGCTCAAGACCATCTGGTTGATTCTTTGCGCCATGGTCTTCGGCGGTGCCATGGAAGGAACCGGCCTGCTGCAGCGCCTGGCGTCCGCGATTCTCTCCCGCGTGCATTCCGATGGAGGGCTCATTGCCGCGACGGCCAGCACTTGCGTGGTGGTGAATACCACCGCATCAGACCAATACCTGAGCATCGTATTGCCGGGCCGCATGTTCGCGCCGGTCTATCAGGAGCGTGGCCTTCATCCGAAAGTGCTTAGTCGTGCGCTGGAGGACAGTGGCACGGTAACCAGCGCGCTGGTGCCTTGGAATACCTGCGGGGCCTATATGGGCAGCGTGCTCGGCGTGGCCACACTGACCTATCTGCCCTTCTGTTTCTTCAACCTGCTCAGTCCGCTCATGACGATCCTTCAAGGGGCCTTGAATTGGCGGATCGCCCGTATTGCTCCGAAGGCCCGGTAACCGCCTGTCCCGATCAGGCGTAGAACCGGCTCGATGCATGTGCCACGCGCGCTCATCCTTTGGGGGGGGCTTACACTGATGATCAACTGCGCCGCGCAGCCGGATACGCTGCTGCTGGCCTTCGATGAGCACTATTCACTGGGCGATCCCGGCGATGATCCGCTCCCGGAGCTCAATGCATTCGAGCGGTTCAATCCGCATACCGGCGGCGATTCGCTGCGCACCTGCGGTTCGTTCCCCTGCAATGGCTGGATTGAGGACCGCTACCTGAACGGCCAGCTGAAGCACAAGGGCTATTACCATGAAGGAAGGCTCGTTTCCTACAAGAACTTCCATACGAACGGCAACGTTGAGCGTGAGTTCAAGGAAGTGGATGCGATCCGGTCCATATTGCGCACATGGCACCCGAACGGGAATCTGCGATCAGAGACGCGCTTTGCCGATGGTTCAGTGAGCTCTACACCGACCATTATGTCTCCGGGCAGTTGCGATACGTGGAGGAGCGGCATAAGAAGGAACCCTGCTTCATCAAGCTAGAGCTGTACGACGCTGACGGCAAGCCGATCAGCTTGCTGCGCCTTGTCGATAAGGGCCGGATCGAGGTGGAGCAGCTCGAATTCCATCCAGGTGGAGCACTGCGCAGCAAAGGACTCGCGCGCTATAACCGCTCGCGCATGGATACGCAGCGCATCGGGCACATGGACCTATTTCGATTCTTCGGGAGTGGTGTTGCGCCAAGAGGACTACATCGATGGCCGGGTGCACGCTGTGCGCTGAAGCCTCATCAATTCCTGAAATGAACAAGCCCCGCGAATCTCGCGGGGCTTGTTGTTATCGCCTATTTCAGCGTGTCTCGAACGCGTTGGCTCAAACGCTTATTTACCGTCCTTCACTTCCTCGAAGTCGACATCCTTCACCTCCGTATCGGTGGTGCTGGTGCTTCCGCCGGTGTTGCTGTTGGCCTGCGCCTGCTGAGCAGCGTTGTACATCTCCTGGCTCGCGGCCTGGAAGGCAGTGTTCAACTCGCCCATCAGTTTCTCGCAGGCGTCCACGTCCTGTGCCTTGTGCGCGTCCTTCAGGCGGTTCAGCGCTTCCTCGATGGGTTTCTTCTTCTCATCGGGATCTTGTCGCCGTACTCTTTCAGGCTCTTCTCGGTTTGGAAGATGAGGCTGTCGGCGGCGTTCAGCTTGTCCCACGGTCTCGCGGGCCTTCTTGTCGGCGTCGGCATTGGCCTCGGCTTCCTTCTTCATCTTCTCGATCTCCTCCTTGCTCAGGCCACTGCTGGCTTCGATGCGGATGCTCTGCTCCTTGCCGGTGGCTTTGTCCTTGGCGCTCACATGCAGGATGCCATTGGCGTCGATGTCGAAGGTGACTTCGATCTGGGGCACGCCGCGCGGTGCGGGCGGTATGCCATCGAGGTGGAAGCGGCCGATGGTGCGGTTGCCGTTGGCCATGGGGCGTTCGCCTTGCAGCACATGGATCTCCACGCTGGGCTGGCTGTCGCTGGCCGTGCTGAAGGTCTCGCTCTTCTTGGTGGGGATGGTGGTGTTGGACTCGATGAGCTTGGTCATCACGCCGCCCATGGTCTCGATGCCGAGGCTCAGCGGTGTCACGTCGAGCAGGAGCACGTCCTTCACGTCGCCGGTGAGAACGCCGCCTTGGATGGCAGCGCCGATGGCCACCACTTCATCGGGGTTCACGCCCTTGCTGGGCTCTTTGCCGCCGAAGAACTTCTTCACGGCTTCCTGGATGGCAGGGATGCGCGTGCTGCCGCCCACGAGGATCACCTCGTCGATGTCGCTGGTCTTGAGGCCGGCGTTCTTCAGCGCGCTCTCGCAAGGAGCGATGGTGCGCTTGATGAGGCTGTCGGCGAGCTGCTCGAATTTGGCGCGGGTGAGGCTGCGCACCAAGTGCTGCGGAATGCCATCCACCGGCATGATGTAGGGCAGGTTGATCTCGCTGCTGGTGGTGGAGCTCAATTCAATCTTGGCCTTCTCAGCGGCTTCCTTCAGGCGCTGCAGGGCCATGGGGTCCTTGCGCAGGTCGATGTTGAACTGGCTCTTGAATTCCTCGGCCAGCCAATCGATGATCACTTGATCGAAATCGTCGCCGCCCAGGTGCGTATCGCCGTCGGTGCTCTTCACTTCGAATACGCCGTCGCCCAGTTCGAGCACGCTCACGTCGTGGGTGCCGCCGCCGCAGTCGAACACCACGATCTTCTGATCCTGGTGCTTCTTGTCGAGGCCGTAGGCCAGCGCTGCTGCTGTGGGCTCGTTGATGATGCGGCGCACTTTAAGGCCAGCGATCTCGCCGGCTTCCTTGGTGGCTTGGCGCTGCGCATCGTTGAAGTAGGCGGGTACCGTGATAACGGCCTCGCTGACGGTGGTGCCCAGGTAATCCTCGGCGGTCTTCTTCATCTTCTGCAGGATCATGGCGCTGATCTCCTGCGGGGTGTAGTGCCGATCGCCGATGGCCACGCGCGGGGTGTTGCTCGCGCCGCGCTCGACGGTGTAGGGCATGCGGCCGATCTCCTTCGCGCACTCATCGAAGCTGTTGCCCATGAATCGCTTGATGGACGAGATGGTGTTCTTCGGATTGGTGATGGCTTGGCGCTTGGCGGGGTCGCCCACTTTGCGCTCACCGCCCTCGACGAAGGCCACGATGCTGGGGGTGGTGCGCTTGCCTTCGCTGTTGGCGATCACCACGGGCTCGTTGCCCTCCATCACGGAGACGCAGCTGTTGGTGGTGCCCAGGTCGATGCCGATAATCTTGCTCATGTCTTCGCGCCAATAGCCCGGCGCCGGCGTTGGTTTAAGGGGTTGTTTCTCGCGGCGCCGCTGGATCAATGTCCATGCCAGTGGCAGAATGCGGCAAATAGCTGCCATGAAAGCATGAAGCCCACGACAATCGCGGGCTTCATGCGCTGACAGAACGACAGCGCCTAGTTGCAGCTGTATGCGCCGCCAGGATCCAAGGCGGAGCAGAATCGCAGGTCGCCGGTGAATGCGCCGTTGGTTAATTCCTCCAAGGTGTTCCCGTTCAAGCGCTTGCCGATGATGTTCTTGGTGAAGCGGCTCCCCCAGACGCCTAAGGCACCATCGATGTTGCTATAGGTCGGCCGGTCCTCGATGATTCCGGAGACGGGCTCCGTGAGGGTCGGGTAGGTATTGAAGTCGTCATTGGCCACGCTCACGAGGAAGTCCATGCCCCGGAAAATGCGCTTGTTCACGTTGGTCCACGCTGCGTCGCGTTTGATGAATCCGGCCAATCCGGAGAAGAAGCCTTGACCATTCAAGGTCACGAAGAGATCCTCGAACGCTGATGAATTCGCTGCGATCCGAGTGCCTAGAACGGAGTTGTATTCGCGGGTAACGGTATCAGTGCCGGTCACCTCATCGAACCGGAACCGGCAGCTTACCACGAATCGCTTGTTGTCGCGATTCCCTATCCAATTGAATTCTGTCAGTTGATGTAGTCGCCTGACGTGTTCCCAGAGACCGACCCGGCTCGCGAATCCGCTGGTGTCGGAATCGATGGAGTTGATGGTGAAGTCGTTGGCGATCGAGGGTTTCTGCGGTGATCGAATTCCCGTTGACCACCAGTTTAGCGGTAGCTGTCGTTCTGCTGCAGGTACATGCGCCTGCCGGAAGTTGGATTGTTCGGGGGCAGGAACTGCACGAACGGCGTGGTGAAGTAGTAAAGCCGCTGGTCCGGAGCGTAGAACTGGCCGGGCAGCCGATCGGTCACTACGGTATCGCGCAGCGGGAAGGAATCGATGGCGGCTCCAGCATCATTGATGCGGAACACCTTGGCATAGGTGATGGCATCCAGCGCGTATTCGTTGGAATCGCGGACCAATGCCATTTCAAGCGCGTTGGCATCGCCGAGGAATGCCTTGTTGATCTTCACCCAATGCACGGAGTCGCGCTGGTTGAGCAGGCCATATACAATCGTCTGGTCCTTGTAGTCGGCGTTCACATCCAAGTCATTGCTGCATGAGGCGAGCAAGGCCATGGCAAGAAGGGGGAGGATGATGCGCATCGGGAATCTGAAGCGGCCAAAGATAGACGGGCCGCCTTGCACCCTCATGCGGCTTGACCAACGGCCCGTGGCAGCCCATGAGCGGCGGGTTCTAGCTTTCGCGCCCCGAACCACCGACCATGAGCACCGGCAGCACCGACGCCAAGCGCGTGACCACCCACACCTTGCTGGAGATGAAGAGCAATGGCATGCGCATCGCCATGCTCACCGCCTATGATTATTCGCTGGCCCGGCTGGTCGATGGCGCTGGGATCGATGTGATCCTCGTGGGCGACAGCGCCAGCAATGTGATGGCGGGCCACGAGACCACCTTGCCCATCACGCTCGATCAGATGATCTACCACGCCAGCGCCGTAGTGCGGGGCTGCGAGCGCGCACTCATCGTGGTGGATCTTCCCTTCGGCACCTACCAAGGCAACAGCAAGGGCGCGCTCAACAGCGCCATCCGCATCATGAAGGAGAGCGGCGCGCATGCCGTGAAGCTCGAGGGAGGCCGCGAAGTGATCGGCTCCATCGAGCGCATCCTCACGGCGGGCATTCCGGTCATGGGCCACCTCGGTCTCACGCCGCAGAGCATCTACAAGTTCGGCACCTACGTTGTGCGCGCCAAGGAAGAAGCAGAGGCTATCCGATTGCGCGAGGATGCCAAGCTGTTGGAAGAAGCAGGTTGCTTCGCGCTGGTGCTGGAGAAGATCCCCGCCAAGCTCGCAGAAGAAGTGGCCAAGAGCGTGAGCATTCCCGTGATCGGAATCGGAGCGGGTGCTGGAGTCGATGGACAAGTGCTTGTGCTGCACGACATGCTCGGCATCAACAAGGAATTCAACCCGCGTTTCCTGCGCCGCTACGCCGACCTGCACACGGTGATATCCGACGCGGTGAGCGGCTATGTGCGCGATGTGCGCGCGAAGGATTTCCCCAGCCCCAAGGAGCAGTATTGATGGCCGCGCCTTTCGTGCTCTTGGAGGATGCGCATCTGCTCGTGGTTAGCAAGCCCGCAGGCATGCCCGTGCAAGCCGACCAAACAGGTGATGAGGACCTGCTCACGCTTTTGCGGCGCGAGCGCAAAGAACCAACGCTCGAGCTCGCGCACCGCATCGATCGGCCCGTGAGCGGCGTGGTGCTTGTAGCGCGAACAACAGAAGCGAACACCGCCTTGCAAGCGCTCTTCCGCGAGCGGCGCATGGAGAAGCGTTACTGGGCCATTGTTGAAGGCCGCGTGGAAGAAGCGAATTCCGAATTGCGACACCGACTCTTGCACGATGCGCGCAAGCACAAAGCAATCGTGTCGAATACTGCGGAAGGAGAGGAAGTCTGCACCCGTTCACGCCTGCTTGCCCAAGGCGATCGTTACGCGCTGGTGGAGTGCATGCCAGAAGGTGGCGCCTTCCATCAAATACGCGCTCAATTGGCGGCGTGGGGCCATTGCATCATGGGCGATGTGAAGTACGGCGCGCGTCGCGCGATGAAGGACCGAAGCATCGGCTTGCACGCGCGGTCGTTGCGGTTCACGCATCCGTTCACGAAGACTGAAGTGCTTATTGTGGCGCCCTCGCCATTGGCTATGCCGTGGCCAGCGCTAGTATCAATGGCCCTTCCATCACCTGCCAATCAACAAGGTTGATACATTGAGCGGCCAAACCCCGCCGCCGATGCTTCGATTCCTACTCAGCTGCATCACCGTTCCCTGCGTATTCGCACTCAGCGCGCAATTCCTCGTTAGCGATTCCTTGTTGATCTCCTTCACGCCAACAGAACTCGCCGCGCAGGGGATTCTCGGTGCTGACCGTACCATCGAGGCGCATCGCCTCGTCTACAACACAGTGGATGCCTTCGGGCAACCAACCATCGCAAGTGGTGCGGTCGTGGTGCCCGTGGGCTCAACCTGCCAGCATGCCATGGCAACCTATCACCATGGCACCATCCTCAATCGGCAGGATGTTCCATCGCGACTTGGCGGCGAAATCGTTGTAGGTTATTACCTCGGTGCCGATGATTACGTGGGAGTGCTTCCGGATTACCTGGGTCTTGGCGATAGCCCAGGACCGCATCCATATATCCACGCTCAATCTGAGGCCACGGCCAGCCGCGATATGATGCGCGCCGCGCGTGAGTTCTGCGCGCAGCGCAATGTGCAACTGAACGGACAGGTCTTCCTTACCGGCTATTCGCAGGGCGGCCATGCATGCGCGGCCACGCATCGCCTGTTGCAAGAGGAGCACACCGATGAGTTCACCATCACGGCATCTGCGCCATGCAGCGGGCCGTATGATGTGAGCGGTGTGCAAGCCGCAGTGATGGTCTCGCCTGATCCATATCCTGCCCCTTACTACCTGCCCTACGTGATCCTATCGTACCGCTATGTGTATCCGTGGCTCTTCGGCGAGGTGAACGAGATCTTCGAGGAGCCGTGGGCCACGGAATTGCCGCCGCTCTTTCAGGGCAACAACGGGTCAGGCGCTGTTGATGCCATCATGCCTGCCGCGCCCAGCGAGATCCTCATCGATTCGGTGCTGCAAGCCTTCATCGACGACCCTGATCACCCTTTCCGTCAGGCGCTGCGCGACAACGACCTTTATAATTGGGCACCGGCTTGTCCCACGCGGATCATCTACTGCGAGGGCGATGATCATGTTTTCTACCAGAACAGCACCGTTGCCATTGCCGCCATGCAAGGCAACGGCGCGCCATCGGTCTCGGGGCAGAGCGCCGGCACCGCGCTGGATCACAGCGGATGCGCGTTTCCAGCACTTCTATTCGGCAAGATGTTCATCGACAGCCACCGCACACCGTGCAACAGTATCGGGATCGCGGAGAACGAGGGCGCGCACTGGAGCATCGCGCCGAATCCGGCATCGGAGAGGGTGCGCATTGCGCGCGATAAGCCCGATGGCGTCGCGCAATGGCGCCTGCGTGCTGCTGATGGCCGCATCATCGTGCGTGGACGACTTGCCGTTGGTACAAATGAGCGATGGATCGATATTGCCGGACTCGCGAATGGGCTGTATGCGATCGAGGTTGAAGGCGAGCGGCAGAGCGCGATGATGCGCTTGGTGGTGGAGCGGTAGGCGCTACACCGGATCCACATCCACCACCAACTGCACCGCCCTGTGCTCGGGCTGCGCGAACACACGATCAATGGCCTCGCGCACGAAGTCCTTCTCTTCGCGGTGCGCGCTGCGGCGCAGTTTGATGAGCAAATTGCGGATGTGACGGTCCTTCACGAAGGCGACGCCGGGAATGTCGGGGCCGAGCACGCGCTCATCGAGGCGCTCACGCAGCAGCAGCGCAAGTGCAGCGGCGGTGGCTGCCACTCGTTCTTCGTTGCGGTGACGGAGGCTCAGCGAGAGCAAGCGCATGAAGGGCGGATAGCCGTGCGCGCGACGGTGCTCGGCTTCGCGGTTGAAGAAGCCTTCGACATCGTGATGCGTGACCAGGTCGATTACCGGGTTGCGCGCCTCGTGCGCTTGAATGATCACGTTGCCGGGCTTGTCCCTTCGGCCTGAACGACCTGCTACTTGCGCCATGAGCTGGAAGGCCCGCTCGTGCGCGCGGAAGTCGGGGAAGCGCATGAGGCTGTCGGCGCTGAGGATGCCCACGGTGCTCACGTGATCGAAGTCGAGGCCCTTGGTCACCATCTGCGTGCCCACGAGGATGTCGATGGCGCCTTGCGCGAAGCCGGTGAGGATGCGATCGAGCGCTTGTCGTCCGCGCACGGTGTCCTGATCCATGCGGGCGATGCGCGCTTCGGGGAAGATCTCGGAGAGCTCTTCCTCGATCTTCTCCGTGCCGAAGCCGATCATGCGCAAGCGATTGCTGCTGCACTGCCCGCATTGAACCGGCGGCGGATAATTCCTTCCGCAGTAATGGCAGCGCAGCTGATGCAGCTTCTTGTGGTAGGTGAGGCTCACATCGCAGTGGTCGCAATAGGGCACCCACGCGCAGCTCTCGCATTGCCACACGGGCACGTAGCCGCGCCGGTTCTGGAAGAGGATGGCTTGCTCGCGCTTCTTCAACGCTGCATCGATGGCATCGATGAGCGGCTGACTGAAATGGCCTTTCATCTGTCGTCGGCGCGCGGCATCGCGCAGATCCACCACCGAGATCACGGGCATGGCCACATTGCCGAATCGCGTGAGCAATTCCGCGTAGCCGTATTTGCCGCTGCGTGCGTTGTGCATGCTATCCAAGCTGGGCGTGGCGCTGCCGAGCACGGTCTTGGCGCCATGGATGCCGGCGAGCACGATGGCCATGTCGCGCGCGTGGTAGCGCGGCGCTGGCTCGTGCTGCTTGTAGCTGGGGTCGTGCTCCTCGTCGATCACCACCAGTTTCAGATCGCGGTAGGGGAGGAAGAGCGCCGAGCGCGCTCCCACGATGATCGGCGGTGATCCTTCGCCGCGTGCCATGCGCATCCAGAGCTCGGCGCGCTCGTGCGGCGCCATGCGGCTGTGATACACCGCGATGCGATCGCCGAAGCGCGCGCGCAGCCGTTCGATGATCTGCGCCGTGAGGGCGATCTCCGGCAAGAGGTAGAGCACTTGTCCGCCATCGGCTACCGCTTCGTCGATGAGCGTGCTATAGACCTCGGTCTTCCCTGACGAGGTGACGCCGCGCAAGAGCGCTACGCCTTTTGTCGAGAGCCCTTCGCGCACATCGTTCAGTGCTTTGGTCTGCGCGAGCGAGAGCGTGGGCTTTCCCTTGCCGAGTGTTGCTGGCGCAGGCACGCCGGCTTCGCGCTCGTACAGTTCGAAGAGTCCTTTCTCCACCAGCGGCTTCAGCGCTGCGGACGAGCTATCGCTGAGATGCAGGAGCTTGTTCTTCTCCACTTCCAGCGGCGCGTCGCTCATGCATCGGCTCAGCTCCACGAAGCGCATGAGCAGGTGCAATTGTTTGGGCGCTTTCTTCTCCAACTTGTCGAACCACGCGTGCAGCGCTTCTTCGTTGCTTGCTGCTTCCGTGAGCTTCACGTAGGTCACCGTGCGCGGCTTCCACGCTTCGCGCAATTCCTCTTCCACGATCACCACGCCTTCGTCGATCAAGCGCTTGATGGCCGGCATGGGATCCTTCAGCCCGAGCAACTCACCGGCTTCTTTCATGCTCAGCGCTTCGCGCTCGAGCAGCGCGCTGATCAGCAGTCCTGCACGATCGGTGCGCGCGGGTTCTTCGGCGATGAAGGGATTCACCACGATGCGCGTCTCACTGCTGAGGGTGAGTTGTCCGGGCAGCGCTGCGATCATCACTTCGCCCAGCGAGCACATGTAGTGATCGGCGATGCGCTCCCAGAGCATGAACTGCCCTTCGGTGACGATGGGTGCTTCGTCGATCTGGGAGAGAATTTCGCGTGCGGCGCTGGCGGGTGCCTCTTGGTGAACGCGACGCACCAGTCCGCCATAGAGCTTGCCGCCACGTCCGAAGGGCACGGCCACGCGCATGCCAGCGCGAACGGCAATCCCATCAGGAATGCTGAAGGTGAAGCGCCCTGGAACAGCTAGCGGGAGGATCAGGTCGGCGAAGGCCATCACGGGCAAAGGTGCGCAGCGCGTTCGGTCATGCGAATGTCAAGCGAAGGGCACACGGGCTAAGAAAAGGCAACAATTCGAGCGCTTCGATTGTCTTCCGGGCATGCCACGCAAGAAGACTTATGCGCTGAAGAAGTCTGCAGTGAGTGGGTCCGGCGAAGCATCGGCCTACGATACGGCCACGCCGCTTTGGAGCCGCTATTATCACGAGTTGCGCAAACGGCTGCGTTTCCCGCGGCATTACAAGAAAGAGATGAATTGGTAAGGGGCTGAATTGGCGCAGGACGAGAGCAATCATCGCGTGCTGTAGCGATGGAATTCGCTTTGCTTCCACTGGGGTGTAGTTTCCGGCATCATGCACATGTTCCTGTTGGTGTTCGATCACCACCTCTTCTGACGGGGATTCCCCGCCGGGTACTTTCACCGCCGCCCGTCGGAGCGGGTAGTGGCCCATGAGCGAGCAAACCCGCAACAGTGCTGTCGCCATCATCATCATCGGCGCGCTCTTCTTCCTTTTCGGGTTCATCACTTGGCTCAATGGGCCGTTGATCCCATTCATGCGGATCGCCTGCGAGCTGTCGGATTTCGAAGCGAGCATCGTGGTGCCATTCGCGTTCTATGCCTCGTATTTCTTCATGGCGCTGCCCTCCAGCTGGGTGCTGCGCCGCACGGGCATGAAGAGCGGCATGGCGCTGGGCCTATTGGTGATGGCGGCCGGTGCCTTCCTCTTCATTCCAGCGGCGAACGCGCGATCGGCGGGGCTCTTCCTCACGGGTTTCTTCACCATTGGCACCGGATTGGCGCTGCTGCAAACAGCCGTGAATCCGTATGTCACGGTGGTTGGGCCGATCGCGAGCGCGGCGAAGCGCATCAGCATCATGGGCATCTGCAATAAGGTTGGCGGCATCATTGCGCCATTCATCCTAGGTGCGCTCATCCTGGTCGATGCCGATCAGCTCAAGCTCGATCTGATGCAGCTCGAAGGCGCCGCGCGTGCAGCACTGCTCGACGAGCGGGCACGCCTGGTAGTGATGCCATACACGGTTCTTGGAGTCGTGCTCTTGTTGGCCGCTGCGCTCATACGCGTATCGCCATTACCGCCTTTGCCCATGGACCGGGAAGATGGCGCGCGAAGCGGATCCGTATGGAAGCACCCGCAGTTGATCCTGGGTGTGGCTGCGCTCTTCGTTTATGTGTGGGCCGAAGTGCTCGCTGGAGATAGCATCGCGGTATATGCGGAACGATTGGGCACACCGCTCGATGCGGCCAAGTCGCTCACGAGCCTCACGCTCGCGGCCATGCTCATCGGTTACGTGCTTGGCATCCTGCTTATTCCGCGGTTCATCTCGCAATCGAAGGCTCTCACCCTCTCGGCTACCATTGCGCTGGCTTGCACGTGCGGGATCCTGCTCAGCGCCCCGGAATCTACCATGGCTTTCTTCCTCATAGATCTGGGCAGCTTCTCGGTGAAGCCCATGGATCTCCCGGTGTCGGTGGTCTTCGTGGCTTTACTCGGTTTGGGGAACGCGCTCATGTGGCCTGCCATCTGGCCGCTTGCCGTCGATGGCATCGGCTCTGCGTTGAAAACAGGGTCAGCCATGCTGATCATGGCCATCCTTGGCGGCGCGCTCGCGATTCCTGCATGGACCTGGATGTCGGGCGATGGATCGGCCGAGCACTCGCAATTGGCTTATTCGCTCCTGATCCCGTTCTATCTGTTCATCGGCTGGTATGCCCGATGGGGAAGCCGTTGGCGCGCTTGGGGCCGCTAGCCCGAGCGTGTTGAAAACTGCCCTTGATGCGCCGAGTCGCCGCAATGCGCCCAACTACCTTCGGCGCAGCAAACATCATGGGCAACATGGCATTGAAACGAGTTCTCAGCATTGCTCCGGTAGCGGCCTGCATGGCGCTGTTGGTCGCGTGCGGCGGCAATGGCGATGGCCAGCAGCCGGTCAACGATTCACTCACCCCACCGCCCGCCAAGGAGACCGAGATCATTGGTGTTGGAGGCAAGTTCTTCAGTGTGCCATCACCTGTTCAGGCTGCATTGGCCATCAAGCAGGCTGGCCTCAAGTATCAGAAGGAGCTCATGGCGCCCTTGGAGAAGGGCGATGCCATGACAGCCCGGATGGCTCAGGCTACAATGCTCGGGGCCTTTGGCGCAGACATGTCGTACGCTACGGTGCACAAGGATGGGCAGCGGGCGCTGGCAACACTGCAGGCCATTGAGAAGCTCGGTGCCAAGCTGGAGTTGAGCAATGCCTTCGATAAAGCACTGGTTGAGCGCTTCAAGGCCAACATGAGCAATGAGGATAGCCTCCTGCGGTTCAGTGGCATGGCTTTCCGCGCGGCTGACCAATACCTGAAGACCAACGATGCGCAGGATGTAAGCGCATGGATAATCGCAGGCGGATGGATAGAGGAATGCACCTCACCCTCGCCGATCCCAGGGCGTCCAAGAGCGCGGGGATCATCGCTCGGATCGGCGAGCAGAAAGGCACCCTGGATGGATTGCTTGCGATCGTTGATGGCATCAATCAGGATGGGCAATCGAATGCGCTGCTGTCGGGCCTGAAGGAATTGCGTCGCGCAATGGAAGGCATCAAGACCACCTACGTCTTCGAAGCGCCGGTCACCGATGCCGCAGCCAAGACCACTTTCATCAACAGCAAGACCACTGCGGAAGTGAGCGCTGAGCAGCTCGCTGAGATCGCCGCCAAAGTGGCCGCCTTGCGCAACATGATCCTCGCTTGACCATGATCCGCCCAATCATCATCCTGCTTTTCGCCCTCGCCGCTTCCGGCACGCATGCGCAGAGCATCTGCCAAGGACATGCAGCGCGCTGCGAGAAGCACATCACGCCAGGAGTACATCCCTGATGGGCAATTCTATCGTGCGCTTCTGCAAGGCGATGAGGTTGCCGAATTCGGCCTCACGCTCTTCGGAGGGACAACATACCGTATCGCAGCCTGCAGCGGCGATACCGATGGCAATCTGGTATTCAGCGTCTTCGACTCGAGCAAGGAGCGCAACCTGCTCTTCACGAACAAGGAGCATCGGAACGCGCCCTATTGGGACCTGTCCATCGCGAGCACCCTGGATGTGATTGTCGAGGCCACCCTCGATCCCAGCAAAGCAGGCAGCGGCTGTGCCGTGATGCTAATCGGATTCAAGCGGTAGTCGGCACGTTTTCCCTGGAACCTTTAGGCGCCCTTCTCGTTGAGAGGGGCGCTCTTTTTCGGGACCTGCAAGGATCCCTGGGGCGATGCGCGTATGAGCGAGAAGATCCTCAAGGCCTTAATGCAACTGTTCGCGATCATCGCCAAGGGCGAGGATGTGGGCATCGGGGCCCGTCCATTGAACGCTGCCATTCTTGAGCGTTTCCTGCGCAAGCAGTTCAGTCCCGAGACCGCGGCGGCCCACATGGCACGCTATCAGGCTTTCGTTCAGGCTTTTCATGGCGGCGCCAAGAGTGGCCGGAAGCGCACTTCTTTGAATTCCGTGAAGGTGCTGCGCATCTGCACCGAGGTGAATCAGGAGCTGAACCAACGGCAGAAGTTCATCGTGCTGCTGCATCTATTGGAATTCATCTATGCCGATGGCGAAGTGACGCAGCAGGAGGATGAGTTCGTGAGCATCGTTGCCGATACGTTCAACATCGCTCAGCCTGATTTCGCGCGCTGCCGCGCCTTCGTATGCGCGGAATCGGACCAGCGCCTTGATGCGGAACAGATGCTTTACATCAATGGCGCCGCCAACAGCGGTCTTGTCGCGGCCAAGCACCTGCACGCGCATGGTCTTACCGGCGAGGTGCGCGTGCTGCACGTGCCCAGCGTTCATCTCTATGTGATGCGCTACGCGGGCAGCGATGACCTGCTCCTGAATGGGCAGCGCGTGGGCCCTGGCGGCCATTACATTCTGGAGAACGGCAGCAGCGTGCGGCCACCCGCCGGTGTGCCCATCTACTACAGTGACATCCTGCAGGCTTTCATGAGCAAGCAGGGCCGTTCGCGCATCGTATTCCGCGCCGATGGCATCGAGTACGACTTCCCGAACGGCCGTAAGGGCCTGCATGAATTGCATCTCGCCGAGACCAGCGGCAAGCTGGTGGGAATCATGGGCGGCAGTGGAAGCGGCAAGAGCACATTGCTCAATCTGCTAAACGGGAACATCGTGCCCACGCGTGGCCGTGTAACCATCAATGGCATCGACGTGCATCGGGAGCGCGAGCGTATCCGCGGCGTGATCGGGCATGTGAGCCAGGATGACCTTCTCATCGAGGAGCTCACCGTTTACCAGAACCTCTTCTTCAACGCGAAGCTCAGTTTCGGTGACCTTTCCGACGAGGAGATCTCCGAGCGCACGCTGCGCATGCTGCACACCTTGGGGCTCTATGAGACCAAGGACCTGAAGGTCGGCAGTCCGCTGGAGAAGACGATCAGTGGAGGACAGCGCAAGCGATTGAACATCGCGCTTGAGCTGATCCGTGAGCCGAGCGTCCTGTTCGTCGATGAGCCTACCAGCGGCCTGAGCTCGCGCGATAGCGAGAATATCATGGACCTGCTGAAGGAACTCGCTCTCAGGGGGCGGGTCGTCTTCGTCGTGATCCACCAGCCCAGCTCGGACATCTTCAAGCTCTTCGATCGCCTCTTGCTCATGGATCAGGAGGGGAGCCCTGTGTATTATGGCGATCCGGTTGATGCTGTCGTGTACTTCAAGCGCGTGACGGGTCAGGTTGATAGCGATCAGGGCCAATGTCAGGCGTGCGGCAACGTGAATCCGGAACAGATCTTCAACATCCTTGAAGCGCGGCTGGTGAATCAGTTCGGCGCTGAGACGGATCAGCGGCGCATCAGCCCCGACGCATGGAACGAGGTGTTCCGCGCGCAGATGGAAGTGCGCGTTCAATCGGTGCCTGACGAGCGCTCTGTGCCCAAGAGCACCTTCACCATCCCCGGCAAGCTTCGCCAGCTCAGGGTGTATCTGCTTCGCGACCTGCTGAGCAAGCTCGCCAACCGGCAGTACGTGCTCATCAATCTGCTCGAAGCACCGGTGCTGGCCTTCTTCATGTCGTTCTTCCTCCGCTATACCACTGCCGAAGGCTATGTGTACCGTGCGAATGAGAACCTTCCGCAATACCTCTTCATCGCGGTGATCGTGGCGCTCTTCCTAGGCCTCACGGTGAGCGCCGAGGAGATCCTTCGTGATCGCAGGATGCTGGCGCGCGAGAAGTTCCTGGACCTCAGCTGGGCAAGTTACCTGGTGAGCAAGCTGGGAATCCTCTTCTGCATCTCGGCGGTCCAGACCGGGCTCTTCGTTCTTGTAGGGAATACCGTCCTCGGCATCGACGCCCTCGGGTGGGCGCATTGGCTTGTGCTATTCAGCACCAGCTGCTTCGCGAACGCATTGGGCCTTAATGTGAGCGCCAGCTTCAACAGCGCCAAGGTGATCTACATCCTGATCCCCGTTCTGATCATCCCGCAGCTGCTCTTCAGCGGCATCATCGTGAAGTTCGATAAGCTTCATCCCTTCTTCGGTTCGGAGAAGAGCGTGCCCTTGGTGGGCAATGTGATGGCCAGCCGCTGGGCTTATGAGGCGCTCGCGGTCACGCAGTTCAAGGAGAACCCGTACGAGCGGGAATTCTATGTCTTCGATCAGCGGATGAAGACGGCGAATTGGAAGAAGGACCTGTGGGTGAGCGATCTGAGAAATCGCGTTGAAAGCACACGGCAGGCGATGGGCTCCGGGCGCGAGCACGCTGAATTCATTGCGGACCTCGAAGTGCTTCGCAATGAACTGCAACGTGAACAGCGTCAACTGGCAGGCTTCAAGGTAGATGGGCTCGAACGACTGAATGCCACTGATTGCACATCTGAATTGCTCGATGAGATCGCTGTTGCGCTTGATGTGCTCACGAAGCACTATCGCAGCGTTTACAAAGAAGCTGAGCGTGCCAAGGAGATGCGCATAGCAGAAATGACAGCGACCGAAGCAGGCCGCGCTTCTTATTTCACGCTATTGGACAAATACAGGAATGACGGGCTAGCTGACATCGTGACGAACAAGAACGATTTGCGCATGATCGTTGAGCGCGATGGGGAGTTGATCCGCAAGAGCGACCCGATCTACATGGAGCCGCAGGAGGTCGGATTCCTGAGCGCGCATTTCTATGCGCCGTCGAAACGGATCCTTGGCCTGCGTGTGAGCAATCTGGTCGGGAACGTGCTGGTCCTATGGGCAATGACAGCACTGCTTTGCCTCACCTTGCATCAGGAGATCTTCTCGAAGGCCGGACGCTTGCTGCCGAGGCGAGTTCGGAAATAACCGGCTATTCGTCGCCTACTTCGGCGATCTGGATCATCTTGAACGGGATGTTGATGATTCCCGAGTAATCCTCGCCGGCCTCCAGCATGTCCTCGTCGTCGGCCTCGTAGTGCCACAGCACCGATACCTCGCTGCCAGCGGCACGGATAGGCTCTAGCTTCTTGAATACATCGAGGATGCACTTGCTGCTGCTGGTGTTGAAATACTCGAGCTGCACATGGAGCGCCGTCTTCCCCGCCGGGTTGCGCGCATACCTATCGATCCAATCGATCAAAGGCTTGTAGAAATCGATGCTGTTCTCAGGGATGGAGCGGCCCTTGAGCTCGAGCAGGCCGGTGACCGGGTCGAAATGCACATGCGGGGTCTTGGGGCTTCCTTCAAGTTGGAGCGGTTCCATGGCGTTCTGGTTCTAGGTGTTCACGTTCACGTTCAGGCTGAAGAAGGCGCTGTCCTTGTCATAAGGCACGAAGGCATACTCGAGCTTGCCGCCGCTGCGCCGGGCGATATCGATCATGCCCAAGCCGCCGCCGCCTGCTGCTGAGTAAGTTCCATCGGCGAGCTTGGCGCGGTACCATTCGCGCAGCGCCTCCTGATCCAGGGCGTTGATGCGGTCGAGGTGGTTCTTGAGCTGATCCATATCGCCGCTGTTCATGAAGTTGCCGGTGAGCACCTGGTAGCCGCCATCGTTCTTGGCGATCATCACCACGCCATGCGGCTCCTTGGTCGGCTCCACGGTATTCCCTTCGGCGCGCAGGTGGCCGTTGTGATGGAATAGGTTCTGAAGGCATTCAACCACCACATTGAACACGCGTTTCCGGGCTTTGGCATCGCCCTCCATGGCATCGAGCTTGCGCTCCACCAAGCCCAGCAATACGGTGATCAATTCAGGGCTGAGCGCTCCTTTGAAGGAGAGCATCACGCGGTGCCGCTCCAGTTCATCATAGAGGTCGTGAATCCGGTCGAGAAGGTCGGACATGGGCAGTAGGGGTGGAGAGCACTACAAATCAAGTCCCGTCGTTTCCGACGGTCAGTTGCTGACAACGAGTTATCCACGCCAGCGTGTTTGCCCCTGATCGCACGCACCTACATTCGCCGTCCGCAAATGGGCTGGTACACGCACTGGTTCGGCACTCCTTATTACAAGCTGCTCTATGGCCACCGCGACGATGGCGATGCGGCGGCATGGGTGCGTGCCATTGCCGGGAAGTGGCAGCTTGATCAGCATGCCCAGGTCCTCGACCTCGCTTGCGGCCGGGGCAGGCACGCCAAGCATTTCGCAGCGCTGGGTTTTCGGATAACCGGGGTCGATATCAGTACAGAGAGCATCGCCGAAGGCCGATCCGCTGTGCCAGATGCGGAGTTCATCGTGCATGATATGCGGGAGCCGCTGACCGATGCCCGCTTCGATGCCGTGGCCTGCCTTTCACGAGCCTGGGCTACTTTGATTCGCTCGCCGATGACCAGCGGGTCTTCGATTCGGTGGCTGCCATGCTCAAGCCCGGCGGCCGTTTCGTGGTGGACTTCATGAATACGCCGATGGTGCTGCGTGAGCTCGTCGCTGCGGAAGAGCATTGCGTGGGTGAGGTCCGATTTCAAGTGAGCAGGAGCCTTGAGCATGATGTGATCGTGAAGCGCATCGCCGTGCAAGACAAAGGCTGCGCGCAGCATTTCGAGGAGCGCGTTCAAGCACTTTCTCCGGAAGAGCTTGAGGTCATGGCGTTGCGCGCGGGCCTGCTCATCGAGGACCGCACCGATGGCCCGGAGTTAACGCCCTTCGACCCGGAGCGCTCGTCCCGTTTCGTTCTCTGGACCCGTAAGCCTGAAGCATGATCCCCATCGTTGCCCTTCTCTTCTTCGCCTTGCCCATGACCGCTGGTGCTCTCGTACGTGTTGTGAGCCCCGATCAGAAATGGCTTCGACTCTTGCTGGGCTTCAGCGGCGCATTCCTCGTGAGCGTCGTGTTCCTGCATATGCTGCCAGAGCTTTACGAAGAAGAGGGCGCCATGATCGGCGCTTGGGTGCTTGGCGGCTTCCTGCTGCAAGTGATCCTGGAGTTCTTCAGCGAAGGCATCGAGCACGGCCATATCCATGTGCATGCGCACCATGGTGCGAAGGCGGTGCTGCCTTGGCTCACCATGGGCAGCCTTTTCCTGCATTCGTTCACCGAGGGCATGCCCTTCGCCGATGAATCGGTGGCGGGCAATGTGCCCTTCCTCGCGGGCGTGCTACTGCACAAGGTGCCCATGGCCATCGCGCTCGCCACCGTGCTGCTGAAATCGGGCGTTCCCGCAGGTTCCAGTTGGCTCATGCTCGTGCTCTTCGCCTTGGCTGCTCCGTTGGGCATTGGCGCCGGAACACTCGCCGGCGATTGGATGGACGGCCACTTCCTGCACCGCATGCTCGGCTTGGCCATCGGGATGCTGCTGCACATCGGCACCACCATCATCTTCGAGAGCGCGCCCGATCACCGCTTCAATGCCGCGCGTTTCGCGGCCGTGATCGTAGGCGTGGTGCTCGCCGCGCTGGCGGTCCACTGATTTTTTTCTGGAGTGCGCATACGGATCTCAAACGCGTCCCGTTACTTTGCCACGCAAAGCACTTTGCCAATGACCGACCAAGACCATCTGCAAGAACTCGCCCGCATCCGGGGCCTCATGGACCGCAGCACCCGATTCCTCAGCTTGAGTGGGCTAAGCGGGGTATTAGCCGGAGCGGCGGCGCTGGTGGGGGCCTTCGCTGCACGGGCGCATTACACAGCGCTCTACGCCAGTGGTTCGGTCTCACGTGAGAATGAAGGCCTCAATCAATACGATCCCGCGCCCATCATCGAGCGTGGCTTCAGCGAGCAAGTGGCCTTTCTGGTGCTCGATGGATTATTGGTGCTAGCCATTGCTCTCATCGGCGCGCTCTGGTTCACCTGGCGCCGCTCGAAGCGAACAGGGCAGGGGCTGTGGGATGCGAGCGCGCGGCGCATGCTCTGGAACCTGCTGGTCCCGCTCGCTGCCGGCGGCTTGTTCACCTTGGCCCTGCTGTGGAACGGTGCAGTGCTCATGGCGCCGTCGGCCACATTGGTGTTTTACGGCGTGGCCTTGCTGAACGCGAGCAAGTACACGCTCGACGAGATCCGCTGGTTGGGCCTGAGCGAGATCGCGCTAGGCGTGGTGGCTGCGTTCTGGCCCACGGCCGGCTTGCTCTTCTGGGCGCTCGGCTTCGGAGTGCTGCACATCTTCTATGGCGGTCTCATGTACCTGCGCCACGAGCGCGGCAACGCTGCGGCATGATCGATCGGCTCAATAAGGCCTTCGAGAGCCGGGTGCGCTTGGGCATCATGGCGGTGCTCGCCGTGAACGAGTGGGTGGACCATGCGCAATTGAAGGAGTTTCTCAGCGTTACCGACGGCAATCTGGCCAGCCACTTGGCCGCGCTGGAGGAATTGAAGTACGTGCAGGTGCGCAAGCGATTCATCGGCAAGCGGCCCAACACGAGCTACAAGGCCACTACTGCTGGAGCACGTGCATTCCGCGATCACCTCGACGCCATCGAAAGCCTCATCCCCAAACCCTGACCCATGAACACCATCGCCACCTTGATCCACGCGCGCGCCACGCTGATCATCGCCCTGCTCACGGCTTTCGTCTTCGATCGGCTCTTCTACCAGATGAGCCTCGGGCTGAACCTCGCGCTCTTCGCGGTGCTGGTGGTGGCGCTCGTGGTGCATCGCATCGGTTGGAATGCGCTGAGCATGCCTGCGCGCTGGGCCATGGCCGGAACGGTGCTCGCGGCCTTGATGGTGGTGGTGCATGGCAGCGTGATCGCGCCCATCATGGCGGTGCTTGGGCTCTTGTGGTTCAGCGCGCTGGCGCATGAGCGCGTGCTGCGAAGCATCCCGATGGCTTTTGCGCAATCGTTCGCCAACTACGTTTCATTGCCCATGGCTGCGCTCGATGGAAGCGGTGACCTGGTGCCCCAACGTGGCGCGGCGCGCAGCGGATGGCGCTGGGCGCGATTGACAGTTGTTCCCATGCTGGTGCTCGCGCTCTTCTTCCAGCTCTACCGCGTGGGCAATCCGAAGTTCGATCATCTCACGGCCGGCTTCCTCGATGGATTGTGGGAGGCCATCGCTGACTTGTTCAGCCTCGTGTTCACCGGGCATGCCCTCTTCTTCCTCTTCGGTCTTTTCGTGAGCGTGGGCTTGATCTTCCGCTTCGCCCCAACGTTAGTGGCGCAGTGGGAGCAGGGCTTGAGCGACAGCATGCGCCGGGTGCGCTTGAAGCGTCCGCATTGGTTGGCGCCCTTGGCGATGAACCCCTTGGAGCGCGAGCGCCGCCGGGGCATCGTGCTGCTGGCGCTGGTGAACGCGCTGCTGCTCGTGGTGAACATCATCGACATCGATTGGGTGTGGATCGGCTTCACCGTGCCCGAGGATTTCAGCCTGAAGCAGTTCGTGCATGAGGGCACCTACGCGCTCATCTTCAGCATCTTGCTCAGCATCGTGGTGGTGCTGTGGGTGTTCCGCGGCAACCAGAATTTCTATTGGCGCAACACCTGGCTGAAGCGCCTCGCCATGCTCTGGGTGGCGCAGAATGGCATCCTCGCCGTGTCGGTCTTCCTGCGCAACTGGCACTACATCAACTTCCACGGCTTGGCCTACAAGCGCATCGGTGTCATCGTCTTCCTGGCGCTTGTGCTCGTAGGATTGGTCACACTCTTCATCAAGGTGAAGGAGCGGCGCTCGCTTTACTATTTGGTGCGCGTGAACACGTGGGCGGCCTTCGCCATGCTCGTTGGCCTCACCACGATCGATTGGGACAGCTTCATCGTGCGCGTGAATCTCAAGCATGCGAATCCCGGCGAGATCGACATCGACAATTACCTCGCGATGAGCGATAAGGTGCTGCCGCTGCTCTACGCCAACATCGATCTTGTGGAGCAGCAGATGGAGCAGCACAAACACAATCGCGTGCGTTGGGTGGAGCATCTGGAGCCGACCCGATTCCGCACTGCGCTCGATATCAAGCGTGATCGTTTCCTCCTGCGGAAAGCTGATCAGCATTGGCAGGAATGGACATGGGCCGATGCGCGCACCCATGCAGGACTCAAGAACCTCAATTGACCCGGTGCTGGCATGAACGACCTCCGCTTCATCCGCCGCTGGCTCGCCTTCTTCGTGATAGCCTTGGTGCTGAGCGGCCTCACCGCCGTGCCGCTCGTCACGCTCACCGCCTGGCTCGTTGATCTCACGGCGCCTTTCGGCGGCGCGCTTCACGAATGGGCCGCGCATGCCGCTGCTGCCGTTGCGCATGTGGATGCCACCTATCCGATCCTCTTCTACGGCACCGATTGGCTGGCTTTCGCGCATGTGGTCATCGGGGTGGCCTTCATCGGTCCTTGGCGCGATCCGGTTCGCAACAAATGGGTGATCGAATGGGGCCTGTGGTGCTGCGCCTTGGTGCTGGTGCTGGCCTTCGTTTGGGCACCCTTCCGCGGCATTCCCTTCTTCTGGCGCTGCGTTGATGCGTCGTTCGGCGTTTTCGGGGCGATACCGCTCTGGCTGGTGCTCAAGCGGATCCAACGACTCGAATCAACCCAAGTTGAAGTCGCATGAACGAGCGCCGTCAACTCCTCATAGTAAGCGCGTTGCTCGCGATCGCATGCGCATTGGCCTTTTCGCCCGATGCATTCGTGCCGATGATGGCGCGTGCATTCCTGTGCTGGTGGTCGATCGCTTTCATGGGCCTTGCGCTGTTGGCCTTGTGCAAGCGCGCGTGGTGGATCGCTGCTTGTTCGATGGTGTGCGCGCCGATGGTGTGGCCCACTGTCGCTGTGCCTGTTGTTGAATTGAGCCAAGAACCATCTGCTCATCGTATCCGAGTTGCTCATTTGAATGTGCTCCAGCCGAACATGCGCCATGCCGATGCCGTCCGTTCCATCATCGAGTCGGGCGCTGATGTGGTGAGCGTGCAGGAAGTTGGACCGGAATGGGCCAGCGCATTGCGCGAAGGATTGCGCGAGGAGTACCCGCATTTCATCATCGTGCCGCGCACCAACTGCTACGGCATCGCCTTGTTCAGCAAATTGCCTGTGGCCCATGCTGAGCCTTTGCTAGTCGCGGGCACCACCATGCTGCACGCAGAGGTGATGGTAGGGGAGGAGCGTGTGCGCGTGTATGCCGTGCACGCCACGAGTCCAGGCGGCTTCGGACACTACCGGCGTCGCAACGCGCAACTGGCTGAGCTCGCTGATCGCGTGAGCTCGCACGCTGGTCCTGTAGTGGTGGTCGGCGACCTGAACACCGTGCATTGGGACGATGCTTATCGAAGGCTATGCGCGCGCAGCGGCTTGCGTCCGGTGAACCCTTCGAGCTTGGTCACCTGGCCTTCGTTGGGTCCGCTGGCCTTCATCCCCTTGGATCATGCGCTGGTTACTGGAGGGCTGTTGCCATCGGCGATCAACAGCTTCCGGATCAAGGGCAGCGATCATCGCGGCATCATCACCGATCTGCACATCGCCCATGCGTCCTGATATCCGCCGCGCCTTCTTGTGGATGAGCGCTTTCTACATCGCGATGGCGTACTTGGAGAGCGCCGTGGTGGTGTACCTGCGCGCGCTTTATTACCCAGAGGGCTTCGATTTCCCCTTGGTGCCGATGGATTATTCACTCGTTGGCACTGAAGTGGGCCGCGAGCTGGCGACGCTCTTGATGCTGCTGGCGCCCGCAGCACTGATCACGCGATCGGCCTTGGAGCGTTTCGCTTGGTTCTGTTTCGGTTTCGGCGTGTGGGACATCTTCTACTACGTATGGCTGAAGGTGCTGCTCGATTGGCCTTCGAGCCTCATGAGCCGCGATCTCCTCTTTCTCATTCCCGTGCCATGGGTGGGACCGGTATGGGCGCCCTGCGTGATCTCGCTCGGTTTGATCGCTCTTGCACTGGTCATTCTCCATGGCCGATCACGGAGCGTGTCTTATCGCGTTGATGGTTGGTCATGGGCGCTGCTCATCGTTGGCGCGTTGCTCATGATCATCTCCTTCACCATTGATCCATTGTTGCGTGTCGAAGGCATCGATGCATTGGCCAGTGTCTCTTCCATGGGCGATGCCGGAGCGAATGCGCTGATGCGCGGGAGAGACTACATCCCGGAGCATTATCCATGGCCTTGGTTCGTTGCGGGGATGCTCCTGGCAACCATCGGAACCCTGCGTGCGTCTAGGAGGGCTTGATCGGATTCTGCCTGAATACCACTGTTGAAAACAAGGAAACCATGTGAGGCGCAACCCCGTTGAAGGGGCGCGTCTTCATCATGGATAGCAAAACGAAAATGCTCGCTGAGGCCCGTCTTTTCATGCGGCTGGGCGCTCTATCGACGCTCGGTTTCGTGTTCTACTACGCGCACCTGTTCTTCGGGTTGATGGAGAACGTGGTGCTTTTCAAGACCCTTGCCATCACCTTCCTGCTGGCAACGATACCGCTTCCTGTGATCGCCATGAACAACAAGAAGCTGTTCCCTGAGCTGTCGAAACCTGGCAAGCAGATTCTCACCTTGGTAACAGCCATGCTGCTATTCCATCATTTCCTCATGACCTTCATCTTCGTCATGTTCCTCCGCGGCGAATCGGTGCTCTAGCGCGGAGTGGAGCGCGAGGTATGTTTGCACTGTGTGCCTCATCGCGCTGGCTTACAAGTCCCATCCGACGTACCCCTTGATCGTTGCGGCGAACCGGGACGAGTTTCACGATCGCTTGGCGTTGCCGGCTCATTTCTGGTCTGAGCATCCGCATATGCTCGCTGGAAAGGACGTGAAGGCAGGAGGCACGTGGATGGGCATCACGCGCCATGGGCGATTCGCTGCGCTCACCAATCATCGTGATCTTCGCCGAGCACCTGTCCAAGGGCCTTCGCGCGGGTTGCTCGTGAAGGATGCCTTGGCCGCAGATGTCCAGATACCTCCAACGCCTATGGAGGGCTACAATCTGATTCTCGGCCACGTCGATGCCTTGCGTTATCAATCGAACATCACGGGTGCTGATGAGGCTATCCCCTGCAGGGGTGCATGGCCTTAGCAATGCGTTGCTGAATACTCCGTGGCCGAAAGCTAAGCGGGCGGTCGAGGCAATGCGGTTGGCGATTGGGAGCTCAGTTCCGGATTCGGCTTTGCTATTCGACATGTTGGCCGAAACGGAACAGGCCTCGGAAGGCACGCTTCCCGATACGGGCTTGGACCAGCATCGGGAACGCGCCCTGAGCAGTATCCGCATCGACATGCCTGGCTACGGAACGCGCTGCTCAACGGTGATCCTGGTGCATGAATCCGGCAGGGTGCGATTCGAGGAGCGGACGTGGCAAACAGGCCAAGCGGTGATCGAGGAGTTCACGCTTTAGGTATCGCTTGCAACATTTGGCTAGGTTCTGGCGTTGTATCGCCAGGTCCGGTAAGGGACCAACGGCATATCCGATCACAAGGGGCGAGGCCCTCGGGCGATAGAAGCCCCCTTCCAGGCCCGTAAGCCGGGAGATCGGAGTAACAAGGAACCCGCCCTGTAAGGCGGGTTCCGCTTTTCTGCCTCTTACTAGCTCTTCATGTTCTCGAATTGCAAGGGCAACTCGAAATCCTGCTGGCGGCAAAGGGCCATCACGGCTTGGAGGTCGTCGATCTTCTTGCCGTTCACGCGGATCAGGTCGTCCATGATCTGGGGCTGAACTTTCAGGCCGCTGTCTTTGATGGCCTGCACGATCTTCTTGGCGGTCTCGCGCTCGATGCCCTGCTTCACCTTGATGATGCGATAGAGCGTTTTGCCACTTGGAACCGGCTCTTCCTTCAGGTCGTAGCTCCGAACATCAACTTTCTGCTTGCCGCTGCGCTCGAGCAGGATATCGACGATTGCATCGAGCTTCATGTGGTCATCGGTGCTCACTTTGATCGTGAGGGCCTTCTTGTCGAGTTCCACCGTGCTGTTGGTGCCTCGCAGGTCATACCGGTTGTCGATCTCGCGCTTCACCACGTTAACGGCATTGTCGAGCATCTGGGGGTCCACTTTGCTGAGGATGTCTAGGCTGGGCATGGGGGCGGATTAGTTGGACAAAGGTGGTTGTTACACGGAAAAGGAACGGCCGCCCATCACAGGCGGCCGTTCGTTGCGAGGGTTGTCTAGGCAGGTTACTTGTTCACCTGAACCCGGAATTCGATGTCACGTCCATCTTCGGCGCGAAGGCTGAAGAGGTATAGGCCGTTCGCGATGCTTGATACGTTCACCAACAAGCCGTCGCTTCCAACACTGGCTTGGCGCTGTTCCTGCACCAGGGCGCCAGTGGCGTCGAAGACGCGCAGGTCAACCTTGCCCGTGAAGTGCAATGGTATCCGGATGTTCTCTTGCGCTGGGTTCGGGTAAGGAGATGCACTAAGTGCGGTGTACTCCTCGATGCCGATCGTGTTCGCATTGATCACTTGCAAGCCGATGGAGGATGGTCCGGTGATGCTTGTCCATCCATTGTACCACGTGCCCTCAACGCGGATCATCGTGGTTGGGAGCTGCGTATTCTCCTGAACAAGCGCGTAGTCAAGGCTGTTGTCCCAGCCATGGCGCACAACACCGCTGTATGAATCGAGGCACACGAGGTAGTTGGTGTTGTTCTCCAGCGTGACGACATCCTGGAAGGGGATGTAGAGCATCTGGTTCGTGATGTCGCTCGGGAAGATGTATTCGCCGCTTGTCAAGGAGATCAGGCCGGTCTCGCTCGGCAAGGACAATGGACCTGCGAGGACATCGGTCCAACGGTAGAGGGTGCCGGTCACGATCTCGTCGGTAAGCACTTGATCGGCCGCGCGGTCGGCGCTGAACCACATGCCGGTTGCGGCGAGGCGTGAGGCATTCGGGTTGCTGAAGTACATGCAAGAGCGAATACCTACGGTGTTATTGGCGCTGATGACGTGCAGGTTCGACTGCGGCAGTAGCGTGGTGGCGTTTGCCGGAGCATAGGTGATCTTGTCGCCGATCGTCAGCGTACACTGTAGCTGTTGTTGCTGGTAAAGTCGTCATTAACATCGCCCAAGCAGGTGTAGGCGAAGGTGTACTGGCCGCTGTAGCTGCTTTGGGAAAAGGCAGGCAAGGAAGCGAACAGCTCGCCTCCGACGGGGAGGCTAACACCCGCAGAAGTCTCGTCATAAACCGTGTTGCCGCCTTGGCTCACTTGGCAACGAACACGGGAATTCGGCATCTCATTCTGTCCGTAGTTCGTCATCCATGCACCCAGTTGGACGCTGAATTCACTGGCATTGGCCGCGATCAGGCTGTTCATGGCACCGTAGCCTGGAACCAGGATGTCGCTCTTGCCCATTGCGATGTTATAGGCATAGATGCCGGTTTGCGTGCCTATGTAGAACTCGACGTTGCAGGTGAGCAACTGGTCGCGGAGCAAGGCACCAGCGTCTTGGGTGATCATCACCACAGGGATGTTCACGTTCGCGCCTTCTGCACCTGCCCCCATTGCAACAGGAGCGCCGGCCGCGTTATTGATGATGATTACAGCGATAGCCCCTGCATTCTGGGCTTTAATCGCTTTCATGCCGAATTCGCATGCGCCACGGTATACCACCGCGATTTTGCCCGCGATCTGTGATCCGTTCACCAGATCATTGCAACCGAGGGAATCAGCGGCGGTGCCATCGTCAACGAAACAGGCATAGGCAGTGACCGCATTAGCTGGGTCGTCCAAGGGTGGGTTCTGTCCCCAAGCCGCTTCGGTGAAATCGAGTGGCCCTGACAGGTTGGGTGGGTTCTGCACGAACACAGTAACCTGAGCGCTCAGGCTGAGCGAGGTCAGGATGATGGCAAGTGCTGCGAGTATGTTTCTCCTCATGGTCTCAAGTTTTAGGGTTGGTTAAGCAGTTCAGGCGGGGGCCGCTTGGCAATTATAACAACGGCATCACGAAATCAACCATTCACCCCCGCAAAGAGAGTGGCCAAACTGGCAGTTCTAGGAATAGCAGCTGGGCGCGCCAGCTGGATCTCTTTGGCAGCGAGGGCTTTGTGTCATACTGAGACCCACTTGCTAACCTTGCAGCATGGATGTATCGATCGTGGTGCCGCTCCTCAATGAGCATGAATCCGTGCCAGTATTGGTTGGAAGGCTTCACACCGTGCTTTCGGCCATTGGGGTGCGCTACGAGGTGATCTTGATCGACGATGGCAGCACCGATGGCTCGTGGGCTGAGATTGCCAGGGCATCAGCAGCGGATAGTCGCGTGAAGGGCATTCGATTCGGTCGGAACTACGGCAAGAGCCCGGCGCTGAACGAGGGCTTCATCGCAGCGCAAGGTGAAGTGGTAGTCACCATGGATGCCGATCTGCAGGACGACCCAGAGGAGTTGCCAGAGCTCTATCGCATGATCCGCGAGGAAGGCTTCGACCTGGTTAGCGGGTGGAAGAAGAAACGGCATGACCCCCTCAGCAAGACCATTCCCACCAAGCTCTTCAACTGGACAACGCGCAGGGTGAGCGGGGTGAAGCTGCACGACTTCAACTGCGGCTTGAAAGCCTACCGGAAGGAAGTGGTGAAGAGCATCGAGGTCTTTGGCGAGATGCACCGCTACATACCGTTCATCGCGAAGAAAGAGGGCTTCCGCAGGATCGGCGAGAAGGTGGTGCAGCACCACCCGCGCCGTTTCGGCAAGAGCAAGTTCGGCCTCGACCGCTTCATCAACGGTTTCCTCGACCTGCTCACCATCACCTTCGTGTTCCGTTTCGGGCGCAAGCCGATGCACTTCTTCGGCGCGGTTGGAACCATGATGTTCTTCGTGGGTCTGATCAGCGCGGTGTGGGTCGTAGGCGAGAAACTCTATCACGTGTATGGCTTGGGAAAAGCGGCTCCGCGCGTGAGCGATCAAGGGCTCTTCTTCGTGGCACTCACTGCCATGATCATCGGAGTGCAATTATTCACGATGGGCTTCGTGGCCGAACTGGTGCGCCGCTATAGCCCAGAGCGCAACGTTTACCGCGTGAAGGAACGCATCGGGTGCTGAAGCCGCCTTCCCATCTTTGGGCTATGGACCGCACGCGGATCGCTCTTCTCGCATTCATTTCGATCGCGCTGGCCCCTTATGTCGCAGCATGCTTCTTCATTCATCCTTTCGGGGATGATTTCAGCTACGCGGTCGCTGGCATGCGCACGGAGCTCTTTCCGCGCTTGCGCGATGAGTACCTGAATTGGAATGGTCGTTGGGCGAGCAATCCGCTCTTGCTGCGCGGGCCATTAGTGCTTGGCATCGAGCAAGGTCTTTGGTTATATAGGCTGGTGCCGGTGCTTCTGATGATAACGGCCACCTTCGGTTGGAGGGCCTTCCTGCGAGCGCTCTTGCCAGCATTGAGCTCCGCGGACCTCCTGCTGGGTTCGCTGCTGTTGCTGCTCCTTTCTCTCCAAGTCATGACAGACCTCGGCGAAGGACTTTACTGGTACACCGGCGCAATCACCTACACGCTCGCTGGAGCGCTTTCACTATTCGTCATGGCCTTCTGGTTGCGTGCATGGCGCGATGAATGGAGACTGACAAGAACCGCTGCCTTCCGGATAGGGCTGTTAGCGGTGCTGGTCGCGGGCTTCAATGAACTGCACATGGTGTTCATGGTCCTGTTGCATGCGCTGCTGCTTGTTGTGCATCGCATGGAGAAGGGGCGATGGCACGCTGGCATCGCGGGCGCTTTGGTGGCTGTGCTCGCGGCAGGGGGTGTTATGGCGATGGCCCCGGGAAATGCGGTCAGAGCCGCGCAGTTCCCAATGAAGCATGATGCGCTGCATAGTGCGATGTGGGGATTGCTTCAATCCGGGAGGTTCTTGGCCACTTGGTTCTTGTCGCCAGCGGTCCTCTTGTTTGGCTTGCTCGTTTTGGCGAATGCGCGCTGGATCTCTGATCGGCTGGGCATCTCCCCATCACTCAGCCTTCCGGATCCTCGCTGGATCATGGCGAGTATCGGCATACTCGTGATCGCCGCAATGGGGCTTCCCTATTGGACTACCGGCTTGCTGGGCCAGCACCGCACTGTGAATGCGACATGGCTCTTCATCATGCCGATGCTGCTTGTCGCCTTGGCCTCGTTGGTGCGATTGAATTGGCGCCCGATTTCGCAGCGCATGCAGTGGGCCGCATGGACGCTGCTATTCGTGACCCTGCTCTTCATCGGGAACGGCGGCCGCATCTCGGCTGATCTGCTTTCTGGCCGCTTTCAGCATTTCGATCGCCAGTTGATCACGCGTTACGCAACTATCGAGAGTGCCGTTCGCGAAGGCAGTGAATCAATCGCACTCTTGCCATTAACCGATCCCCCTGCTGCACCGCATTACATGGATGCAGGCTCCGACCCTGGCTTCTGGATCAACCGGTCCTTGGCGTACTACTTCGGCGCCGATGATGTGCCGGTCAAAGTGGAGGCCCCGCAGCGCTGATTGTTTGATCGGGTTGCGCGAAGAGCTCATTAGCCAAGCGCGCATCGTGCCCGTACACATCGTCGCGGAACTGCATGCGTCCTTGGCGATCAACCCATGCTGTGAAGTAGCCGATGCTCACCGGACGCTTCTGCTTCAACCGCACGTGCTGCTCCTTGCCGCTGTGCATGGCTTTCTTCACTTTTTCCGATGTCCATGTGCTGTCCTCGCGCAAGAGGTACTCGGCGAAGCGCTGCGGCTCGCTCAGACGGATGCACCCATGACTGAATGCACGGCTCTCGCGAGCGAAGAAGCTCTTGCTGGGCGTGTCGTGGAAGTAGATGCTGTAGCTGTTGGGAAAGAGGAACTTCACATGGCCGAGGGCATTGCTGCTTCCGGGCTTCTGACGGATCACCGGGTTCTTCTCCGTGCCGCCGACCACTTCCATGCCTTTCTTCTTGAGGTAGTTCGGGTCCTTGGCCATGGCAGGGAGGATCTCGCCGCGAATGATGCTGATCGGCGGCGTCCACGTGGGGCTGAAAACGATGGTGCTGAGCGTATCGCTGAAGATCACGGTGCGCGTGGCTTGCGCGCCCACCACTACCACCATGCTCCACGCAATGGTGTCTTGCTCGTACACATGCAGGCGAAACTCGGGGATGTTCACCAGTAGCTGGTCTGGCGCATTCTGTTCGGGCACCCAACGCAAGCGCTCCATATTCACGAGCAAGGTGCGCGCGCGCTCCGCTGGCGTGATGTTGAGTTGAGCGATGGCTCCCTTGCCGATCACGCCATCGGGATGCAGGCCATGCCGTTCCTGGAATCGCATCACCGCAGCCACGAGCAGGCTGTCGTACTCGGTGCTGAAGAGCAACACGCTGTCGCCGGTGGAGATGAAATCGCCAAGCAGCATAAGGCGCTGGCGCAGGTCCGGGATCCAATCGGCCTTGTCGCCTGGTTCGATTTTCTTCCTGTCACCCAAGCTGAGCAGGGGCCATTGAGCGCTCTCCAGATCACGGTAACGTTTCAATTGGGATTTCAGCAAAGCATACTGCTGATGCAGCGGCTCCACCGGCGAAAGGTCCATGCGGCCAGCCACGAGCGAATCGAGCAACTGGTCGTAGTTCTTCTTGCGGCGCGGAATGAACCAGTCGAGCTCGCGCAGGTCCTTGCCCACGGTGCCGCCGTACTTCTTATCGGCGAAGCGGAAGAACTGCGCGGTGAGGCCGAGCTCGAGGCGTTCCATGCATTCATCGCAGATGAGCGTATCAGCTCGCGGCAGTTGATCGGCCATCATCAATTGATCGAGCTTGTCGCGGATGAAGGCCACTTCGCGGAAGGCGGTGTCGGCGCTGTTCACCAGGTTGTAGAAGGCGGCGGCGCTCTGCGAGAGCGAGTCGTTCACGAACCACGCGTATTGGTGCGCGCGCCGTTGATAGAAGCCCACGATGCCAGCTGAGTCCTGCCGGTATTCGGGATGCTGAGCGATGAAGCGGGCAATGGCATTGGCATCGAGCGTGCGCACGCTGTAGGCATCAGGCGTCTCGAAGACCTCTTCGATGGCTTGTGCGCGCTCTGCAAGGTTGGGCTTTGCTATGGGGCTGGCGCAGGAGGCCAGCATGGCCAGTGCCGCGAGGAATTGCACGTCATACCGAAGTCCCGTCGGCAGGAATTGAAGTTGCATGCGCTTTAAGCGAGTATGAAAGCGCCGCGAAGGAAATGCCTCGGCACGCGCTCCTCAGCGGCCGTGCACGTACAGATATCCACCGCCCGTGAGCAGTTGGATCATACGGGGCATGTCGTTGCGGCTCACGGCGGGGCATCCCCAGCTCCGGCCTAAGCGCCCGTGCTCGGCGATGAAAGCCTCACTCACGTAATCTGCACCGTGCATGATCACTTCACGCGGTTCGGCTTGGCAATTCACCCCTGCATCCAGTCCGTGCAGCATCAAAGCGGCTCCATGCTTGGGGCTCACGATCTCGGCACCCACGCGGTACAGCCCCTTGCTGGTGGCGTGTGAGCCATGCTTGTTGCTGAACGAGGAGCAGAACAACTCGCCGCTGCCTTGCCCGTGAGCGACATAAGTGCTTAGCACGAGTTCCTTGTTCGCGAGGTCGATCAGGTGCAGGCGTTTGGCCGTGCTCGGTTGCGTCATGTCGGCAATGGCGAGCATGCGCGGCTTGGCGCCACGGCGCGCAACTGCACTGTACCCACGCGTGAATGCGCTCTGCGACACCTGCCCTTCGAGACCGAGCTCGATGTACAATTCATGCGCTGCCGCTGCATCGCCGGCATCGACAACAGGTCGCGCTGCGGCAAAAAGCAGCAGCACAGGCAAAGCGAGCAATAGGCTGAATCGCATCTTCCTTCCTTCGAATGACATCCACCTGCACGGGTAACGGCGGGGTTCCAGTCCACCGGTACAGCAGAGGGGTGCGAACATAACCGCCAGAGACATGCGGCCGTTCTTACGTGGATGGGTCGTTGAGGTTTATTGGCGCAGGTTCATTCAGCCTGCTAGCACCACCTTCGCGTAGTTCGCCCAGCTCATAGTTTTCGTGGCTTCCACCACGTTCTCGCGCGGGATGGGCTTCTCGATACTGGCGTTCATCACGCGCACCATGTCGGCGATGTCCTTGGGATTGGCGAGGTAGCCGTTGAAGCCGTCAGTGATGGTCTCAGGGAAGTGCCCCACCCGCGTGGCCACGGCGGGCAGCTTGAAGTTGTAACTGAGGCTCTCCACGCCGCTGGGTGTAGCGGTCTCATAGAAGAGCACGATGGTGTCGGCCGCTTGGAAATAGGGAGGCACCTCCTCGTTCGGGATGAAGCGGTCCACAACCATCGTTCGATCCTGAATGCCGAGTGCATCGACCATCGCCAACGGATCGTAGTTCCGCTCATCGTCGGCCTTCTTCAGGAAGAGCTTCTTCAGTGTGCCGAAGACCGCGTTCTTTAGCTTGGTGCTGAGCTTGCTCTGATCAACCGTCTGCCAGAACCGCTCACCCACGATCATCAGGCTCACATCATCTCGTCCCTCATTCCTTCGGGACTTCGCCAGTTCAGCAAACGCCTCGATGCAATAGTGCAGCCCCTTGTACTTGCGGATGAAACCGAAGAAGAGGAACACGTGCTTACGCAATCCGTGCTGCGCCTTCCATGCCTCCTTGTCGAATGCCGGATCGGGCTGGAAGAGAGAGTAGATCGGGTGGTAGAGCTTGAGGATGGAGTGGTGAGTGGTGAGTGGTGAGTCTGGCACCGATAACGCGCGTCCAGACTCACCACTCGCCACTCGGTACTCACCACTCCGCTTTCCATCCAACGTCACCTCAAACTCCCGCTCTGGCATCAAGGCCTTCAGCTCCTCGGCGGTCTTGTAAGCGTGAACGATGAAGCTGCGCCCGTGCCGCAAAGCCATACGTGTGAGGCGTGCATCCAGCGAGCTCTGTTCCTTGGCGGCTACGAAGTGCAGGTCGAAAAGGATTTCAGCTCTCGTGCGCTTGCGCAGATACTTCGCGATTGTTTTCAGCGGTATGCCCTGTGTGGGGTTGTACCACTGGATGATCACCTTGTCGGGCTTCAACTCTGCGATGGCCTTGGCAGTGCCCCACCAGGTGCGCGGGTCGTTCCAGTTGGTGAGGTACTTCACCGGGATATCGTAACCCTCGAGGAAACTGCTGCGGCTGGCCTTGTCCACGAACTCGCGTGGAATGATCGCTGGGTACTGCTGCGTCCAACTTGCGATCGTGACCTGCGCTCCTTCATCCTTCAGCGCACGCGCCAACGCGGTGTTGTACTGCGCGATGCCGCCTTTGAACTTGGGGCCGGGGCCGAAGCAGACGACATGCATGATCAGAAGATCAGATAATTAAAAGATCAGAAAATCGTTCGGAAGAAGGCATTTCCATTGTCTGATCATCTGATCTTCTAATTCTCTAATCGGCGTTTCGCCGCCTCATACACCCTCCGCATCCCTTCCTCGATGCTGATCTTCGCCTTCCACCCGAGGTTCTCTTCCACCCAAGTCATATCGCAGTAGCGGCTGTGTACGCCCACAGGTTTGTCGAGCAGGGGCTTGATGGTCGGTTTGTAACCCGCGAAGCCGGTGAAGACCTCGATCAATTCAAGGAATGACGTGAGCTTGCCCATGCCGATGTTGATCGCGCGGCCGTCGCTGATCTTGTCCATGGCGAGCAGCGTGAGGTCGAGCACGTCGTCGATGTGAACGAAATCGCGGCCTTGTTTGCCGGTGCCCCATACCTCGAAGGGGGTCTCCTTCTTGGCGGCGCGCGCAGCGATGGCGGGCACGGGGTAGCTGAGGTCCTGGTCCTCGCCGTAGCCGCTGAAGGGGCGGATGCAGGTGACATGCACGCCGTAGTGGCTCGCCGCGATCTTGGCCAGGAACTCGCCCGTGAGCTTGCTCCAGCCGTAGGTCATGTCGGGCTCGCCCATCTTCTTGAAGTCGATGTCGCTCTCCTTCAGCTTGAGCGTATTGCTCTCGGTCTGCAAGTCGATGGGATACGCTGCGCTGCTGCTTGGATAAAGGAAACGTCGCGGCTTGTTGCGGCACACGTAGAGGAACATCTCGGCATCGATGCTGAGGTCCTGCGCCACGAGCATGGGGTCGCCATCGATCTTGCTGCGTCCGCCCACGATGGCAGCGAAGTGGAAGATGTCGTCGAAGAGAGCCACGTTGAGGCCATAGCGCTTCTGGAAGTACTGCGGGTCCTTGTTCAGCTCGCGCAGCACATCACGCAGGTCGGCATGGATGAAGTAGAGCCGTTCATCGTCGCCATAGACCTTCATCTCCCGATGCTCGAAGCTCACCGGCATGCCCAGCCAGGTATCAGGGTGCGTGCCCACGCTAAGGTCGTCGATGAAGACCACGCGATGTCCTTGTGCATAGAGCCGCTTGACCATGTTGCGGCCAACGAATCCGCAGCCGCCGGTAACGAGGTGTATTGCCATGGGCGGCAAAGATGGGCGCTGCACCGGAGCGTCGGTGCAATGGGCTCAGGACCTGAAGCGGCAAATGAGCACGGCGATATCGTCGAGGTAGGTTTCCTGACCGCGATGGGCCTCGAATGCGTTGCGCAGCGCGCTCACCAGGCCGGCGGCCCCAGCAGCGGAGAAGTTGCGAAGCCCGTGCTGCAGCGGTTCAACCTCGAAGGCGATGCCGTGATTGTTCTCTTGCTCAACGAGGCCGTCGGTATAGCAGAGCAAGGTGCCGTCGGGCGGAAGCGCAGCTGAGCCGACCTTCAAGAAGGGAAGGGTGGGCATCATGCCGAGGGCGATCGCGCCATCGTGCAGCGGTGTGATCTGACCATTCGCGTGGAGCAGTGGGTCGTTATGGCCGGCATTCACGTACTGGATCCGCCCATCGTTGAAATCGAGAATGGCAAGGAAGAAGGTCACGAAGCGCTCGCCGCGTGCGCTTGCCCATACCTCCGTATTCAAGTGCGTGACTAGGTCCTTTAGGTCGGCGATGCGCCTTGCTGAAGCGCGCAGCGTCGCTTGAAAGTTGCTCATGAGCAGCGCAGCAGAGATGCCTTTGCCGCTCACGTCGGCCACGCAAGCCATGTATCGTCCATCGCTTAATTCAATCAAGTCGTAATAGTCGCCGCCAATCTGCCTATGCGGCTGGTACCATGCTGCGGCTTCCAGGCGGTGGGAGTGGGGGAGATCCTTGGGCACTAGCATGCGCTGCATCTGAGCGGCGAGCTCCAGATCGCGGTTGTCGCGCTCCTGCTGCAGCTGCCTTTCGGCCATGCGCCGGTTCTCGAGCGCCACCACCACCAGATTGGACAGGGTCTGTATGAAGTTGAGATGCTTCACTACGGGGCTCATGCGCTGTTCTTCCTCATCGATGTCGCCGATGAGCAGGAAGGCCAATGGCTTGTCGCGGTGGAAGACCGGTACTGCCACATCGAATGCGCCCATGCGCCCCTCGATGTCGGCGCTGATGGTCTGTATGTCCATGAAGGCGCCGAATAGCTGCTCCGCATCAATGGCCAGGTCGCGGTCGCCGGAGCCGTAATGCAGGATCCTTGCCCAGCCATTGGTTCGCTCATAGAGCGAGAGCCGGGTGATTCCGAGCTCTTCTTTCACTAAGCGCTCGAAGAGCTGGAGCAGTTCATCGCGACCTACGTTGTTGTTGATCGCCTTGCTCACATCGAGCAGCGTGCGCAGCTGGAACTCTTTCAGCTCGAGCCGTTCCACGATGCGCTCCAACCGTGCCATCTCAGATGCCGAGCTTCTTGGCGATCTCAGGCAGCTTGGCGCGCAGGCTGATCTCGCGCATCATCTGCTTGGCCTCACGCGCCGGCGAGCCGAGATAGGTCTTGCCGCCTTCGACCGAGGAGAGGATGCCGCTTTGGCCAAGGATCACCGCGCCTTTGCCCACGCGCAGTTTGCTGGGTATTCCCACTTGGCCCCAAAGCGTTACGCCATCCTCGATCACGCACGCGCCAGCAATGGCCACATGCGCCGCGAAGAGGCAGTCGGCTCCAATGATCGTGTCGTGACCCACTTGCACATGGTTGTCCATCTTGGTGCCGCGGCCAATGCGCGTATCGGCACTCACGCCGCGGTCAATGGTGCTAAGCGCGCCGATCTCCACATCATCCTCGATCACCACGCTTCCACAGGGCTGCATTTTGTCGTAGCCGGTCGCGCGTTTCTTGTAGTAGAACGGATCGGCGCCGATGACGGCGTTCGCATGGATCGTGACGCGGTCGCCAATAGTGGTGCGCTCATAGATCACCACATTCGGATAGATGATGCAGTCCTTCCCTATATGGACGTGCGGGCCAATGACGGCCGAAGGATGCACGAGCGAGCCTTCGCCGATGAGGATGTCCGTGGCGCTCCATCCGGCGCGCGGCATGAAGCGCTTCACCAGCGCGTTGTAATCGCGGCAGGGGTCGGCACTGATGATGATGGCTTTGCCCGCAGGAGGCTCTACGGCCTTGTCAATCAGGATTGTTGTGGCGGAGCTGTTCAGCGCCTTATCGTACCACTTCGGGTGATCCACATACACCAGATCGCCATCGCCCACGCGATTGATCTCGTTGAGGCCTGTGACCAAGCGTTGCGTATTGCCTTTGGCCTCGGCGCCGATGAGGACGGCGAGATCAGCGGCGGTAAGGGGTGTTTCGAGTTGCACGCGACAGGGTTGCGGCCAAATGTAGCCCGCGCGGAAATCCATCTGCGCGCTTTGTCTTCGGCCCACGGCCTCGCATTACGAAGAACCCGCGACCTGTTGCAAGCCGCGGGTTCCGGAAACTCGTGTTCGGCGACTATTTCTTCACCCTGTCCAAGTACTCACCGGTCTCGGTATCGATGCGGATCATGGTGCCGGCATCGACGAAGATGGGAACCATGATGCCAGCACCTGTCTCCAGCTTGGCCTGCTTCATCACCTTGTTGCTGGTATCGCCCTTCACGGCATGTTCAGCTTCTGTCACCATCAGCTCAACCACTTTGGGTGGGCGGGCGAAAATGGGCATGTCGCTCTCGAAGCCGATCTGCACCACCATCTCCTCCTTCATGTATTGCATGGCATCGCCGAAGAGCGAGGCGGGCACGTATTTCTGGTCGAAGGTCTTCTGGTCCATGCATACCAGGTTGTCGCCTTCGCGGTAGAGGTATTGCAACTCGTGGATCTCCACCCGCAGCACATCCATGCCCTCACCGCTGCGCCAGCGGTGCTCATTGAGCTTGCCGTTGCGCAGGTTCCGCATCTTGCCTTGGTAGAAGGCGCGCAGGTTCCCGGGGGTGCGGTGCTGCCACTCCATGATCTGGCAGATGTCGCCATTGAAGCGGATATAGGAGCCGATATTAACGTCTGCTGTGGAGGCCATGGGGTTGTATTTCCGTTTTCGGGCGGCGAAAGTAGGGTTTGGCACTCGTTGGAGCGTCTGGGTTGCATTGTCATGATCGGTTTTCCGCATACATTCGCCGCCCGTTTCACCCGAAACGCACCAAAATCGAGGAAGACATGAAGACAGGCATCCACCCCGAGAACTACCGCTTCGTGGTGTTCAAGGACATGAGCAACGAGTACATGTTCCTAGGCAAGAGCTGTGCATCGACCAAGGACACCGTCAAGTGGGAAGATGGCAACGAGTATCCCTTGGTGAAGCTCGATATCAGCCACACCAGCCACCCGTTCTACACCGGCAAGATGATGCTGGTGGATACCGCTGGCCGCGTTGACAAGTTCAAGAAGCGTTACGCTCGCCACGGCAAGTAAGCCGAAGCACCGCATATGTTCGAAGCCCCTCGGATCTCCGGGGGGCTTCGTCATTTCGTCCTGCTGAGATCCGTCGGCTGAGGTTGGTCAGACCTTGTGCTTGTCCTCCTTGCCCACGCCCTCGCGAATCATTTCCAAGGCTTGGGCTATCCGGCGCTTGCGGGTCTCGTCCTGCTTGGCGTCCGTGATCCACTCGACGTATTCCTTTTTGTGGGTGTAGTTGAATTTCTCCCAGTGACCCCAGGCCTGCTCATCTTTCTTCAAGCAGTTCTCCAAGTCTGACGGCACCACCAGCGTCTTGCGCGGGGGCCTCGCATCGCCCAGCTTGGCACCGCTCTGGTTCACCTTAACGGCCTGCTTCACAAGGTCTGTAAAGGCGCTTCTCCTGAATCGCGTCGCCTTCACGCAACTTGTAGGTCCGCATCCCTTTCGCCTCGTCCTTCTTCGATTTGCATCGAACAGCCTTTTCGGGTCCTTGAGCAAGCGCCTTTATGGAACCAGACGCTCACGATGCTCTTTGAAGGCTTGTAGCCCGATCATGATGCCATCGTGATCGAAATGCGGACTGTTCCATTTCCATGTCTCTTCGACTTCTTCATCGACAGAGTGGATGAGCTGCCTGAGCCGGACGAGCAACTTGCGCTGCCACTCCGGTTGCTCGGCGATGTAGAGGTTGATCTGTTCCTGAGGGAGCATGGATCAGGTCTTAGGGGCCGCCAAGCTAGTATGCGGGTTAAATCGGCATTAGGCCCATTCGACCGGCATGTTTCAACACTTTTCCAGCACCACGGCGTAGCCTTGGCCAACGCCAATGCACATGGTGCAGAGCGCATATCGCTTGTCAAGTGCCTGAAGTTCAAGCGATGCCGTTTGAAGCAAGCGAGCACCGCTCATACCCAACGGGTGCCCTAAGGCAATAGCGCCACCATTGGGGTTGATGCGTGGATCATCGTCGGCCAAACCAAGACTCCTTGTGCAGCTAAGCACCTGAGCGGCAAAGGCTTCGTTCAGCTCAACCACATCCATCTGTGCCAAGGTCAGCCCAGCGCGCTTCAAGGCTAGTTCGGTTGCCCTTACCGGACCGAGCGAAACGGGCGCGATCTCCTTGGCCAAGCGGCCACTGGCTTGCGCGGCTGCTGCTTTCTGCTGGCTGTGCAGGGCGAAGCGATCTTGGTCCTCGCGGCTGATCGGGTTCGCGTCCAATAGGTTCTCAGCGGTCTCACCCATGGCATCAACGCCGAAGAGCTCCTTCATCAGTGGGTTGATGAAGCGCCAGCCGAAGCTGCTGTCGAAGAGCTGCGCATCGCGTCCGTAAGGTGTGCTTGTCTTGTTCATCACCCAAGGGCCGCGAGTCATGTGCTCAACGCCTCCTGCGATGAAGAGGTCGCCATTGTTCGCGGCGATGGCCCGTGCCGCGCCAACCACCGCGCTCATGCCCGAGGCGCAGAGCCGATTCACCGTTTCGCCCGGAACGCTGAATGGCAAGCCGGCCAGCAGCAGCGCCATGCGGGCCACATTGCGGTTGTCCTCGCCCGCTTGGTTGGCGCAACCGAGTATCACGTCGTCGATCGCGGCAAGGTCGAGTGCTGGATGCCGCCGCACCAATTCTCGTATGGCATGGGCGGCCAGGTCATCGGCACGCACAGCAGAGAGTGTTCCGGCAAAAGCGCCAATGGGCGTGCGGATGGCATCGACGATGAAAGCGTCCTTCATTCAATTCTCGGATTGGTTTTCGGGGAACCAGGCTTTGCCGGTGCGGTAAACAGTGCCCTTGAAGAGCGCCACTTGATCGCCGCGCTGGTTCGTTACCGTGATGTAGTAGATGCCGATGCCGCGTGTGAGGCTTTTCTCTTCGCTGCTGGCGGTGAGCACATCGCCTTCTTTCACAGGCTTGGTGTGGCTGATGCTGGTTTCCACGCTCACGCTCTGGATTCCATGGCTGTTGCTCGCGAAGGCCAGACAGCTATCGGCTAATGAATAGGTGATGCCGCCGTGCGCGATCGCGAATCCGTTCAGCATCTCTTGCCGCACTGCCATGCGCAGCTCGCAGCGACCGGGCTCAACCACCACGCGTTCGATGCCTAGCCATATGCTGAAGGGGTCGTTGTCGTACATGCGGGCAACCACCTTCGCGGCGAGTTCATGCGGCGTCATGGCGGCGAAGGTATCCGGCGTGATCGGCCCTTCAACCGAACAGATCGGCTTGCAGCGCGCCTTCGTGCCGCAGCAGCCATTGCTTGCGCCACAATCCACCGATGTAGCCCGTGAGGCTGCCATCGGCACCGATCACGCGATGGCATGGAACGATGATGGGAATCGGATTCGCTCCGTTCGCGGTGCCAACTGCGCGAGCAACCGCATTGCCGCCGATCTGTTCCGCGATGCGCTGGTAGCTTGATGTGCTTCCCCGTGGAATGCCCTTCACCGCGGCCCACACGCGCTTCTGAAAGGCTGTGCCGGTTGCTGCTAAAGGGAGATTGAACTCGCGCCGCTTTCCTGCGAAGTATTCCTCCAATTGTTTCTGGCCTTCATGCAAGATTGCAGGTATGTCCTCGGATGAAGGTCCCTCCGCATCGAATGCCACAGCCGTGATGCAAGCCCCATCGCTCTCCAAGCGCAAAAGGCCAACAGGCGATTCCATCACCAAGCCATACGTGGATTTCTCGGGATCGGGCATGGCGAAGCCTTCTACTTTGGTCGCAAATCTCTGCCAATGGCCTGGTTCACCCCCGACTACAACAAGTTCTTCAAGGACCTCGCGAAGAACAACAACAAGGAATGGTTCGATGCCAATCGAAAGCGCTACGAGGCGAGCGTGAAGAAGCCCTTCGAGGCTTTCGTCGCTGAAGCGATTGCCCGTATCGCGATGCACGACAAGGCCATTGCGATCGAACCGAAGGAGGCCATCTTCCGCATCAACAAGGACATCCGCTTCAGCAAGGACAAGACGCCCTACAAGCTGGAAGCCTCGGCGATCATCTCACCAGCTGGGCGCAAGGATCACAGCGTGCCGGGCATCTACTTCGCTTTTGGACCCGAAGCCACCAAGTTCTATGGCGGCTGCTATCAGCCCGAGAAAGAGCAATTGCTGGCCATTCGCGAGGCGATCATGAAGGATGGTAAAGGCTTCCGCAAGGCCATCAGCGGCAAGCCGTTCGTAACGCTCTTCAAGGAGGTGCAGGGCGAAGCCAACAAGGTGCTGCCACCCGAATTCAAGGCGCATGCGATCAAGGAACCGCTGATTGCGAACAAGCAGTTCTACGTGGTGGCCGAGAAGCCTGCGAAATTGGTAGAGGAAGCCAAGCTCATGGATGCGTTCATGGAGCATTGGATGGCCATGCGCCCGCTGAATGAGTGGTTGGCGAAGGCGATCCGATAGCCCCAAAAGAGAAGCGCCCGCCATTGGCGAGCGCTTCCCCCTTTCACCAACCGGTTACTGTGCGGCCTTGCCGTTCAGTTCAACGGTCAGCTCGATGTTGTCGGACAGGATAGCATCCTTCATGAAGTGCTTCCAGGCGACATTGTATTTCTGGCGATCGAAGACCAATTTGCCCGTGGCCTTCACGGTGCCATCGGGGTTCTCGGTGATCACGATGTCGGTGATGGTCTCCGTGTTGGTGTTGCCACGGATGGTGAGGTCGCCGGTGGCAGTATTGCCGCTGCCGCCGGTGATGCTCAGCTTGGCGGTGGGGTGGTTGGCGCTGTCGAAGAAGTCACCGGTGCTCAAGTGGCCGATGAAACTGCTCTTCGTTCCTTGCTTGCTGCCTTCGGGCTGGTAGCCGTCGTCGGTGGGATTGATCGAGGTCATGTTCACCTCGAAACTGCCGGACTTCAGCATACCGCCTTGCACGGTGAATTCACCGCTGTTGAAGGAGATGGTGCCGTTGTGGCCATAGGGAGCAGGTCCGGTGACCTTGCCTGCCCAGTTGAGCACGCTGGTGGCTGGATCGATGGTGTACTTGTGCTCAGCGGCTGCGGCAGCTGCAAGGCTGTCGGCGGTGGCCTGTTCGCGGGCCGCTTGTTTCTCGGCCTCCGAAGGGCCGCAGGCTACCAGCAAAGTGGTCAGCGCTGCAATGGAAAGGACTGTTGACTTCATGACGTTGTTGGTGATTGGGCTGCAAATGAACGGAAAATGTTTCCACGGAAAATATATGGCTGTGAAAATTTGTTTTTGCCTGAATTGAAGCGTGGGCCTTAACGGTAGCGAACCCCCTCACGCGCCATGCGACGCAGCAAAGGGGAGGGGCGGTAGCGGTCCTCGCCGTACTCCGCCTGCAGCCGTTCCAATGCGGCCAACCAGTGCGCCGCCCCTTGCTCATCGGCCCAAGCCAGCAAGCCCTTCGGGTAATTCACGCCTTTGGTCATGGCGAGGTCGATGTCCGCTGCGCTCGCGATGCCCCAGAACAGCGCATCGGCCGCTTCGTTGATGAGCATGGCCAACACGCGCTCAACGATGGAGGCCGCTAATGCAGGTGCGACCTCTGTATTGGGAAGGGTGGCGCCATCCGCATAAGTGTAGTAGCCCCTTCCGCTCTTTCGGCCCAAGCGCCCGCTCTCAACCTGCCGCTGCTGCGTGAGGCTCGGCTTGTAGCGCTGATCGTAATGGAAGGCCTCCCACACGGTCTTCGTCACCGTGAAGTTGATGTCGTTGCCGATGAGGTCCATTAGCTCGAAGGGGCCCATGCGGAAGCCTCCATAGGTCTTCAGCGCAGCATCGATGGCGGGCATGTCGGCGATTCCTTCTTCGAAGATGCGGATGCTCTCGCCGTAGAAGGGCCGCGCAACACGGTTCACGATGAAGCCCGGCGTGTCCTTGCACAGCACGGGCACTTTGCCCCAGGTTTTCATCAAGGCATTCATGCGCGCACCGAGCTCTGGATCCGTGTCCAAGCCGGGTACCACTTCTACCAGGGGCAGCAGCGGAGCGGGATTGAAGAAGTGCAGGCCGATCACACGCTCGGGTTTCGCGCATGCCGCTGCGATCGCGGTGACAGAGAGCGATGATGTGTTCGTTGCGAGCACGGCTTCCGCACTGAGGATGCTTTCGAGATCAGCGAAGAGCTTCTTCTTGATGCTCAGATCCTCGATGATGGCTTCGATCACGAGGCCGCTGCCCGCGAGTTCTTTCAGGTCACATGCAGGTGCGATGCGGCCATTAATGCCATCGGCTTGCTCCTTTGTGAGCTTGCATTTCTCCACAAGCTTGTCCAAGGTCTTGCGCAGTGCGGTCAATGCCTTGTCCACCGCTTCGCGGCGGGTATCGAAGAGCACCACATCGTGCCCGGCTTGTGCGGCCACTTGCGCGATGCCGCTGCCCATGGTGCCCGCGCCGATCACGGCGACTTTCAATGAGGAATCCATGGGGCGAAGATGGGGGAGGAGATCAGATGATAGGAAGGTCAGATGATTAGGATAATCAGACGATCAATGCATGTGCTCCCATCTTCTGATTGCCCAATTCTGCGCTCATTCCCCTTTGTACACCGGCTTCCTCTTCTCCAAGAAAGCCTTCACGCCCTCGTTGTAGTCGTGGCTGCGGCCGGCGATGGTCTGCAGTTCGTTCTCCACGTCGAGTTGCGCGTCGAGCGTGCTGCCCTGCGAGCGGTTCAGGGCTTCCTTGGTGAGGGCGATGGCCTTGGTGGGCATGGCGGCGAGCTTCTTGGCAAGCGCCGTTGCCTCGCTCATCAGCTCGCCATCGGGCACGGCCTTCCAGATCATGCCCTGCGCTTCGGCTTCTTTGGCGCTCACCTTGGGTGCCAGGATCATCTGCCCGAAGGCGCGCTGCATGCCCACGAGCCTCGGCAGTGTGAAGGTGCCGCCGCTATCGGGGATGAGGCCAATGTTGATGAAGCTCTGGATGAAGTTCGCGCCCTCGGCCGCGAGGGTGAGGTCGCACGCGTAGGCGATGTTGGCTCCGGCTCCGGCCGCAACGCCGTTCACCGCAGCAATCACCGGCTTCTTCAGCGCACGGATGCGTCGCACGATGGGATTGTACTGCGTGGTGAGGATGTCCTCGATCTTGGTTCCGGGAGCAATGGCTTCGGCCAGATCCTGACCAGCGCAGAAAGCGCGGCCCTCGCCGGTGAGCAGCACGGCACGGATCGAGGGTTCGGTAGCGCAGTGATCAAGTGCATGAATAAGTTCATCCGATAGCTGCCGGTCGAAGCTGTTGAGCTTGTCGGGGCGGTTGAGCGAGAGCGTGGCCACGCCATCGGCCACGGTGAAGAGGAGTTTCTCGTAGGTCATGGGGCGAAAGTGATCAGAAGATCAGACAATGAGACGATCAGATGATGGCTGCCATTGGGTCAATCCCCATCGCGCACTTGAAATGCCCCTTCGGGCAGGCCCTGTGCCCGTGCAATCCACAGGGACGGCAATCGAGTTGTTCGCTGGTCTCCAACACGCGTCCGTTCTCGCGAAGCGGTCCGAAGCCGAAGGCTGGCACGGTGCTGCAGAAGACGGCCGTCACCGGGGCGTTCATCGCACTGGCGATGTGCAAGGGCGCGCTGTCGTTCACGTAGTTCATCGAGGCGCCTTTCATCAGGGCGGCTGTGCCGAGCAAGGAGAGTTTGCCTGCCAGCACCTCACCACGGCCCGAGGCTTTCGCGATGCGCTCGCATAAGGCAACATCACCCGGCGCGCCGATCAGCAGCACGCGTTGGTCCGCAGGCAACGCCTTGATCAACTCGATCCACTTCAGCTCCGGCCATTGCTTGGTGAACCAGACCGATGCGGGAGCGATGCAGACGTAGTTGCCGAAGATGAAAGGCTTGGCGGCATCGTTTGCTTCGGGTGTGGGATACAAGCCCGGCAAAGGCCTCGTGCCATCGGTCAGATGCTCGATCAGTGCATTCAAGCGGTCCACTTCGTGAGGCGCAACACCGAGCGGAGTCGAGGGGTCGCCTATGACGTGCTTCACCTTCCGCGAGAACAGGAAACTGAGCGGGTTCTTGTCGTAGCCGATCTTCTCCTTGCCGCGCGCCAGCACGGTCATCAGGCCGGTGCTGAAGAAACGTTGGCAGTTGATGATGTGGTCGTATTCGGTCCTGCGCAGCTCGCCGATCAGGCGGAAGAGATCGCGCGTTTTGCCCGAGCCCTTATCCCAGATGTGGAGCTTGTTCAGGAAGGGATGCCCCGCGAACAATCCATCGTTCCCCTTGCGCACCACTATATCGATGGCGGCATCGGGGTAGAAGTTGTGGAGCTTCTCCAACAGCGCTGTGGCCAGCACGGCATCGCCCAGGAAGGCGGTCTGGATGACGAGGAACCGCTTGCTCATTCCTTCTTCGCGCTTCTTCGCCTTTGCGGCTTTTTCATACGGCCACGTTGTGCTCGCGCAAGGCGTCGTTGAGCGAAGTTTTCTTATCGGTGCTCTCCTTGCGTTGGCCGATGATGAGCGCGCATGGCACGCCGTACTCGCCAGCGGCGAACTTCTTCGGCACCGTGCCGGGTATCACCACGCTGCGCGGCGGAACGATGCCTTTCATCTCCACGGGCGCTGGTCCGGTTACGTCGATGATGCGCGTGCTGGCGGTGAGCACCACGTTGGCGCCGAGCACCGCCTCTTGGCATACGCGCACGCCTTCAACCACGATGGCGCGTGAGCCGCCGATCCCGACGCCGCCGCTGAGGTGAACGTGCTTGCCGATCTGCGCGCAGCTGCCCACCGTGGCCCAGGTGTCCACCATGATGCCTTCATCCACATACGCGCCGATGTTCACGTAGCTGGGCATGAGGATGGTGCCCGGAGCGAGGTAGCTGCCGTGCCGGGCGATGGCATGCGGCACCACACGGACGCCGAGCTGCGCGTAGCGCTTCTTCAGCGGGATCTTGTCGTGGAACTCGAATGGTCCCACTTCCATGGTGCGCATCTGCCTGATGGGGAAGTACATGATCACGGCCTTCTTCACCCAGTCGTTCACCCGCCAACCGCCATTGCCATCAGGCTCAGCGGTGCGCAGCACGCCGCGATCCAATTCCTCCACCACGCGCTCGATGGCCATCACCACCTCTTCGTCGCGCAGCATATCGCGGTTGTCCCACGCTTTCTCGATCAGTTCATGCATGCAGCAAAGATGCGCGGCCAATCGTATCGCCGACCTTTGGCCCAATGGGACGCGTGATCGCCATCGACTTCGGCTTGAAGCGGACCGGCCTTGCAGCTACGGATCCGTTGCGCATCATCGCTTCGGCGTTGGATACGGTGGAGAGCAAGGAACTCATGCGGTATCTCGTGGCGTACTGCGCTCGTGAGAAAGTGGACGGCTTCGTGCTCGGCCTTCCCGTGAACCTCGATGGCAGCGATACCGATGTGACACCGAACGTTCGGTTGCTGTCCGACGCGCTTCAGAAGCAATTCCCCTCGCACTTCGTGGAACTGGCCGATGAGCGATTCACCAGCAAGCTCGCTCAGAATGTCTTGATGACGAGCGGCAAAGGACGGATGGCGCGACGCGAGAAGGGACAACTGGACCGCATCAGCGCAACGATCATTTTGCAGAGTTGGATTATGCCAGTCGAGGTAGCGCCACATTAACTCTCCGGTTGCCGCTGCTCAACTCAGCGGTCGTCATTCCCTGCCGCTCTGTCATACCAGGAATCGGCGGCATGGTGGTTGGCAATCGCGGCAACGCCTGTTGAAAATAGCGTCCTCGCGATGGCTGGCAACGGAGGTACTTTCGCGCCTGACACTCTGACCACATTCTTGTCGATGAACGACATCCTACGTAGCGGCCCCGACCTGTTCAGCAGCGAGGCCTTCGAGAACGAGACTGAACTCATACCGCTCATCACCGCTGAGGATGAAGAGCAGATGAACGCGGAGACCACACCGCCCGAACTGCCCATTCTTCCATTGCGCAATACCGTGCTCTTCCCGGGCGTGGTTATTCCGATCACTGTCGGCCGCGATCGCAGCATCCGGCTGATCCAGGACGTGTACCGTGGCAACCGCACCTTGGGTGTCGTGAGCCAGAAGGACAGCCAGATTGAGGAGCCGCGTGTCGATGACCTGAACCGCGTGGGCACCATAGCGCAGATAATCCGGATGCTGCGCATGCCCGATGGCAGTACCACGGCCATCATTCAAGGCAAGAAGCGCTTCGAGGTGACCGAGATGGTCAAAATCGACCCGTACTACACCGCTCGCGTGAAGGAGTTCGAGGAGATCCGGCCCGCCAAGGACGACAAGAGCTTCGCCGCGCTTGTGAGCTCGTTGAAAGACCTCTCGCTCGAGATTATCAAGCAGAGTCCGCACATCCCCACCGAGGCGCAGTTCGCCATCAAGAACATCGATTCGCCCTCCTTCCTCGTGAACTTCATCAGCAGCAACATGAATGCTGATGTGTCGGAGAAGCAACGCATGCTGGAGGTTGCCGACCTGCGTGAGCGCGCGAACCTGTTGCTGGCGCACCTGACCAAGGAGCTGCAGATGCTGCAGATGAAGAACGAGATCCAGAACAAGGTGCGCACCGAGGTGGATCGCCAACAGCGCGAGTACTTCCTGCATCAGCAGATGAAGACCATCCAGGACGAGCTCGGCGGCAACCCGATCGAGACGGAGATCTTCGAGATGCGCGAGAAGGCGGCGAAAAAGAAGTGGACGAAGAAAGTGGGCGAGACCTTCGAGAAGGAGATCGGCAAATTGCAGCGCATGAATCCGGCAGGCGCCGAATTCAGCGTGCAGTACAACTACGTGCAGCTGCTGCTCGAACTACCATGGGGCGAATACAGCACCGATAAGTTCGACCTGAAGAACGCGCAGAAGATCCTCGACCGCGATCACTTCGGCCTGGAGAAGGTGAAGGAGCGCATCATCGAGCACCTCGCCGTGCTGAAGCTCAAGGGCGACATGAAAGCGCCCATCATCTGCCTCTACGGTCCTCCGGGCGTGGGTAAGACGAGCCTCGGAAAGAGCATGGCCGAAGCGCTTGGTCGCAAGTACGTGCGCATGAGCCTCGGCGGCCTGCACGATGAAGCCGAGATCCGCGGGCATCGTAAGACCTACATCGGCGCGATGCCGGGCCGCTTGATCCAGAGCATGAAGAAGGCCGGCACCAGCAACCCGCTCTTCGTGCTCGACGAGATCGACAAAGTCACGCGCAGCAATCAGGGCGACCCCGCCAGCGCATTGCTCGAAGTGCTGGACCCCGAGCAGAACAACGCCTTCCACGACAACTTCGTGGAGATCGAGTACGACCTCAGCCGCGTAATGTTCGTGGCCACCGCCAACAGCCTCAGCACCATTCATCCCGCGTTGCGTGATCGCATGGAGATCATCGAGGTGAACGGCTACACGCAAGAAGAGAAAGTGGAGATCGCCGTGCGCCACCTGCTGCCCAAGCAGTTCACCGAGAACGGCATCAAGCCCAAGCAGCTCAAGCTCGCGCCGGGCCTCATCGAATCGATCATCGACCAGTACACCGATGAGAGCGGTGTGCGCACGTTGGAGAAGCGCATCGCTAAGCTGGTGCGCTACCGCGCCAAACAGATCGCGCTTAAGCAGAAGCACAGTCTCACGATCACGGAAGAGGACCTGCCGAAGATCTATGGCCCAAGCCATGCCCGCGACAAGTACCAAGGCAACGATGTGGCCGGTGTGGTCACCGGACTCGCCTGGACGCCCACCGGCGGCGACATCCTCTTCATCGAGACCAGCATCACCAAGGGCGAAGGCAAGCTCACGCTCACCGGCAACCTCGGCGATGTGATGAAGGAGAGCGCCATGCTCGGCCTCGAATACCTGAAAGCACACAGCGACATCATCGGCCTGGACGCCGAAGTGTTCAAGCGCTGGAATGTGCACGTTCACGTGCCAGAAGGCGCCACGCCGAAGGATGGTCCTTCAGCAGGCATCGCCATGCTCACCAGCATTGCCAGCGCATTCACGCAACAGAAAGTGCGTAAGGCATTGGCCATGACAGGCGAGATCACCTTGCGCGGCCGTGTGCTGCCCGTTGGAGGCATCAAGGAGAAGATCCTGGCAGCAAAGCGTGCTGGCATCAAGGAGATCCTCCTCAGCGCCGATAACCGCAAGGACATCGAGGACATCGACGCGCGCTACACCAAGGGCATGAAGTTCACCTACGTGACCGAGATGATCGAGGTGGTGCGCCATGCGCTGCTGAAGGAGAAGGTGGAGAATGCGATGAAGGTGGCGTAAGCTGCGTTCGGGCATTGTCGCTTTCTTTGATGAATCAACGAGACTCATCATGTTGCGCTTTGCCCTCTTCGTCCTGATTGCGTGCATCGGTTTCGGGCTTCTTGCCCAGCCACGTCTTCCGGCCACCACACATGCCGATCTGTTGCATCTGCAGAACCTCGCCGCTAAGGAGAGCGATCCGCAGAAGCTGGCGATGTCTGTTCAAGGCCGTTACCCGGTCGCGTACATCAGAGGGCAGGCTTTGGTTGGCTTCCTCGCCAAGGCCAGTGAGAGCTTCGATGCCTCAATCGCTGCAAGCGCGCATGTGCATATCGGCGCGCGCATCGGCGATGTGGTCTCGGTGCGCGTCGATGCCTATCACCTCGAAGAAGCACGCTTCATTCCCGGCCTGAGCCATATCGAGCTCGCGGGTGTTGCTGAGCCCCATATGGACAAGGTGCGCTGGACCACGCGCGTGGACAGCGTGCATCGCGGCATCAACCTGCCCATGCCATACAGCGGCCGCGATGTGCTCATCGGCATCTGCGACTGGGGCTTCGACTACACGCACCCCGACCTCTACGACACGCTGCTCACGCATACACGCATCCGCGCGGCCTGGGACCAATACAAGCAGAGCGGTCCTGCACCGGCGGGATTCCCGTATGGCACTGAATACGCCACCCCGAGCGCCTTGCTCGCCGCGGGATCTGATACCGCCAACATTTACAGCTACCACTATCATGGCACGCACGTGGCCGGCATCGCGGCGGGCAGCGGCGCTGGCACGTTGTTCAGAGGAATCGCTTACGAATCGGAGCTGCTGCTCGCGACATGGTTGATTGATGCGGCTTCGGTGATCGATTGTTATGCATGGATGAAACAGATCGCCGATTCCGATCGAAGCGCTTGGTGGTGAACCAGAGCTGGGGCCTGCACTGGATCGGATCGCTCGATGGCACATCGCTGCTGAGCCAGGCGATCAATACCCTGGCATCGCAGGGCGTGGTGTTCGTGAACTCGGCGGGCAACAACGGCGATGTGAACTTCCACATCAAGAAGAGTTTCAGCAGCGACACGCTCCGTTCGCGCATCCAGTTCTACAGCTACACGGCGAATGCGAACATGTGGGGGCAGAGCATCAGCATGTGGGGCGAGCCGGGACAGCCCTTCAGCGCGGGGTTCATGATCACGAACAACAGCAGCGTAGTGCTTTCGCAGAGCCCTTGGTACAGCACAGCCACGCAACCCGCCTACATCGATTCGTTCATGGTGCAGGGCGCCGATACCGTGTACTTCAATCTGGCCGCCGATGCCGCGCACCCTTCCAATGGCCGTCCGCATTTCCGCTTGCGCGTGAAGAACAGGAGCGCGAACATCAAGGTGGCGCTGAAGGCGACCGCGCCATCGGGCATCGTGCATTTCTGGAATGTTACGGAGCTTGTGACCGATGTCGGCAACTGGGGCCAGGCCTTCCAAGCGGTCGGCACGGGCTTCACGGGAGGCGATGCGCAATACGGCATCAGTGAGCCAGCTACAACCGAAGGCCTGATCAGCGTGGCTGCATTCACCTCAGAGTACATCTCGCCAACGGGCGTTCTGCTCGGAGGGCAGATCGCGTCGTTCTCCTCCTTCGGTCCCACCATGGATGATCGTGTGAAACCCGACATCGCGGCGCCGGGCGTGAGTGTGGCCTCGGCGATCAGTTCCTTCACCAATGCCAGCTACACACCTGCAGCGCTGGTCAGCTTCGACGGCACGAGCTATCCGTTCGCTCGCCTTTCAGGAACCAGCATGTCGTCTCCAGCTGTCGCGGGGATCGCTGCCTTGCTGCTGCAAGCCGAACCAACACTCACCGCCGAAGAGGTGAAGCAGGTGATCAAGGCCACGGCACGTGCGGATCAGCATACAGGCACCATTCCACCCGCCGGAAGCCTGCGCTGGGGAATGGGCAAGGTGAACGCCTATCGTGCGATCGTTGAGGCGCTTGGCGTGGTGAGCGTGCCCGACCTTGGATCGCAGGCGATTTCCATCTGGCCCAATCCAACGGATCGTGAGGCCTGCATCAAGCTGGATCATGCCATGCCATTCCGCTTCCGTTTGCTTGATGCAGCTGGGCGTGTCGTGCTTGAGCATCGTGGCACAGGGGACCTCGTGCGTATCGACCTGAGCGACACGGCGCCCGGGGCCTACGCCGTGGAATTGATCACCGATACTGATCGGCGCATCGCTCGTTTGGTGAAGCACTGAGGAGCCGTCTGCGATCTTCGCGACCCAACTGCCGCTTTCACGCGACATGCACCCTCGCGAACTCTCCATTTTGGACTTCACCTACGCGCTGCCGGAAGAGCGCATCGCGCAGCAACCGCTGACCCAGCGCGATGCGAGTCAACTGCTGGTATGGCGCGATGGGCGCATCACCGACCGCGTTTTCGGCGAGCTGAGCGAGGAACTGCCCCCAGGCGCCTTGCTGGTGATGAACGAGACCCGTGTGGTGAATGCACGGCTGGTCTTCCATCGGAGCAGCGGTGGCAGGGTCGAAGTGCTCTGCCTCTCACCATCGAACGGGCTCCCCATGGAGCATGCGCTCGATGTGCAAGGCGCTGCTGAATGGCAATGCTTCATTGGCAATGGGAAGCGTTGGCGCGAAGGCGAGAAGCTGTTGTTGGCTGTCGGTGGAGAGGAGTTGACCGCTGAGCGGATCGGTGCCGAGCACATCCGATTCACATGGAAGCCTGAAGAGCGCGCATTCGCCGATGTACTGGCGCGCTTCGGTCATGTTCCATTGCCGCCGTACATGAAACGCCCCGATGCCCCAGCGGACCAAGAGCGCTACAACACGGTGTTCGCGCGCAACGAAGGTTCGGTGGCAGCGCCTACGGCCAGCTTGCATTTCACGCCGGAGATGCTCGAACGGATCAGATCGAACGGTGTCGATTCGGCGCGACTGACCTTGCACGTGGGCGCTGGCACCTTCTTGCCGGTAAAGAGCGAGCGCATGGAAGGCCATGCCATGCATCATGAACAGGTGCGCGTGCCTTTGGAAACCATCAAGGCCGTTGCGGCTCGGCTGGGATCCAGACCTATTGTCGCGGTGGGCACGACAGCAATGCGGACGCTCGAGAGCATGTATTGGCATGGGACCGCATTGATGCAGGGACGAGCATCTGAACTCATGGATGTGGCTCAAGGGGAACCCTACCAGGGGAGTGTCGAGCATCCAGCGGCGGATCAAGCACTGCAAGCCGTACTGGTTGACATGGAGCAGCGTGGCGCCACTGAGCTTGTTGGCCGCACGCAGCTTTTGATAGCGCCGGGCTATCGCTTCCGGTTGGTCGAAGGATTGATCACCAATTTCCATCAGCCTCAGAGCACCTTGTTGCTGCTGGTGGCCGCCTTCATCGGGCCCGAATGGCGCAGGGTTTATGAGCACGCGCTGGCGAGTGGATATCGCTTCCTCAGCTATGGCGATGGGTCGTTGTTGGGGGGGTGGGTCTCCCCCCCCCCCCCCGAAACAAAAGGAAGGGGGGGACTGTTTTGGTGCCGGAGAATCAATTTCATCAACGCCAGGGAACATCAGCAAGCCATTGCAGTATCGAACAAGGACATGTGACCGCGATACGGCCCAGCTATCTTCGTTCCCAACCCGAATGAAACGCACTCTACTCATCGCGCTTGGCCTGGTGCCGCAACTCCTTTCGGCCCAGCTCGGCGGCCAGGACGGTTTTCGCGTCCTCAACATCCCGGCCTCGGCAAGAGCCTCGGCGCTCGGCGGCAATTACATCGCAGTCAAGGACAACGACATCAACTTGGGCATATTCAATCCGGGCCTGCTCAATAAGGAGATGGGCCGGCAAGTGGCGCTCAGCTATCTGCCCTACTTCGAGGGCATTAAAATCGGATACGCCAGCTACGCGCATCACTTCGACAGCTTAGCGACCACGTTCTCCGGCACTGTGCAGTACGTCGATTACGGGAGCTTTCAGCGCACCGATGAGGTTGGCAATGTGATCGGCGATTTCCGCGCGGGCGAGTATGTGGTGCAACTCGGGGCGGGCCGCGCCATCGACAGCCTATTCAGCGTCGGGGCCAACGTGAAGTATATCGCAAGCAGTTACGAAACCTACACATCATCGGCGTTCGCGCTTGATATCGGTGGTGTTTATCATAAGCCGAGCAAGGGTGTCACCGTTGCGGCCATGCTGCGCAATATCGGCAGACAGACCAGCACCTTCACCGATAAGCGCGAGGATCTCCCTTTCGAGGTGCAGGTGGGCGTCACGTACAAGTTCCGCCATGCGCCCTTCCGCCTGGGCCTCATGCTCGAGCAGCTGCAGCAATGGGACCTCACCTACGAGGACCCCAACGCGCAGGTGCAGATCGATCCCACCACTGGCGAAGTGGTCGAGAAGAAGATCACCAATGTGAGGAAGGCATTGTTGCACACGGTGCCCAGCGCTGAGATCCTGCTCAGCCGGAATTTCATGCTGCGTGTGGCCTACAACTTCCGACGCCGCGAGGAACTGGTGATTCCCGATAAGCCATCAGCTGTGGGCCTCAGCTTCGGAGTGGGCCTGCGCGTGAGCAAGATGCACCTGAGCTACGGCTTCTCGCAATTGCACCTGGCCGGCATCAGCAACACGCTCACGCTGGCCGTGCGTTTCAGCGACTTCCAGAAATCCGGAAGCTGAGGGCAGCTACCTTGCCCGCGTGAATCGGATCACCATCGCGATCGATGGCTTCTCGTCCTGCGGGAAGAGCACCTTGGCCAAGCAGCTGGCCCAGCACCTGGGCTATGTCTACATCGATAGCGGCGCCATGTACCGCGCGGTTGCGCTTTTCGTGATGGAGAACGGCCTGGTCGTGGACGGCAGGCTCGACGAGGATGGGTTGTTGGGAGAATTGGACGGCATCGATATCCGATTCCAGCACGACCCGATGACGGACAAGAGCGCCACGTACCTGAATGGGCGCAACGTGGAACAGGAGATCCGCACCTTGGAGGTGAGCAATCATGTCACGCTCGTGAGCCCTGTGCCCGAGGTGCGCGCCAAGCTGGTGAAGCTGCAGCAGGCGTTCGGTCGCGAGAAGGGCGTGGTGATGGATGGCCGCGATATCGGCACCGTAGTGTTCCCCGACGCGGAGGTGAAGCTGTACATGACCGCCCGTCCGGAAGTGCGCGCCCAGCGGCGGTTCCACGAGCTAAGGCTGAAGGGCAGCGATGTCTCGTTCGCCGAGGTGGAGGCGAACATCCATCAGCGCGACCTCGACGATACCACGCGCAAGGCCGATCCACTGACGAAAGCCGCTGATGCGATCGAGATTGACAACAGCGACATCACCGCGGAACAGCAGTTCCGGAAGGCGTTGGATATCGTCCTTGGCGTGCTGGCCCAGGTGGGGCAGGAATGAGGATCAGACCACGGTGGCCTCTACCACCTCCAGCGGGTCCTTGACGCCCTCCACCATCCCCAGCACCTTCAGCATCACCCTATCCAGCAACGTATCCGGGCAGCTCGCGCCGCTGGTGAGAATGATGGTGAGCGGGCGCTTCTCCGGGAGCCATCCAGCAGTGCTCTCCAGCTTGTGCTCCGGGTAGTTGAAGTGCTGGATCGTCTCCGCGCTCAGGATCTCGCTCTCGTCCTTGATGAAGTAGGTGGGGAACTTGTGTTCCAGCAGTTCCACCAAATGGCTGGTGTTGCTGCTGTTGTAGCCGCCCACCACCAGCGCGAGGTCGGCATCGGCCTTCAGCAGTTCGTTGGTGGCATCCTGGTTATCGTTGGTGGCGTAGCAGAGCGTGTCGCGAGTATCGGCGAAGTGGTTCTTGAGGTCAGTTTCGCCGTGCCTGCCGATCATCACTTGCTTCAGGTGGTCGGCGATGGACTGCGTCTCGGTGGCCAGCATGGTGGTCTGGTTCACCACGCCGATGCGGACCAGGTCCTTTGCGGGATCGAAGCCCGGTGTGCAACGCGTGCCGAAGAGCTCGTGGAAGCGCGCGGAAGGCAGTTCACCGGTGATGATGCGTCCCAGTTCCTGCGCTTCGGCCATGTCCTTGATGATCACAGCAGGCGCACCAGCAGCAGTGTGACTGAAGGTCGCGCGGGTCTCCTCATGCTTGGCCTTGCCATGGATCACCACGGTGTAGTCCTTCTGGCCCAGTTGCGCGCTGCGGTTCCACACCTTCTCAACGAACGGGCAGGTGGTGTTGTACTTCAGTGGATCGATGCCGATTGCCTTCAGCTTCTCCTCGGTCTCGAGCGTTGTGCCGAAGGCGGGGATGATCACGATGTCGTTGGTGGTGAGTTCGCTCCATTCCATCAGCGGCTGGCCGTTGGTGTCCTGGATGAAGCGCATGCCGCGTGATGTGAGGTCGTCGTTCACGGCCGGGTTGTGGATCATCTGGCTCAGCAGGAAGATCCGCTTGCCGGGGTTCTCTTCCAGCGCTTTGTAGCTGATCTCGATGGCGTTCTCCACGCCGTAGCAGAAGCCGAAGTGCCGCGCGAACACGAAGCGCACCGGGCCGAGGTCGAGCAGGGTAGGGCTGAGGTCCTTCTTCTTGGGGTCCTGTGCTTTGCGCCACGCTTTCAGGCGGCCGATGAGGTTGCTGCGGTAATGCGTGGGGATGGAGAAGCTGCGCATGGAGCCGTCAAAGGTATCCGGAGCGAACAGGGGAAGCCCCAGCTTTGTTCATCACGCATACCTTGCCCGCATGCGCTACTTGACGCCCTTGGCCTTCGCGCTCGCCTTCGCCGCGCAGGCCCAGCCTTACCTCATCGGCAACCGCAGCATCACCTTCTTCGATGCCAGCCGCAACCGCAACATCGCCACCAATCTGTACTACCCAGGTGTTTCTGCGGGCAGCAATGCCGCCGTGCTCGCCGGTGAATGGCCTGTGTTGGTTGTCGGTCATGGCTTCGTGATGGGCACCGATGCCTACGCGAACCTCTGGAACCACTTCGTGCCGCGCGGATACATCGTAGCTCTGCCCACCACCGAAAGCGGTTTCGCGCCGAACCACAACAACTTCGGTCTGGACATCGCTTTCGTCTCGTTGGCGCTTCAAGCGGCTAACAGCGAAGCAGCGTCGCCATTCTACCAACGCGTGGCGCCCACCAGTGCGCTCATGGGCCATAGCATGGGCGGCGGGTCCAGCTTCTTGGGCGCGGCCAACAACACCAGCATCACTACGGTGGTGAATTTCGCTGCCGCTGGAACGAACCCCAGCGCGGTGGCGGCCTGCGCCCAGGTGCAAGTGCCAACGCTCGTTTTCGCCGGCGGCAACGATTGCGTGACGCCCATACCGCAGCACCAGCAGCCCATGTACGATGCGCTCGCGGTGCCTTGCCGCGCCTTCGTGAGCATCACTGGCGGCGGACATTGCTACTTCGCCGAGAGCAACTTCAACTGCAACTTCGGTGAGCTTACCTGCACGCCTGCACCAGCTATTTCCCGCGCCGCGCAGCACGATGTGGTGAACGACTTCGCCACCCTCTGGCTCGACCATTTCCTCAAAGGCGATGATGCAGCCCTCGCCGCTTTCATCGACAGCACCTCGCTCAGCACGCGGGTTACCGCCACCACAACCTGCGAATTGCCAACGGCTATGAACGAAGCAGCGAGCAGTGAGCGCTTCGTGTGGCCGACCATCGCCGACGAGCGCATCAGCATCCGCAGCGAATCGCCTGCACTCATGGAGTTGTTCAATGCGCAAGGCGTGGGCGTGCTTTCGCAGAAGCTGCGCTCCGGTGTGGAGGCCATCGATCTGCGCTCGCTCGCGACCGGCAGCTACCTCGTTGCCTTGGAAGCGGATGGCGTCAGGCGCATGCAGCGCGTGGTGATTGCTCGCTAGGTCCATCTACCTTCGGCGCTCCCGAAAATTTCGGGACGAAGACGGATGTGGCGCCTGCTAATCTTCATCGCAGCACTTGTCGGATCCTTGCTGGCCGAAGCTCAGGATCGGGACCTCGTGCGCGTTTCCCGTTCGCAGGTGCGGTTCACCAGCACCGCGCCATTGGAAGTCATCACCGCCGCGAACGACCGGGTGAAGGGCGTGCTCGATCGCGCCGATCGCTCCTTCGCTGTGCAAGTGCCCATCGTTGATTTCATGGGCTTCAATGCGCCCTTGCAGCGCGAGCACTTCAATGAGAACTACCATGGTCTCTGCGACTTGGCCCAACGCCACCTTTACCGGGACGCATCATCGAAGGCATCGACCTCCGCGTGGCAGCCATGCACGAGGTGCGCGCGAAAGGCACCCTCACCATTCGCGGCGAAGCCCAAGAGCGCGTGATCCCTTGCACCGTTGAGGTGAGTACTGAAGGCATCCGTGTGCGCTCGCGATTCGAGGTGCCCGTGGCCGATCATGGCATCCGCATTCCTCGCGTGGTTCAGCAGAAGGTGGCGGCGGTGGTGCAGGTTGAACTGGACCTCCTCTTCGCCGCGAAGCCATGAGGCTGATCATCGCAATCGCATTCCTTTTCCCTGAGTTGCTCCGGCTTTCGCGCAGTTCCCGCTGGTGCGCGAGTTCGAGTTGCGGCCGGGCCAGCAGCGTCCGCGCATTCAGTCCATCGCGCAGGATGATCGAGGCATCATCTGGGCGGCCAGCGATCTGGGCCTGCTTCGTGCCGATGGCCATGCCACCGAATTGGTAGCACGCGTGCAAGGCATCACGGCGCTGGCAGCACAGGGGCAGCATAGCGGTGATTGCCACAGCGGATGGTGCCATGCTCCGTTGCGGAGGCCTGCGCTGCGATACGCTCTTGCGCGATTCATCGTTCGTTGTTTCCCGCATCGATCATCTTGCCACTGCAAGAGATGGCAAGGTCTGGATCGGGACGCGCCGTGCCGGTCTGTACGGCTTGAAGGATGGGAAGCTCTCGCGCATCTCATCGATGGAGGGCTTGCCGGATGACCACATCAATGGTCTAGCGCTCTTGCCGAATGGGAATCTGGCGGTAGCCACCGATCAAGGAATCGCGATCGTTGAAGGAGGCGAAGTGCGGATGCGCATGAGCGAAGCCGATGGCGCGCCGGACAATCTGGTGCTGTGCATCGCATCGGATGCCGAGGGCCGCATTTGGGCGGGTACCGATCGGGGAGGAGTCTTCCAATGGATGCCCGGAAACGAGCCGGTGCGCATCGCGCAACCATGGGCTTTCGGTGCGGTGAAACAGGTGCAGGAAACGGCGGGCATGCTGTGGGCAAGCACGGAGGGAGCGGGCCTCATCGCCATCGATCTCGACCTGAAGCGTGGCATCTATCGGCCCGATGCGCCCGCAAAGCTTGACCCGCGAAGCCTGATGCGTGCCAGTGACGAAGCGCTCTGGTGGTGCGATGGCAGCGATGTGCTCCGCCGTGCCGATCCTGCGATCCTGGTTGCTGCTGAGCATGAAGACATCGATTTGCGCGACATCACGGCACTCTGCATTGATAACAATGACCGGCTCTGGTTCGCCAAGGGGCATCGCCTCTTCCGCCACGATGCGCGCTTCAGCGAAGAGAGCCGCCTCACGGAGGTGAAGATGAATGTGAACGCGATGACACCGATCGTGTCCTTGGCCGCGGCACCCGATGGAACGCTATGGGCCGCCACTTTCGGGTCGGGTGTATTTTCCGTTTCGCCCGATGGCACAGTGATACGCTACACCACGCGCGATGGCTTGTCGGAAGACAATGTGCTGCGCGTGCGGGCCTATGAAGGAGCCATTCTATTCGCAACGCTCGATGGCATCACGGTGAAGGATGAAAAGGGCTTCCATCGCGCTGGTGGCGATGCAGGATTCGTCTTCGATGCATTGGCTGATCAAGGCACCTATTACATGGCCACCGATGGTCGCGGTGTGCGGTATGAGCGCGGTGCTGAAATGGGCAGGGCATCTGCGGCCGATCGCACCTACTATGCCTTGCATCGCGGCAGCGAAGGCCGCATTTGGGCTGTGGGCCCGGGCACCGGATTCTGTGCATTGAAAGAAGGTCGAGAGGAGTGCCATTCCAGTGAATCATCACCCTTCGATGGCGACCTCTTCGCACTGGCTGAGGCTGGCGGCCGATTGATCGCGTTCGGCAGCACCGGCGCGCTTGCATTCGATCCGGCCACGGGTGCGCAGACGCAAGTGGCAGCGGCGTTCGGGCTCGATGATGCCACTGCTGAATTGGGCACTGTTGCTGTTGATGCGCACGACGGTTTATGGTTCGCATGCAGCACCGGCCTGCTGCGGATAGAACCGCGTGCACGCCACTTTGCGCAGCAGGTGCCGGCTTTCTTCACTTCCGTCGCGCTCGATGGGCAACCTGTACCGATCGATGCTGGGATTTCCGCGGCGCATGATCGCAGCGCGCTTGTGATCGGGTTCGCTGCAACGCATTGGACTGACCCTGAAGCGCTCCGCTTCCAATACCGGCTGCTCGGTTTCAGCGAGCGCATCACCGAAACGCGCGACCGCACCGCCGCATTCCCGGAATTGCCTCCGGGCAAGTATCGCTTCCAAGTGCGGACCTTCATTGGTGCGCCATTGAGCGATGCGGCTTGGAACGAACTCGAGATCACCATCCATCCTCCATGGTGGCAGCGCTGGTGGGTGATCGCACTCTTTGCGCTCATCGTATGGGTCGTGGTGCTGCTGCTTATCCGTGCGCGCGACCGCCGCATGCTCTACCGCCAGCGGATGGAAGAGGAGAAGGTGCGCTTCCAGTTGGAGGCGCTGCGCTCACAGGTCGATCCGCATTTCCTCTTCAATAGCTTCAACGCATTGGCCGAGCTGATCGAGAGCGAGCCATCGCACGCCGTGGAGCACGTGGAGCAGCTAAGCACCTTCTTCCGCAACATCCTGCTGGTGCGCGATCGCGAGTGCATCACCGTGGAAGAAGAGCTGCGCTTGCTCAAGACCTACTTCGCGTTGGAGCAACGGCGCTTCGGCGATGCGGTGCGCATGGAGGTGCACGTAGGGGCGGAGGCAATGAAGCGGTGCATCGTGCCGCTCACCCTGCAATTGCTGGTTGAGAATGCCTTGAAGCACAATGTGATCACCGGCGGCGAGCCCTTCCTGATCACCATCGCGTCGGAAGCGGTTGAGTTGGTCGTTCGCAATCCGATCCGCGAGCGCGCCACGCCGCCGCGTTCAACCGGCTTCGGATTGGAGAGCATCAGCAAGCGCTACGCAGCGCTAACGGAACGTCCCATCGGCATCTCAATTGCCGATAGTCATTTCACTGTTCGCATCCCATTGCTTGACTTTGCACCATGAAGATCCTAATCGTTGAGGATGAGCAAGCGGCGGTGAAGCGCCTGCGCAAGATGCTCGCAGCAATCGATGGCAGCATCGAGGTGGTTGCTGATGTGCCGAGCATCACCGGTGCCGTGGAGTGGTTCGGCGCGAATGCCGCCCCCGACCTCGCGCTCTTCGATGTGCAATTGGCCGATGGTGACAGCTTCGAGGTGTTCAAGCGGGTAGAGGTGCCATGCCCGGTAGTGTTCACAACGGCCTACGATGCCCATGCGCTGCAGGCCTTCAAGGTGCATGCGGTCGATTACCTGTTGAAGCCTGTGAACGCGGATGAGCTGCGTTCCGCAATCGATCGCGTGAAGCAACTCGGGCTCATTCGTGATCATTCACCCTTAGCGGCAGTAACTGTGGCGGAACAGCCGCAGGCCTATGCCAAGCGCTTCCTCATCCGTTACGGCGAGCATTTCAAGGTGGTGGAGCCTGACCAGATCGCATACATCCATTCGCTCCTGAAGAACACCTTCCTCCGCACGCGCGAAGGCAAGGACCTTCCGCTCGATGAGAGCCTTGATCGCCTGGAGAAGCAGCTCGATCCGCAGCAGTTCATCCGGCTGAATCGCCAATTGATCGTGTGCAGTTGCGAGCATCAAGGAACTGCTCACTTACAGCAAGAGCCGGGTGAAGGTGATCCTAGATCCGCCGTACAGCGAGGATGCCATCGTGAGCAGCGAGCGCAGCGCGGCGTTCAAGCGCTGGCTGGCGGGCGAGTGAGACCTCTTGCCGCTCCATCACTGTCGTTGCCCGTTCCGTCAGGTTCTCTGGTGCCCTGCCTTGGCTGTGCCATCACCTTCGATGCACCAAAACACGAACGCCATGCGCACTACACTCCTCAACCTCGGCATTCTGATTTCCGGCGCGATGCACGCGCAATGGACACTGGTTCCTAGTGGGACCAGCACACAACTCGAAGCGGTGCATATGATCGATGCGCAATCCATTCTTTCCAGCGGCAAGGATGGCGTCTTGGTCCGATCGCTGAACGGCGGCAATACGTGGTCCCCTCTCGTGTCGGGATATGGCGACGACATCAATAGCATCATGCAGCTCTCGCCCTTGGATTTCATCCTGTTCGCAGACGGCGGTGTGGTGATCCGGTCAACTGACGGCGGTAATACCCTGGTTGCCTGGTGCCACAGCAACAACGAGTGAGCTGGTGAGCGCGGCTCGGGTCAGTGGCTTGATCGTAGCGGTAGGAGAGGGTGGGGCCATCGTTCGGAGCGGTTCTGCGGGTGCCACTTGGTCGTCGATGCCATCGGGAACCCAGAGCGACTTGCAAGCTGTTTGGGCTCTGGATGCCAATACATGGAAGGTGGTTGGAAAGGATGGGACTTGCCTCTCCAGCACGGATGGTGGGTTCAACTGGAATCCGCTTTCCGTGCCTGCATCAACAGACCTCAATGACATCACGTTCCTCAGTTCCCAAATCGGATTGATCTGCGGCGATGAGGGCCTGATCATGCGCAGCACGGATGGTGGTGGCGTTTGGTCTGCGGTGGCCTCCGGGACCGGGAATGAACTGAACGCGCTATGGAGCGTGAGTGCTACTGAGGTCTATGCTTGCGGTGCAGGCGGAACGGTGCTGAAGACGATGGACTCCGGTCTTACATGGATGCCAATGACCACACCGACAACGGCTGTATTAAGGGACATCGTAGTGAGCAGCGGCAGCGGATTCGCGGTTGGAACGCTGGGGACCATCATCCGGCTAAGCCCATCGACCATGGGATTGAACGAATCGGATATCGCTTTGGGCGTGAGCCTGAGCCCGGTTCCGACGAATGAAGAGGTGACACTCACCGTGATCGATGCGCGATTGAAGAATGCCCTCACAGCTGAGGTCATCGACGGGAAAGGGGCAGTGGTCATGGGCACGGGCCTGATTGGCGACACCGCACGATTCGCTGGTCTTCCAACCGGTTCCTATGTGCTTCGACTGAATCGCGACGGTGTGGCAGTGCACACGCGCCGCTTCGTCGTAGCGCGTTGAAAGAGAGATGAATGATCGCAGCGCAGATGAAGCCATGAAGGACCTGATCCAAATCGAACCAGCGGACCTTGCGATGCTAGTGGCCCTTGCTCCAGCTGAGCGCATCGGTGCCATCATCCGGCTGAACCGCACAGTGCGCTATGCCAACACATTGAATGCGGTCGAGATCTTGGTTCTGTTGGCTGAACAGGCTGTTGCCGCTGGATCACGGCGAAAACGGCACCGGTTCAAACTGTCCGATTCGGCATGATGCATTCCCGGTTCATCGGAATCGTCGTCGTTTGGCCTTGGGGCTGGAATTAGGTTCGCCCCGAACAGCAAGAAGCAATAGCCATGGCCGGGTCGAAGCATAATAGGTGGGTTTGGTGGACAGGCGCCTTATTCGGCCTGGTCATGGCGCTTCTGCTGGATGCATGCAAGCACGAGCCGATGGATGGCCCTGCGGTTGATGATGGCAATGGTGGCACCGATCCCGGCGAGCAGCCTTGCGACCCGAACACGATCTGGTTCCAGCAACAGGTGCTGCCCATCCTCACCAGCAGCTGCACCAATCCGGGCCAAGGACTCAACTGCCACCACACGGCCAACGACAATAACGATGAGATACAGATCACAAGCTATGCGACCTTGATGGCCAGCGGGATCGTGCAGAATGGTGATCTGATGGAGGCCATCACGGACAATGATCCGGACGACATCATGCCGCGCCCGCCCTTTTCACCGCTTACTGCAGATCAGATCGCGCTCATACAGATATGGATTAATCAAGGCGCGCAGAACAACAGCTGCGAATCGGCGGCCTGCGATACGCTCAATGTCACCTACAGCGGCACTATCGCCCCGATCATGCAGGCGCGCTGCACCAGCTGCCACAGCGGCTCCGCGCCCTCAGGCGGCTTGAATCTCACGCAATGGGGCGTCGTGAACCAACGGGCCATGGACGGAACACTTGAAGGAGCGGTGCGCCACTTGGGTGATCCGTTCATCAATATGCCTCCGTTGGGCCCGCAGCTCAGCTCTTGCCGTATCCGCCAGATCCAGCTCTGGATCGCGCAAGGCGCTCCCAATAATTGAAGCTCTGATCCACAGGCAGCGCATGATCCGTATGTTCGCCGAAAGGGTTTCCACGTCTAACATGCACAACGCGCGCGCAACACTCCTCCTTCTGGCAGCAGTGCTTCTGGTGCTTCCTGGATGCTACTACGACAACGAGGAAGAGCTCTACCCGAACTCGTTCTGCGATACCGCCAATGTGACTTGGAGCTCGGACATCCAGCCGCTGATCCAATCGAACTGCGCCATACCGGGCTGCCACGTTCCAGGTGCGCAGTCGCCCGCGCTCAACTCGTACAGCGCTGTGCAAGCGAATGCAGCAGCCATCAAGGGCGTGATCGCCGATGGCGCGCCCTTCTTCATGCCGCCGAGCGGAAAGCTTCCCGCTTGCGATCAGCAGAAGGTCGCTGATTGGGTTTCACGGGGCGCATTGGAGAATTGACCGCCGGATCACCGCGACATCATGAACCGCAAGCGAATCATCCTCATCGGCCTCATTGCTGTCGCGATTGGTGCGGCATACGGGCTGAAAGAATACATGCGCGGCCATGCCGATGTTGAAGGCATGGAGGTGGCCCACGCGGTGGATGCCCAGCAGTTGCTCGCCGATTTCATGGCCGACGAAAGCGCGGCCACAGCGAATTACGTGGGAGTGAAGGAACAGGCGATCGTGGTGAAGGGCTTGATCAAAGGCATCGAGAAGGGAGCCGGTGATGCTGCGGACAACGTCCTGCTCGATTCCGGTGATGACTTCGCCGATGTCATATGCGAATTCAAGAAGGGAACGGTGCCTGGCTCTTGGCAGCCTGGATCCATTGTGGCCGTTAAAGGCATCTGCACCGGATATCTCGGATCTGAAATGCTGCCCGGCAATGTGATCCTGCAACGCTGCGTGGCCGTGGAATGATCGTTGCTTAAGGACAAGGAAACAAACAGTACATGAACACCCTGAAGACCATCACCCTGAGCATCGCGATACTGCCGCTCACCATGGCCGCCCAAGAGCGCTACATGACGCGCAATGGCCACATCGATTTCCATTCTTCAACCCCCATCGAGGACATCCATGCGGACAACGACAAAGTGTCCAGCGTATGGGATGCCACTAGCGGCGCCATCGAGTTCGCCGTGCTCGTCAAGTCCTTCACCTTCGAGAAGGCGTTGATGCAAGAGCACTTCAATGAGAACTACATGGAGAGCAACAAGTTCCCCAAGGCCAGCTTCAAGGGCACGGTCGCTGGTGTAACAGCTGATCAGCTCGCCAAGGAAGGCAGCTATCCGGTCACAGTGGAAGGAACGCTCAATATCCATGGTGTTGATCGCCCGGTGAAATCGATGGGCATGGTGAAGAGCGATGGCAAGGGAGGGGTGCGCGCCGAGAGTAAGTTCCAGGTGAATCCCACCGACTACGACATCAAGATCCCCGGCGCCGTGCGCAAGAACATCGCTGAATCGCTCGATGTGAGCGTGCGCATGGATTACACCAAGATGAAGTAGCCCTCCTTACACGACTCGCCCATGACCATGCGCCCGACCCACGCGATCCTCGCCTTCTTATTCATCATTCCTGCCGCATCGGCGCAGGATGATCTGCTGGGCTTGCTGGGCGAAGAGGAGACCGGTCCCGAATACACCACGGCGGCGTTCAAATCGACGCGCGTGATTAACGGTCACAGCCTTGAGAATACCGCGCATGGCGTGCTCGATTTCCGCATCGGCCACCGCTTCGGACCGGCGAATGGAGGAGCGCGAGAGGCATACGGCCTCGATGGTGCAACCGTGCGATTGGGATTGGACTACGGTGTCACCGACAGGCTCATGGTAGGTATTGGCCGCAGCAGCTACCAGAAGACCGTCGATGGTTTCGTGAAGTACAAATTGCTGCGCCAATGCGATGCGGGCTGCTCCATGCCGGTGACGCTGGCGCTCGTGGCCGCTTCGAGCATGACCACGCTCGCCGCCGATCAAGTGCCTTGGTACAGCCCCGATCGCGAGGACTACTTCACGCACCGCCTATCGTATGCATGGACATTGATCGTCGGTCGGAAGTTCAGCGAGAGCGTCTCCTTCCAGCTCAACCCCGGCGTGGTGCATCGCAACCTCGTTGCCGGGGTCGACGATGCGAACGATGTGTTCCACGTCAGTGGCGCGGGTCGCGTGAAGCTCAGCAAGCGCGTGGCCTTCAATGCCGAGTACTTCCATGTTCTTCGCGATCAGGCGGAGGACGGGTTCAATAACTCGCTCTCGATCGGCTTCGATGTGGAGACCGGCGGCCACGTGTTCCAGCTGCATTTCACCAATAGCAGCGGCCTCTTCGAGCGGGCCTTCATCACCGAGACCACCGGTGATTGGGCCAAGGCCTTCGACCCGCTGAGCAAAGGAGGCGGCTTCCAATTCGGCTTCAATATCTCGCGCGTATTCACTGTGCACGAGCCGAAGCGGAAGGGCTGAAGCGCTCATCGGCACATGGTTGCCGGGTTTGCACTGGATCAAGCTTGATCAGGGTTGGACCTTCGCGATTCGTTGCCATAGAAGCGGCTGTGATCAAGCAGTTCGCCAGGGTTCAACCACCTGGATCCGACGCTCTTGTTCAAGGTGTTCAGGTACCTTCACGCCAAACACTCTCGAAATGCTGCGCCTTCAGGCCATTTTATCCTGTCTTGCGATCTGCCTTGGTGGGCTCGCCCAAGACTCGTTGCTCATCACCAATGTGCGCATCTTCAATGGCATCACGCCAGAGTTGAAGGCCGGCAATGTGCTGGTGGTGGGCGGCACCATCGCGCAGGTGGGTGTGGGCATCAATCCTACGCGCGGCACAGCGGTGATTGATGGCTCCGGCCGGACTTTGATGCCGGGCCTCATCGATGCGCACGCGCACATAACGCTCGCGGCGATCCCGATGCTGGCGGCTATGACGGCACCCACCTCGTACGTGCATCACGTGAGCGGCAAGGAGGCCGAGGCCACGCTCCTGCGCGGCTTCACCACCATACGCGATGTTGGCGGCCCCACGCATGGCTTGAAGATGGCGATCGATCAAGGGCTGCTGAAGGGCCCGCGCATTTACCCCAGCGGCGCCATGATCACACAGAGTGGTGGGCACGGCGATTTTCGCATGCCGCACGAGATCGCGGCGCCTTGCTGCGCATCGCCGGTGCTAATCGAGAAGGAGGGCATCGCCATGATCGCCGATGGACCCGATGCTGTGCGCCAGCGGGTACGGGAGCAGTTGGCGCTCGGTGCATCGCAGATCAAGCTCATGGCTGGCGGCGGCGTTTCATCCTTGTACGATCCTTTGGATGTGACGCAATACACGCCCGAGGAATTCCTTGTTGCTGTTGAGGCGGCGGAGAACTGGGGCACCTACGTAACTGTGCATGCTTATACGCCACGGGCCATCCGCTTCGCCATCGAGAACGGTGTGAAGTGCATCGAGCACGGGCAATTAGCCGATGAGGAAGTGGTGAAGCTGATGGCGGCTAAAGGAGTTTGGTGGAGCCTTCAGCCCTTCCTCGATGATGAGCACGCGAATCCGAAGACGGGCGAATCGCGCAAGAAGCAGCTGCAGGTCTCGGAGGGAACCGACCGCGCTTATGCCTTGGCCAAGAAGCACAAGGTGAAAACCGCTTGGGGCACTGATGTGATGCATAGTCCCAACGGTGGTGCGCATCAGGGTGCGCAGCTGGTGAAGATGACGCGCTGGTACACGCCCTTCGAGGTATTGAAGATGGCAACGGCCGACAACGGCGAACTCATGAAGCTCTCGGGTCCTCGCGATCCTTATCCCGCCAAACTGGGTGTGATCGATGCTGGCGCATGGGCCGATCTGCTCCTGGTGAACGGCGATCCGCTGCGCAACCTGGAACTGCTCGCTGATCCGGAGCGCAACCTCGTGGTGATCATCAAGAACGGCAAAGTGGTGAAGGATATCCGCTGAGTGCGGGTTCTGGGATAATCTGGTCGCCTTCGTCCTGTGCGGCGTATGCTGGGAGGCCAGTGGCCCTTAACCGATCGGAGAGCCGTTCTATTGGCTCCTGTCTCCAACCCCTCGTGGCCTATTGCCACCAGCGCTCCCGAGCACATGCACATCGCCTGATCCGATCACTTCGCGCTCAACCCTGCCATCGCTGCGGACGCTCACATCGCCCGATCCCACTACTCGCGCCTTAACTGTATTCGCGCGCATCTCTTGCGCCATCACATCGCCCGATCCGGTCACGGTGGCCTCAAGGCGGTCGGTGCTGCCGGAAACGCGAACATCGCCGCTGCCTGCCAAATCGATGACGGTCATTCCGCTCACGGCAACTCCGGTGCAGACCACATCGCCAGAGCCCTCGACCTTGATGCGCAAGGAGGCGGCCTCCCTGATCCCATTCACCACGAGATCCCCTGAGCCATGGACGGCGACGTTCAATGCTGTGGCCGTGCGCATCCCTTCTACGATCAGATCGCCGGAGCCGCGCACAACAAGGTCCATGGGGCCGCCACCATTGAATTGGCTCGCTTTCATATTGCCAGAACCGAGCACTTCCAGGTTGGTCATGCTTGGCATTCGCACTTTCATGACCACTGCTGTATTGCAGTTCCCTGGCAGGTAGCGGGTCCGCTCTTGATCAATTAGGAGCACGCCGTTCTTAACGGAGACCTGAAGCCTTTCTAGCGCATCCGCTTCGCCATGCGCGCGCACGGAGAAAGGTCCCTGTTCAACGATCACATCGACACTTGCATGGAGTGAAACACCTGAAAAACCGCTCAGGTCGAAACTGCGTTCGCCTTCGTTCTTGCGGAGTACGCGGAAGGGTGTGGCTTCGTTCTCATCAGTTGGAGCTGAATCAACCACGGTGGCTAGTGGTCCAGGTGCTTCATTGGACACCGTGCCAGCATCAGGCGAGGCAGCTATCACCGCTGGCGCACGGTTCGGTTCCGCGGGTTGCACAAGTGCTGGCTTCTCATCGCGCTTCGCTTCGATATGAAGCACCATGGCCGGCTCCTCAATGACTTCATTGATCGCGGGCGCTTCAATGGTGATTGGCGCAGCGGCTTCAACGGCGCTGTTCGCAGGTGCAGGGTCCGCGGCGCTGAAGAGGTAAAGGCTACCTCCAACGATGATGCTTCCGGCTGTGGTTGTCATGAGCATGGTGCTGAGGTTTTGCTTGATGAGGTAGAGCAGTCCGGCTGCGGCGCCAGTGGCGATGGGGAAGAGCGCGACCATCTGGTTCACCTGTTCGAGGCTCACCTCAGGCGGCAATTCGCGCAGCACGCCCAAAGCGCTCAAGTTGTCATCGTGCTGCTTCATAGCATGAAAGAGGTAAGGGTGTGAAGCAGGGCAGGGTTGGATTGCTTGGCTTCGCCATCGAGATATCCACGCACTGCTGCGCGCGCCCGGCTCACCCGCGTTTTCACCGCGCCCTCGGCGCATTGCTGAATCTCCGCGATCTCCGCCATGCTCAGCCCCGAGACCTCGAAGAGCACGAGCGCATCACGCTGCGCGGCGGGCAGCTTGTCCAGCGCTCGGTAGAGGAACTGCACATCAAGCAGCATCTCCGCCGATGCGCCGCGCGCGAGCAGTCGTGATGCTTGCTGCTCGCAAAGCGCCTCGTTGCGCCGGTTCAAGCGCCACATGCTGATGGCGCGATTGCGTGCCGCCCGGATCATGTAGTGCAGCAATTCATCCTTCTTTCGGATGCGCTCGAATTGCTGGAAGGCGCTGAGCAGCACATCCTGGATGAGGTCCTGCGCATCCATCTTGCCGTATGCCAGCGCAGAGCAGTAGCGCACGAAAGGCTCGTGGCAGGGCTGGTATGCCAGCATGAACTCGGTGCGTTGGTCGTCGGCCACGGAAGGGGGGCTTGCAGGAGATATGTCGCGGAAGTATGGGAGAGGTTACACGGCCGTGATGAATGGTTCGGCGTTGAGTGTTTCAGCCACATGCTTCTATCGCTGCCAAGTACTTGGCAATGTAGGTGTCAAGGTTCCGCGCCTTGTACTGCATCACATAGCGCGGGTGCTCCAGCGCGATGATCCTGTGAAACAACTGGAGCCGTTCGTTCAGCTTGCTGAAGTAAGCGGCGTTCTTCCCTGTTCCGATGATGAGAACGGTATCCGCACGCATACCGCATAGCACAAGGGTGCGCAGCCATTTCTCCACGAAGGGCGTAACGGCCTTCTCCAGCGCTTTGTCGTCGTAGTAGTTCAGGTTCACGCCGCCCTTCACGAAGCCGAGCGGACAGATGGCATGCACATACACGCGGCGATAGAATGCATCGGCACCACCGCCGCGCCACCATGCGGTAGAAGAAGTCGCTGCTGGGCTCGTGGGTGCGTAAGCCACAACGGGAATGCCGAGGTCGCTCTCGCAGCGCTTGGTGTCGGTGAAGGAGAGGCCCGTGCTGCCAGCTCCCAATCGCCCCGGATTGATGCCAAGCATGAGCGTGCGCGGCTTTTCGTCGGTGTAGTATTTCCTGTGGAAGGCTGTGACGATGCGCCGGACCTCAGCATTGTGCGGGCCATTGAAAGGGTCGAGCACGCCAACATCCTTAGGCAGCTTCACATCGGCCAAGGAGAAAGACAGCACGTGCTGTAGCAAGCGGTCGGCGAGCATGTGTTTCGTTCCGCCTGAAGCGGCGCGGCAAAGGAAGTCGCGAAGGCGAGGAATATCTTCGTGGCATGCTCCGGTGCGCGCTCATTGTGCCATTCCTGCTTTGCAAAGGCAGTACTATCGCGCAATCCGACGAGCATCCCTTTGTAGAATCGTTCTCGCTTTCAGTGCTGGAAGGTCGCATCCAGGTGCAATGGGTGATGAAAGGCGGCAGCACCTGCGATGGTTCCGTGGTGGAGCGCAGCACCGATGGAGTCGGCTTCGAGGCCGTGCATCGCATCGAAGGTCTCTGTGGCGATCCAGATGTCGCGGTTCCTTTCAATTGGGCCGATGCCGATCCTCCTGAGCTGAGCTTGGTGCATTACCGGATCGAATTCGGTGCCGAGGGCCGTAGCTCAATCAAGAGCGTGCGCTTCGACCAGCTCACGCGCAGCGATCAGCGCTTCTTCCCCTCGCCAGCATCCGGTGAGGCGACACTGCTGCTGAATGTGCCGGCGAGCGCGCTGGTTGATCTTGATATTTTCGATGCCGGTGGTCGGGTGGTTCTGGCGAATCGGGCACTGGTTGGACGAAAGCACGCTTTGGACTTGCATAGGCTGCCAGCTGGCTCTTACACCTATGTGGTGGTTGCTGATGGGCGCCGGTTCAGCGGAAGGTTCGCTCGCGAATAGGGTCTGGGTGGAAGGGCATGGTCTTCGCCTACATTTGGCACCACTAACAACAGAACAATGCGCATCATCCTCAGCATCCTCGCCCTGGCGCTCGTTGCAAACCACAGCATCAGCGCAATCGACGACCAAAGAGAAGAAGTCCAAGAAACCCGCGAAAACCGAAGCGGTAGGCATCGCTGCCACCGAAGCAGCGCCGAAAGCCGCCTGCTGCGCAAGCAAGTCTGCCGAAGCCAAGGCGAGCTGCGCTGGCAAGGCTGAAGCTCAAGCTGCCGAGACGGCGCCTGCGCCTGTGGCAACAACCGCAGCCACTTTGGAGGCTGTTCCCGCTGATGACCATGCAGCAGGGCATGCCAAAGGAGCTGCTTGCTGCGCTGCAAAAGCCAAGGAGGGCAAGAGCTGCTGCGCCGATAAGGCTAAGGCTGGCTGTTCGGGTAAGGCCGAAGCGCATTCGCACGATGGTGTGAAGGTCGAAGAGGCCCCCGCTGCCGTGCCGAACCAATAAGCAAGTCAGAACGAATCGAAAGGCCCGGAGTGATTCGGGCCTTTTGCTTTCATGGCTTCACTTGATTGTTATGCCGGTTTCGCGCCTTGCTTCAAGTCCCTTTGGGGCCTGTGAGAGCGCTTTGCACGCTAGATCTAGTTTTGGCCATATCCCATGAGGTATTGGAGTGCCTCCAATCGAATGGCTGAAGCGATAACAAGAAACCTACGGATGGCTCGGATCGCGCTGCTGCTCTGCCAGCTCTTGCTGACCGTCGGCCCTGTGCACGCGCAGTCTGGTGGCTCTGCAGGTGCCACGAGAGCGGAGCAGGAGCTCCAACTCGCCAAAGGCCTTGCCACTCGTCCTGATTCGGCGCTGGTGCATGCGCTACAGGCATCGCGCGCGCTTGAAGAAGGTGCCACCGAAGAGCAGCGCTTGGCTGTTCGCATCGTGCTGGGCGATGCCTACCAGGCCACCGGCGCCATGCCTGCGGCGCTCGATGCCTACCAACAGGCGGAAGTGCTGTTTGAAGAAGCTATTGAGGCGTCGGGCAACACTGCGCAACTGGTGCTCGCCCGCGCCGATATCGAGATGAAGAAGGGCGTGCCGACCAGCATTTCCTGAGAGCCCTGGCGGTGCGCAAGCAGACCGGCGATGTGCGCGGCCAAGCGCAGGTGCTCAACAACATGGGCAAGAACCAGGTGAACTTCGGGAACTTCAAGGCCGCACGAGCACACTTCCAGCGCGCCTTGGAATTGGGCCGCGAGATCGGCAGCAAGCAGTCGATGGTGATCTCGCTCGAATCCTTGGCCTTGGTGCAGGACACCTTGGGTGAGCACAAGGCCGCCTTAGTAGCGCACCGCGAGTTCAAGAGCCTCAGCGACAGCCTCTACAGCGCCGATAGCAGGACTGCCATCGCGCGTATGGAGGAGACGTTCCGGCGCGATCAGGAGCGCAAGGCCTATGAGCTGCAAGCCGAGCGCATGGATGCGGAGAACGCGCGGCGCCGCCTCTGGAACAATGTGCTCGTGGGAGCGCTCTTTTTCCTTCTGCTGACGGCTTTCCTGCTCTTCAAGGTGATGCGCGCGCGCGTGCGCAACAGCCGTTTGGAACAGGAGAAGCTGCGCTTGGAGAGCGAAAAGCTCGAAGCGGAACAGGCCAGCCTGCGCGCCAGCCTGGAGTTCAAGGATCGCGAGCTCACGGCCAAGGCGCTCTTCCTGCTGAATAAGAACGAACTGATCACCAACATCTCCGAACGGCTGCTCAAGGCGAAGTCAGCCTTCAAGCAGGAGAACCAGAAGATCGTGATGGACATCGTGCGGGAGCTGCAGGCCAGTCAGGATGAGCACAATTGGCAGGAGTTCGAGGCGCACTTCACCCAGGTGCACGCTTCCTTTTATACCACCCTGCAAGAGCGCTTCCCGCAACTCAGCCCGAATGAGCGGAAGCTTTGCGCTTTCCTGCGGCTCAACATGTCCACTAAGGACATTTCGGCAATCACCCTTCAGTCGGTGAACAGCATCACGGTGGCCCGCTCTCGCCTGCGGAAAAAGCTCGGGATCGAGGGTGAAGAGGTGAATCTCACCGACTTCCTGCTGGCGATTTGAAGGGCTCTGCCCGAAGGTGCAAGGACTTGTCCTTCAGGGCGGTGCGCGGCGCTGTAATGCTATTGTAAGGGGGACTTGCCTGGGTGTACCGCGCATGTAAGCGGTGATTCGCATGGGCCGATCGGAAGGGACTTCACATTCGCGGCCTCAAGCCCAAGAGTCCATGAGCAAGCCCGACGATAAGCCCACCCCCAAGGACGAACTCGAATCCTTGGAGGAGCTCCATCGCCGCACGAAGGCGGGCAGAGGCCCTGGCGCAAGCTGCTCGAGAGTCTGGGCAAGATCGAACCCGAGCCGAAGAACACCAAACCTGAACAACCATGACGACAATGAGACCCTTCAACCTCGCGCTCGCCCTTGCGGCCGCGCTCGCTCTTCCTTTGGAGCACCACGCTCAAATGGGCTCCCTGGATCTTTCGTTCAACAGCACTGGGGTCGTGGTGCAGCCGGTGAACACCGGTGACAATGCGCAGAAGGTCCTGGTGCAGCCCGATCAGAAGATCCTCGTGGTGGGCATGAGCTTCGATGCCAGCTTCCAGTCGCAGGCCCATGTGTTCCGCTACCTGCCCGATGGCAGCCCGGACCTCGGCTTCGCCACCGATGGTGTCTTCACGTTCAGCCAGGACTTCGAAGCGAACCTGTACTCAGCGGTGCTCACCTCCGAGAACAAGATCGTGCTGGTCGGTAGCACCACCGATTACCAGACTTACCGCATCGTGCTCATCCGCCTCAACGCTGATGGTTCGCTGGATAGCGACTTCGGAAACGGTGGCATCGTGCTCCAATCCGTTACCGAGGCGCCCGCCTTCGGGGAGGATATGGGCTTCGATCTCGTGCTCGATGCCGACGGCAACATCCTTGTTTGCGGCAGTTCCTTCAGCGCGGATTACGTGAGTCGGCCGGTGGTGGTGCGCTTCACCCCTGATGGCGCCCTCGATGCCTCCTTCGGCAACGGCGGCGTGGCAACCATTCCTGTTGGCGAGTATGCATGCGACTTCAAAGGCATCGCGGTACAGCCCGATGGGCGCATCGTGGCCGTGGGCACCTATGGCAACGGATTGCTGTGGTGGGTGCTCCTCGTGGCGCGCTTCGAGGCAGATGGCAACCTCGACAACACCTTCGGCACCAATGGCGTGGTGAAGCAGAACTACGGCGGCGTTGACGATGAGGCGGACGACCTCGCGCTCTTGCCCGATGGTTCCATCCTCGTGGCGGGCTTCACGGCCACCCAGGAGTACAACTTCAGCGCGCTGCTCATGCAGGTTCACGCCAAACGGAGCGTTGGATGCATCGTTCGGCGAGAATGGCGCAGTGGAAGAAGATGCGGACGATTATGACTACGCCGCGCAGGTGAAGGTGCTAGTCGATGGCAGCATCGCAATGGCAGGCACTTCGGGCGATGGACCTCCGGGCGCATTCGATATGGCCGTATGGAAGTACAATGGCGATGGCAGCCGCCAGACCGCCTTCGGCAACAACGGCATCGCGCAGCCGGTGATCCCGGGATACAGCGCCATGATCTACGGCATGGATGTGCAGGCCGATGGCCATATCGTTGTATGCGGACAGGCGCGCACACCGAGCAATCAGAACTATTTCATGGCGGCTCGACTGGTGAATGATCTATCCAACGGCATCGTCGATGCGCCGTCGATTAACGAAATCCGACTGTTCCCCAATCCCTGCGTGAGCGGCGAATGGGTAACCCTGCAAACGGGAGCACCTGTGCGCAACGAAGCCGTGCTGCGTATGCATGCCGCTGATGGCCGCCTGATTAATCAGTGGGGCGCGGCGCAGCACCGCATCGCGAACGATGGCATGGTGCTTCAATTGCCGGTCGGCCTCGCACCCGGCGCGTACACGATAAGCCTTGAGCAAGGCACCGAGCGTCATGTTGCCTCCCTGCTGATTCCCTAGTCGGCAGGCATGTGCATTCGAGAGGCCCGGAGCAATCCGGGCCTTTCTCATTCGTTGCGATTGGAGGATCGAACCAAACGGGCTTCGTTACGTGACGAACATCACTGCTGCGCCCGATGTGCTCACTGAACTTTGCGCCGTCACGATAACCACGGACCAGCAAACGAAACGACCATGAAGCTCCAGCAGATCTACACCGGCTGCATCGCGCATGCGGCCTATTACCTCGAGAGCAACGGCGAGGCAGCCATCTTCGATCCCCTGCGCGAGGTGCAGCCCTACATCGACCGCGCAACAGCAGATGGCGCCAAAGTGAAGTACGTCTTCGAGACGCACTTCCACGCCGACTTCGTAAGCGGCCATCTCGACCTCGCGAAGAAAGCCGGCGCCACCATCGTTTACGGCCCAACGGCGAAGCCCGGCTTCACGGCGCATGTAGCCACCGACGGTGAAGTGTTCCATGGGCGCTAAGCAGCCGGGTAAGGCGATTCCACGCCCGCCCACCGTGGAGAGCACCACCTATCTGGTGATGGGAGGACCGGCAAAGCAGTGGCGATCATCTCCGGCGATACGCTCTTCATCGGCGATGTGGGCCGCCCGGATCTATGGAGCGCGGCAAACGGGCTTACTCGCCAGCTGAGTTCGAGGTGGTGGCCAACGAAGAGCGTCCGCTGGTGCTCGATACGCGCCCGGCCAGTGAGTTCGCCAAGGGCTTCATCCCGAACAGCATCAACATCGGGCTCGATAGCAACTTCGCGATGTGGGTGGGTGAGATGATCAAGGACATCAAGCAGGCCATCCTACTAGTGGCCGAGGAAGGCAAGGAAGAGGAAAGCATCATCCACGCTGGAGCCGCGTGGGTACGACAACACCGTCGGCTACCCTCAAGGGCGTTCGCCACATGCCGAAGTCTGAGGGCAAGGGAGGTGGATGGCGTGGGTCGCATCGGTTTGCAGGAGTTCGCGGTGTCTATGCGAGTAAGCCAATCATCTCGACGTGCGCAAGGAGAGCGGAGTTCGACAGCGAGCATGTCGATGCCATCAACGTGCCGCTGGAACTGGATCAACCAGCATTTGGCGCAATTCCCGAAGGACAAGCCGTTCATCGGCGGCGTGCATTGCGCGGGCGCGCTACCGCAGCACGACCGCGGCCAGCATCCTGAAACAGCGCGGCTGGGACAACTTCGCTGATGTGGAAGGCGCCTAGCGCCATCGGGGACACGGACGTAGGCGCACGGAGTATGTGGTGCCCTTCAGACCTTGCTCTGAACCTGCAAGGAA